>JAYEGH010000041.1:18800-22817 GCA_034659055.1 Candidatus Caldatribacteriota bacterium
CCTTAAATTTCCTTCAGAAAATTTATTTCCACATGCTGTCAAATTAACTAATCATTCTTTTTTCCTTCATCTTTTTTTTCTTCTTCAAAATCTGCATCAACTACTTCTTCTTCATTTTCTTTAGTTTCTTTAGTTTCTTCGGATTTTTTTGAATTATCATCAGTAGAAGCTTCCTTATTTTGCTCTTTCTGCTGTTCTTGAGCCGATGTCTTCTTATATATCTCTTCTGCGAGTTTATGAGATGAATTTGTTAATTTTTCAATAGAAGATTTAATATTTTCTAAACTATCCTCTTCAACAGCTTTTTTAAGATTTTTTATATCTTCACCTACTTCATTTTTTTCAGTTTCACTAATCTTGTCACCTGATTCTTTTAAAGTTTTTTCTACTGAGTAAATTAAGTTATCTGCTTGATTCTTTAGTTCAATTTTTTCTTTTATCTTTTTATCATCTTCCGCATATTGTTCTGATTCTTTGACCTTTTTATCAATTTCTTCATCACTTAATCCGGTCGAAGCAGTAATAGTTATTTTCTGTTCCTTATTAGTGCCCTTATCCTTCGCTTTAACATTAAGAATTCCGCTGGCATCAATATCAAAAGTTACTTCGATTTGAGGCATTCCTCTGGGTGCAGGAGGGATTCCCACTAATTGGAATCTTCCCAGACTTGTATTGTCCTTGGCCATAGATCTTTCACCTTGTAAAATATTGATATCAACTGCATTTTGGTTATCTGCTGCAGTAGAAAATATTTGGCTTTTAGAAGTAGGTATAGTAGTATTTCTATCAATTAGTCTTGTAGATACACCACCTAATGTCTCTATGCCCAAAGATAATGGAGTAACATCAAGCAATAAAATATCTTTTTTTACTTCTCCCCCCAAAATTCCTGCTTGTATTGCTGCTCCAACAGCAACTACTTCATCCGGATTAACCCCTTTATTCGCTTCTTTTCCAAATAATTCTTTAACTGTTTCTTGAACTTTAGGCATCCTTGTTTGACCACCAACCAATATAACTTCATCTATATCTCCTAACTTTAATTTAGCATCTTTTAGTGCCTTATGACAAGGTTCAATAGTACTATCTACAAGTTTTGCGGTAAGCTGTTCTAACTTTGAACGGCTTAAGGTAACATTTAGATGTTTGGGTCCACTGGCATCAGCAGTAACAAAAGGTAAATTAATATCAGTTTCTAAAGATGTAGAAAGCTCACATTTTGCCTTTTCTGCTGCCTCTTTTAATCTTTGTAATGCCATTTGATCATTTTTTAAATCTACGCCATTTTCCTTTTTAAAGCCATCTACCAGCCAATCTATTATCTTCTGATCAAAATCATCTCCACCCAAGAAAGTATTTCCATTAGTGGATTTTACTTCATATACTCCTTCTTTCCCTATCTCTAATATGGAGATATCAAAAGTTCCGCCTCCTAAATCAAAAACAGCAACTTTTTCATCTTTTTTCTTATCAAATCCATAAGCAAAAGCAGCAGCAGTAGGTTCGTTGATAATTCTAAGAACTTTTAAACCAGCTATTTTTCCTGCATTTTTTGTAGCTTCTCTCTGATTATCATTAAAATAGGCAGGTACAGTAATAACAGCATCAGTAACTTTCCCACCCAAATGATCCTCAGCAGATTTTTTTAATTTTTGTAAAATCATTGCTGATATCTCCTGTGAAGTATATTCCTTGCCCTTAACTCCAATTTTTACATCAGTATGTTCTCCTGCGGCTAACTTAAAGGGTAAGAATTTTTTTGCTGTCTGAACTTCTTTGTCACTATATCTTCTGCCTATAAGTCTTTTTACAGAAAATATTGTATTTGTTGGATTAGTAATTGCCTGTCTTTTTGCTAATAATCCTACTAGTCTTTCTCCCTTTTTTGTAAAAGCAACAATAGACGGAGTCGTTCTTCCCCCTTCTGCGTTCTCTATGATTGTAGGTTTTCCACCTTCCATTGCAGCAACTACTGAATTTGTTGTTCCTAAATCAATTCCTATTATTTTTCCCATTTTATTTTCCTCCTAATATGGTATTATTTAAAATAATATTTCTTTATTTTTTTTCTTTAACTGATACAGCAACCTTTACCATTGCCGGTCTTAAAACTTTTGATCTTATAAAATATCCTTTTCGAAACTCTTCTGTTACCCTATCTTCGAAATCTTTATCAGTTTCTTCTTTCATAACTGCTTCGTGTTTGCTTGGATCAAATTTCTGATTTATTGATTTGATTGGTCTCACGCCTTCTTTTTTTAAAAGACCGTTAAACTCTTTTAAAATATTTTGTAATCCTTGTCTTATCGATTTAGTGTTTTCTTCTTTTTTTGTTGAATCTAATGCTCTTTCAAGGTTATCCAAGACAGATAATAGATTATTCAGTAACCCCTCGTTTGCATATTCTATAAATTCTTTTTGTTTTTTTTCCTGTCTTTTTTTATAATTATCGAAATCAGCGTGCAATCTTAATAATTTTTCTGAATTTTCTTTAGACAGCTTATCTTTCTCTTTTGCATTTTTTTCAGCATCTAATAATTTTTTCTCCAATATTACAATATTTTTATCTTCTTTTTCTAACATTTTAATTAATTCTTCTTTTTTCGCCATTTTATACTTTTTTTCGAAAGGTTTTTCCTTTTTGCTTTTTATTTCTTTTTTCCCTTTTTTATTGAACATTCCTGCTCCCCCGTTTAAGTTTTTTCCTTTTAATATTTTGATAGCACTTCACTTAACTTGTCTGAAATATATTCTACAACCGACACCATTCGAGAATAATTCATCCTTGTTGGTCCTAATATCATAATTACACCGGATGGCCTACCTCTAATATTATATTTGCTGCTTATCAAGCTGCAATTTTGTATCTCTTTTTGTCTATTCTCTCTACCAATAGTTATTTTAGTATCTTCGAAATTTATATCTTCCTTAATAACTTTTGCTAAGATACCTTCTTCTTCAATAAATGATAAAATATAGTTCAATTTATCAGCTTCTTTGAATTCCGGTTTTTTTATAATATTAATTCTTCCGTCCAAATAAATTTTATTTTCCAAATATTCGAAATTAAAACATTCTTTTAAGAAATTATGGATATAGTTAAATCTTCGTTGAAACGAAAGAAATTTTTCCAGCTCATCTATTAATATTGAATTTAAATCTATCAGATTTATATCCTTATTTTTCAATTTACTATTTATATAGTTGGATAAATAATTTAAATTATCTTTAGTAATTTCTCCGGAAATATTAATTATTTTCTGATAAACCAATCCTGTATCAGTAACTATTATTACTAAAATACGATCATTTCCTATTGCATTAAATTGAATATAATCTACAAGATTATTGTAAACAATAGGTCCTAAAACAACACCAATATTATCGGTTAATTGAGATAATAATTGAGATGTACTTTTCATTGTATATTCAAATTCTTTACTTTTTTTGTATATTCTAATAATTAAATCTTTATCACCTTTACTTAAATAACTTTTCTGCATTAAATTATCCACGTAAAATCTATAACCCTTATCAGTCGGGATTCTTCCCGATGAAGTATGAGGATGCCACAAATAACCATCTTTTTCCAACAAAAAAAGTTCATGGCGAATGGTTGCTGTACTTAGATTCAAGTTATATTCCCTTGCAATAGTGCTTGAGCTAACCGGCTCAACATAGGTAATATACCTATGTGCAACAGCTGCTAATATTCTTTTCATTCTTTCGCTTAATACCATTTTTCACCTCAATTAGCACTCTCATTAAGAGAGTGCTAATTACACTAAACAATAAGATACCACCATAGATGCTATTTGTCAAGATTTCCTATAAAATAATTATTATCAAATGACCTGTCAAGAAGACACAGTTTAGATTTGCATTAATTCATTACTCTAATCTCGTAATGTTGTAGAATATTTATTTTTCCAATCTCATCCTCTCTTTTTCCCCTCCTCCTCTTTTCCTTCTCATCTTCTTCTTTCTATCTTAACTAAATGCTAAATACCAAATACT
>JAYEGH010000042.1:0-5311 GCA_034659055.1 Candidatus Caldatribacteriota bacterium
CAAAGACCTTTTTTCTTTTTGAGCCCTCTGGATAATTCTATGCACCTCTTGCTCCTTAATGGTTAATTGGTTAAAGCTGGTTAACTAGTTAACTGAGATTACTGCGTCATTTTATGTTATTCTCGTGCCCATATTGTCATTCCCGTGAAAACGGGAATCCAGTAATAAAATACAAAGATAGATTCCCACTTTCGTGGGAATGACGGCTATCTGGGCGTATGCAATACGCCCCTACTTCTTTTTTATAAACTTGTAACCTGTTACTTATTATTTATCACTCGTTACTGTTGTATTCACTAACGATTATTTTTATATATCTTTTGAATTACTTTAGCGCATCTTTCCCCGGTTTCGTAATTGGGGATTCCGTATTTTTTTAATTCACTAATCGCCTCTTTTACCAATCTGCCCGCCATAAAATTAACAAATATCGGAATTTTAATCTCTTTTTTTATCTTTCCTAAAGCTGTCGCAATCTCTGTAGAGTCCATCGATGCAGTCGGTACAAAGATAGCAAGTAACGCATCATATTCCGAGGTAATAGTTTTACTGACTTTGGCAAAATATTCCGCTCCCCCATACGCCAGAAGGTCAAAAGGATTTCCTAAAGCAACATTTGGAGGTAAAAGTTCTTTCAGTCTATTTTTTAAATTATCAGAAGGTTCGGAAACTTCCAAACCTAATTCTTCTAATTTATCAGTAGCCAGAACTGCTGGTCCTCCTGAATTGGTAATCACCCCGATTTTTTTTCCTTTAATTTCCGGATATTGAATCAAGCCACGGCATAAATCAAACATCTCTTCTACACCCTCTACCCGCAAAATACCGGCTTGCTTAAAAGCGGCATCGTATATCTTGTCTTCCCCTGCCAGAGAACCGGTATGAGAAGAAGTAGCTCTCATTCCCGCTTTACTCCTACCCGCCTTAATAGCAACAATCGGTTTTTTGAGAACGGTCTTTTTGGCTTGAGCTAAAAATTTTCTTCCTTCAGTCAACCCTTCAATATAAATAGCAATTACCTTGGTTTGAGGGTCATCTTCAAGATATTTAATCAAATCTGTTTCATCTACATCACATCTGTTCCCATAACTTACAAATTTAGAAAAGCCAAATCCCAAATCTTCTGCCATCATTAAAACAGCTCCACCCAGCGCTCCACTCTGGGTAATAAAGGCGGTTTGTCCTAAAAGAGCACGAACTTCAATGCTGGCAAAGAGATTACAATCAGTATTCATAATCCCGGCACAGTTAGGACCTATGATTTTCATCTGATATTTTTTGGCAATTTTTTTAATTTCTTCTTCTTCTTTTACATTTCCTACTTCCGAAAAACCGGCAGAAATTATAACTACTGAATTAACCTTTTTATTGCCTAAATCTTCAAGTAAGGAAGGAATAAATTTCCCCGGAATAGCAATAATAGCTAAATCAATATCTAAATCATTAAATTCGGTATAAATCTTTTGACCGAATATCTCGCCACCGTTACGGTTTATGGGATAGATTTCTCCTTTAAATCCACCCTCCAGCATATTCTTCACTATTTCATATCCGGTTTTCCCCTCTTTCATGGAGGCAAAAATAGCTACCGAATAAGGGTTAAAAAAAATTTTCATATTTTTTACTTATCCATTCCTTCTGCTGTTTCGTAACCTACACGAAAAGCAGCAATATTTTTATCTAATTCGCGAGGGATGTATTTTCTTAAAGTATTAATAACTGACTTTTTGTCAAATGAAGAGATAAAAGAGAGAGCACCCAGCAAGACAATATTTTCTGCAATAGAAAGTCCTACCTCTGAAGCAATTTTTTTAGCATCTATCCACATTAATTTGGCTTTAGTTTCTTTAAATAATTCTTCTATCTCTTTTTCCTGAGGATATTTTTCCGGATTAGTCATCATGTCTATAGGATAAACTTTTTTCTTATTTAAAAGGACCGTTCCTCCCGGTTTAACAAATTTTAAAACCTTTAAGCCTTCGGCAAGTTCCATTACTACAACTGCATCAGAAGAATAAGGGGGAATTCTTGAGCCAAAAATATTACCTATTCTTAATTCACAATGAACAGGTCCACCTCGTTGAGCCATTCCCACTTCTTTGAAAAATTTAACTTTTTCACCTTTCTCCAATATATAATTAGCGATAATCTGCCCTAATCTTATTGTACCCTGTCCTCCAACTCCTATTATATATATATTATTTTCCATCTTCTATCACCTCAATCGCCCCTGTCGGACAAACATATTCACACAATCCACATCCTGTGCAGGCTGAGCTAATTTCCATAAAAGCTTTATGATTGCCGGTTTTAGGATGAAATACCATAGCCGGACATGCCAATTGGTTTAAACATATCCGACAACCGGTACATTTATCTATATCAACTCTAAATTTAGGCAAGTTTGCTTTTCTCCTCTTTGCTTGCAGAGAACACTCCCGTCGAGAAATTATTACCGAAACCCCCGGATACTTAATAGCCTTCATAATTTTTCCTATTGATTGTTCGGCTTGGTAAGGATCAATTACATATAATTCTTTCACTCCGCAACCGCGGCATACTTTTTCGATATCTACCCTAGCATTATCAGTCTTTTTTAAAGGAATAGTGCCCGGATTTTCTTCAAAACCGGTCATGGCAGTCCACCAATTATCTAATATAATAATGGTTAGATTAACCTTGTGGTATATTGCATTAACAAGGGGTGGCATACCAGCATGAAAGAAAGTAGAATCCCCTATAGTTGCTATTACCGGTTTTTTAATACCTGCCCATTTAAAACCTTGGGCTATACCGATACTCGCTCCCATGGCTACTTCAGTCCAACAGCTTTCAAAAGGCTTGTTCATTCCCAATATTGTACAACCAATATCTCCGGTAATAATAATTTCATCCTTTTTATATTTTAAATTTTTAACCGCTTTATTTAAAGCAAAATAAGTTCCCCGATGAGGACAACCTATACAGAAAGAAGTAGGACGTTTGACTTCTAATTCTTTAGCTCTCTCTAAAATTTTAGGATTCTGCCCAGATTCGAGTTTTGTTTTTAAAAGAACTTCCAGAGCATTTTTTATTTTTTCAAAAGAATAATTTCCTATCAATGGTAATATTTTGTCAAATTTTCCTAAAATAGCTATTTTTTTATTCATTAAAAAGGCAAGTCTCATCACTTCTGTTTCTATTAGAGGGTCTAATTCTTCTAAAATAAGCACTCTATCTACGGTTTCTAAAAATTTCTTTATCCTCTCTTCAGGTAAGGGATGAACCATGCCAATCTTTAACCAGGATAGTTTTATATCATATCTCTTTAAAACTTCCTTAAAATTTCCCTGCACTGCTCCTGCATAAATTACTCCACACTTGCTTCTTTGTACTATATGAGTTTCATTTATTTTTATACCAGATTCACTAATATAATTATCAACAATTTTAGAAGCCCCAACCAATCTGTTTAGCGTATCTTGATGTTGAGCCATACACCAGACTGCTCCTGCTTTGGTATATTTCACAATGTCGCGCTCAAAATGAGCTTTTCTTTTTATATTTAATTTCTCACCTAACATCACATCAGAAGCAACGTGAGCAATCTCAGTAGTCGATCTTAAAAATACCGGACCGCCAATCTTTTCAGAAATATCAAAAGCAACTTTAACGTAATCAAGGCATTCCTGCTGAGAAGACAAGTCAAGCATGGGGACTACCATTGATTTAGCATAATAGCGGGAATCTTCTTCAGGCATACCGGCACTCACTCCGGGATCATCGGCTACAAAAATAACCAACCCCCCATTGCATCCACTATAGGCGACAGAAGATAATGAATCGGCAATTACATTTACTCCTGACATCTTCATGGTAACCAGGGCTCTCTTTCCTGCCCAGGCAGCAGCAGCAGCAATTTCAAAAGCAACTTTTTCGTTTATACTCCATTCTATATGAATTCCCAATTGTTTTTCCTGAGGTAGTAAAGTCAGGATTACTTCCGTAGAAGGAGTCCCCGGATACCCAGTAACAACTTCCACTCCTGATTCAATTATTCCTTCAGCAATTGCCTCATTACCAGTTAATAATTTTTTCAATTATTTCGGTACCTCCTGATAAAATATTTATTAAAATTGCTTATTTTAAATATAAAAATAATAATTTGTTATAATTCCTTTATTTAATTTATAACTTTTACCCTATTCCGGGAATTTCTAATTTTTTTTCTAAGGTGTTAAGCACTTTAGTAACTACTGAAACCATTAACAGGTATATTGCTCCTACTACCAGAAAAACCAGGGTATATTCAAAATAACGAGAGGCAATAATTTTCCCTGCACCAGTTAATTCTACACAAGTAACTATAAAAGCAAGGGATGAATATTTTATCAAATAAATAATCTCGTTGGAACAACCGGGAATTGCCCTTCTTAAAGCCTGAGGAAGAATAATGTACAAAACAGCCTGGAATTTAGACATTCCCAAGGCCTCGGCTGCCATCATCTGTCCTATTTTTATCGATTGAATAGCCCCTCTTATATATTCTGAATGATAGGCTCCGCTGCAAAAAATGAAACCTAAAACTGCTGCAACAAACGGAGATAAAAAAATGCCAACTGAAGGAAGACCATAGTAGAGGATAAAAAGCTGTACCAATAAAGGGCTTCCACGAAAGAATAAAGTGTAAACAACACAAAAAGAAGAAATAAATTTATTCCCATAGACTCGACCTACGGCTATTAGAACCCCCAAAATAAAACCGAAGGGGATAGAGACAACTATTAATTTAAGAGTAACTACTGTACCTTCCAATAAAGGAGTTAAAAGTATTTCACGAATAAAAGTTATTATATCCATTTTTATTCTTCCGACTTTCAATAAAGTTCAGTTATTTTGTAAAGAAATTTTTTTGTTCGTTCGTGTTCAGGATTGTTAAACATCTTATAAGGAGTCCCCTGGTCCATTATTTTCCCATTCTCCATAAACATTATTTCATTTGCCACAGAACGGGCAAAACCCATTTCATGAGTAACCACCACCATGGTCATTCCTGCTACCGCCAATTTTTTAATTACCTCTAACACTTCTCCGATTAACTCTGGATCGAGCGCTGAAGTAGGTTCATCAAAAAGCATCACTTTAGGATTCATGGCCAAAGCCCTGGCTATGGATACTCTCTGTTTCTGCCCTCCGGAAAGCTGTGCAGGGAATAAATCAGCCTGTTTTTCCAGGCCGACCTGCTTTAATTCTTCTATTGCTTTCTTTTTAGCTTCTTTCTTATTCATCTTTTTTACTTTAATTAATCCGATTTCAATATTCTTTAAAGCAG
>JAYEGH010000043.1:0-5222 GCA_034659055.1 Candidatus Caldatribacteriota bacterium
TTCAACACATCTTTCATTTCATAAAATCCTACGGATTTCCCTTGCATAAATTTTATTGCCTGGATAGTCCCATGGGCAAAAGTATCGCGGCTGTGGGCTTTATGAGTCAATTCGATTCTTTCACCCAAAGCAGTAAATATTACGGTATGCTCTCCGGTAATATCTCCACCTCGAATAGAATGAATGCCAATTTCTCCTCTTTTCCTTTCTCCGATAATTCCTTGTCTTCCATATATTCCTACTTCATTAAGATCGACATTTCTTACCCTGGCAATTTCTTGAGCTAATTTTTTGGCTGTCCCGCTGGGGGCATCTTTTTTAAAACGATGATGAGATTCGATTATTTCAATGTCGTAACCATCGCCTAAAGATACCGCTGCGTCAGCGGCAAGTTTAAAGAGAAGATTAACTCCCATAGACATATTAGGCGAAAAGAGAAAAGGTATGTTTTGAGCCAGTTTTTTCATTTTATCTATCTCTTTAATAGAAAAGCCGGTTGTGCCCATAATCATAGTTTTGTTATATTTAGAAACAATTTTCAAGTGTTGCAGAGAAACTTCAGGATTAGTAAATTCAACGATTTGATCTGCCTCTTGAATGGTCTCTTCTAAATCGTTGCCGATTATAATCCCGGTATTCCCAAGACCCATAGTCGTTCCCCAATCTTTTCCGATATCAGGATGAGTAGGGGATTCAATGATGCCTAACAATTCCATCTTATTATCTTGAAAAAGTAGTTGGGCAACCTTTGAAGCCATTCTTCCGCAACCACCACATACTATAACTTTAGTCTTAGTCATTTTATCCCTCCAGTAGATTAAATTTCACTAAATCTGATTTTAATTTGGCTAAATTATCATCATTTATCGGAGCTAAGGGCAGACGCAAATCACCGGCAGGTAGTCCCATCAATTTAACACTGGTCTTTACAGGAATCGGATTGGTTTCATAAAACATCGCACTGCTTAAAGGGTATATTTTTGAAATAAAAAGTTCCTGTGCAGTTTGATAATTTCCCTGTTCAAATTGCCGGACCATATTAGCGACATCGGCAGGGATGATATTTGCAACTACCGAAATGACTCCTTTGCCACCGATAGATAATACCGGCAGCAATAATTTATCATCTCCGGAAAGGAGAGTAATTTTATCTCCGCATAATTCAACTATTTGAGTCATCTGTTCCAGGTTACCGCTTGCCTCTTTGACAGCTACAATATTTTTTAATTCAGCCAATTTTGCCAAAGTTTGCGGTAATAAATTGACTCCGGTTCGCGATGGGACATTATAGACGATAATGGGAATATCAATCTTTTCTGCAATCTCTTTATAATGCAGGTACAATCCCTTTTGTGTTGGTTTATTATAGTAAGGAACCACAATAAGCGCTCCATCTGCACCGGCTTCTTTTGCATGGGAGGTTAAATCCAGTGTTTCCCAGGTACTGTTGGAACCGGTACCGGCGATAACCGGAATTCTTCCTGCAACAGCATTTATGGTGATCTCAACTACTCTTTTATGTTCTTCGTAGGAGAGAGTAGGTGATTCTCCGGTTGTTCCACAGGGGACAATACCGTCAGTCCCATTTTTAATATGGAATTCTACCAATTCTTTTATTCCTTTTTTATCAACTTCACCACCTTTTGTAAATGGGGTGATCATAGCGACTAAAGATCCTTTTAACATTTTTCGTTCCTCCTTTATTTTCGTATTGCGTATCGCGTATCGCGTATTGCGTGAAGACAATCAGTTTTTAATTTTAATTTATTACATGGGCGTATGCAATACGCCCCTACTTGCAACCCGTATCCTGCATCTTGCAACTTCTTTTTTCTTTACACGATACTTGATACACGATTAGCTATACGCTAAATTTAGCCAGTAACCACAATTCCGGCTTTTTCTAAAGATTTGTTTATTGTATTGTAAGCAAATTTTCTGTCTTTCCATTCTAAAAAGATTAATATATCAGTTTTAATTGTGGTCATTTCGATGATATTTATATTATTTTCCGCCAGGGGTCGGGTAATTCTTTCGATAATTCCCGGAGTTTCGATAAAGTTCCTGCTTCTGGCAATAATTAAGGAGATATCTTTTTTTAAAGTTACTGATTTTAATCTTTCATTTTCAACTATAATGGGATGCACTAAATCATATGATTTTTGGGCGTATTCTTCCAGGATGTATAATCCAATATGCTTTGTTCCGATGGATATTCCATAAAAACTTATCTGTTGGGCTGAAATAGGTGAAATTATCTTCTGTAACAAGCCGGGAGTATTAAAAATATCCGTTCCCAGGACTGTTAACATAACAAGTTTTTCCTTAAAGAGAATCAATTTGCTTTTAAAGATGCCTATTATCTCTGTACCTTTTGCTGCTAAATTTCCGTTTTGAAAATGAATTACTTTTGCTTTCATTTTATCCGTTTTGTATTTTAAAGCACGGGGGTGTAAAACTCTTGCCCCTCCTTCGGCTAATATCCCCATCTCTTCCACGCTTATCTTTTTCAAAGTGATTGGTTTTTCTATTATACGCGGATCAGCGCTTAAAACTCCTACAGCATCAGTTACAATAATTACTTCATCTGCCTCTAAAAAATTCCCTAAGGCAAAAGCAGTTATATCACTTCCACCTCGACCCAGAGTAGTTATATTTCCATCATCACAGTTTCTGCCTAAAAAGCCGCAGACTATAGGAACAATTCCTTTTTTAAGCAAGGGTTCAATATTTTTTTGGCACTTCTCTTTACTTTTTTCGGGGATGATTTTAGCATCATTAAAATTTGCATCAGTGATAATAGGAAATATTTCTTCAACAGGATCAAAATATTGTGAAGAAAATCCCATAGATTTAATGGTAGCGGCTAAAATTCTTGCGCTGATTCGTTCTCCCATGGAAACAAAATCGGCATAATCTTTATCCTCAATATTTTCTTTGGTAGAATCTTTAAGTAGAGAAGTTAAATTGTTTGTTGTATTACCCATTGCTGATACTACAACTACTGTTTCGTGTCCCTTTTTAACTTGTTGAATTATAGATTGAGCAGCCTTTTTAAGCCTTTTCGGGTCTTGAACACTGGTTCCGCCAAATTTAACTATTATTCTCATAACTATCACCTTCGCATTATTTTTTTATTTAAAACCATTCCGGCATACTATTGTTTTTTATCATATCGGCATAAGTTTCTCTTCTTACTATCAGAGCAGATTTACCGTTGTTTACTAATACCACTGCCGGCTTTGGTAATCCATTATAATTACTGGACATCGAATGATGGTAAGCTCCGGTAGAGAATACAACCAAATGATCTCCCAAGGAAGCCGTGGGAAGCTTTAAATCCTTTATTAAAATATCTCCTGATTCACAGCATTTACCGGCTATGGTTACTATTTCACTGGGAACGGAATTAATCTTTTCTAATAAAACTGCCTTATATTTAGCATCATAGAGGATAGGACGGGGATTATCTGTCATTCCACCATCTATAATTAAATATTTTTTAAGTTTCGGTATCTCTTTTATTGCACCGATGCTATAAATTGTAATTCCCGCTTCTCCGACAATTGACCTTCCGGGTTCGATTAAAATTTTTGGCATATTCAATTCATTTTTTTTCATTTCTTTTTTTAAACTCTTCACAACTAAATTTACAAAATATTCTATTGAAGGAGGTGAATCAGATTCAAGGTATTTTATTCCTAATCCTCCTCCCAAATTTAATTTAGCAGTTTCAATATGATAGAGATTTTTGATTTTGCGAATTAACTTAACCATTTCTTCAATAGCTAAAAAGTAAGGCGACAGGTCAAAAATTTGAGATCCGAGATGAAAGTGTAATCCGTTATAAATTAAATGCTTTTTCAACAAAACTTTTTTCATAAAATCGGGAATCTTGTTAATGCTAATTCCGAATTTTGAATCTATCTGGCCAGTCTGGATATATTTATGAGTATGAGTATCGATTCCCGGTGTTACACGGAGCATTATTTTAACTTCAATGTCTAATTTTTTTGCAATTTGCTCAACTGTTTCCAATTCATGTTCATTATCTATCATCACTGTGCCAATTTTTTCTTTAAGGGCAAATTCTATTTCTTCTTTTGATTTATTATTTCCATGAAAAAATATCTTTTCCGGAGGAAAATTTGCTGATAGGGCAGTGTATAATTCTCCACCGGAAGCTACTTCCAGGCTTAATCCCTCTTCTTTTAAAATATGTGCCATAGCTTTTACCGAAAAAGCCTTACTTGCATACAGTATTTCAAATTCAATATTGTGTTGAGAAAATGCCCGGATGTATTCCCGGCATTTTTTTCTTATCAGATTTTCAGAATAGACATAGCAGGGAGTACCGTATTTTTGACTTATTTTTTTAAGTTTACAAAAATCAAATTCTAAATTTCCAGACTTATCTGTTGAAAAACCATTCCTGTTGATTTGAGAAATTATTTTATTTGAGTTCATTATTTTCTCCTTATATTCAAGAATTCAGACAATATATAACATTTTTCTTGGAAATATTGTAATATTAATGTTTTTAAAATAAAAAAAGCAATTGATAAGCACTATACTCATCAATTGCCTAAAATAATGTGACAATTAAATTTGTTTCCCATTTTCTCATTAGATGAGATAGCGCTCCATCAGAAACCAGGGTAAGTGTTCCTGATGACAGTATTATGATTATTCATCATAAGCCCGGCATAAAGTATTAGAGCTATTTGCTTTACGCTTCGGCGAGAACACCTTTCTTGATGAATCATTAGAGCCCACCTTATCATCATTACTGATTGTTGCTCGCACCTCTACCCCACTTTGTAAAGTGAGGTAATAAATATTAAATTTCCAACAAAATAGCATAAATTTCAAAAAAAGTCAAAAAAAAACCAGTATTGTGTAATCTAGGAACTATTCTTTACTTTAAGAAGATGATTGCTTATTATATTAATGTAGGTTAATATAAATTTTTTAATAGAGGTTCAAGTAGTATCAATAAAGCAAAAGAAGTAATTATAGAAGAAAAATTTAAAGATAATTTTAATGCCGGAATTTTGATGATGATTATTGCAACCATCTGTTTTTCTGTTATGGCGGTACTGGTAAAATATTTACGCTATCTTCCCGTAATGGAAATAGTCTTTTTCCGAAATCTACCTATTATGCTCATTATTCCTTTCATATTAAAGAATAAGAAAATTTCTTTTTGGGGGAACAATAAA
>JAYEGH010000044.1:0-22309 GCA_034659055.1 Candidatus Caldatribacteriota bacterium
GATAAATTAAGTATGGCTTTAAGTAAAATAACTGATGAAGATCCTACAGTTAATGTTTATCGTGATGATGATACAGGAGAAACTATATTAGCTGGTATGGGAGAATCACATTTAGATGTAGTAATTGGCACTATGAATAGTAAATTTGGGGTAGAGATTGAAAAGAGTACTCCGAAGGTAGGATATAAAGAGACTATTCAAAAAAAAGTTAAGGTAGAAGGGAAATACAAAAAACAGTCAGGAGGCAGAGGACAGTATGGACATTGCTGGTTGGAACTTGAACCCAAAGGTAAAACAGAAGGTTTTGAATTTGTAGATAAGATAGTTGGAGGGGTAATTCCCCGCCAATACCGTCCAGCGGTAGAAAAAGGTGTGGTTGAAGCCATGAAAAAAGGAGTATTGGCAGGGTATCCCACTATAGATATGAAGGTTACTGTTTATGATGGAAGCTATCATCCGGTAGATTCTTCGGAAATGGCTTTTAAGGTAGCTGGTTCGATGGCCTTTAAAAAAGGCGCAGCTCAAGCTAATCCGGTATTATTAGAGCCAATTATGAATATAGAAGTGACAGTGCCTAAGGATTACATGGGCGATATAATCGGTGATTTAAATAGTAAGAGAGGGAAGATAATGGGGATGGAAGAAAATTCAATGGGGAAAGAAAGCATAAAAGCAAAAATTCCCCAGGTAGAAGTATTTAAATATGCCATTGATTTACGTTCAATGACTCAGGGCAGAGGAAGTTTTACCGTAAAATTCTCTCATTACGAAGAAGTGCCAAGCAATATAGCCCAAGAAATAATAGAAAAAACCAAAGAAGAACAAGAAAATTAAATATTTTAATTTTTTTTAAAAAAAAGAAGGATTTCCGTAATAGATATAGGATATAATATATAAAGAAAAACTTATTTGTCGGTTTGCACTAGAAAAGTACTATAAAAAAGGAGGTGTAATAATATGGAGGATTTAGCTTGGTACTGGTGGGCAGCAATTATTGGAGCAATAGCATATTTGATATGGTATTTTGCAGAAGAATAGAATAAATGTAGATTAAAATAAATTACTACAAAAATTATAAGAAACGTTTCTGTAAGTGCAGGGCAATACAAATGTCCTGCACTTTATTTTTCTTTAAAGAATATATTATTATAGATATTTTTTTGTACATTCCACACTATAACTTAAGATATAAATTTTTCAGAACTTGAATATTTACCGTATTTTTAGTATTTTATAGAGCAGGGGATTAATATGAAATCATTTTTAGATAAAAAATATATTTACTTAAATTTATTTTTAATATTTTTATTTTTCTTTTCTTATTTTGTTAATTTAGAAGCAGATATAAAAGGGCAGGGAGAACGAATAGTCTCTTTGGGAGAAATAGATTCTCTAGAAGTGAATATAAAATTTGGTGCAGGAAAATTTAAATTGGGTTGTGGGGAAAAAAGTGTTTTTAAAGGAAATTTTCTGTATAAAAATGGAATACTAAGACCTAATATACATTATGAAATATTAGGCAAAAATGGCATCTTAAACTTATCCCAGAGCATAAAAAAAGATATAAATCTGCGTTTTCCGCTTCAAAATGATTGGGATCTAAGATTACCCTCCGATATTCCTTTGCAAATATATGTTAATGCTGCTACTTATAGTGGTGATATTAATTTAAGTAATTTAAAAGTTAAAAAATTTTCCCTTGTTACCGGAATAAGTAGTACTAATATTATGTTTAATCAATTGAATAAAATAGATTTGAGAAACATTAACATCAAATGTGGTGCATCTGCAATGACCATTTCAGGCCTGGCTAATGCTAATTTTGATAAAATGGATTTTAATGGAGGCGCAGGAGTATATGCATTTGATTTTTCAGGAGAATTAATAAAAAAATCTAAAGTAAAAATTAATGCCGGAGCTGCTAAGATTATATTAAAGATTCCATCTGAAATTAGAACCAGGATAAAACTTAGACGTTTCCCGCTGGTAAAATTAGACATTAAGGGTTTTGTAAAAATAAATGACCAGGTTTATGCGAATACTGAATATGGTAAAAAAGAAGCGGAATTGGATATCGAAATTAATGGTGGATTTCTAAGTGTTGAGGTGGATACATTTGGTTAGCTGGTTACCCGGTTTACCAGTTGGCCAGTTAAATTCGATCCTCCTTCTGTTATTCCCGCGAAAACGGGAATCTTGTCTTTTCTAGCTAACGACTATTTACTATTCACTAACGACTAATTTATTTTGACTTTTAAAAAATTATCAATTATACTTATAACGAATTAAATAAGAAAAAGACAGAGCGAAGGAATGAAGGGCAATTTTTAAAAAATTCCCTTAAACTCACCTTTAAGTTTTGTAAGCGAAAAATTAAAATATATTTTAAATGTAGTTTACAACGTTTAACAATCGTTACTTGTATAATAAGAGCAGATAATGATGATATGGGGCTGTGGCGCAGTCGGGAGCGCGCCTCCTTGGCGTGGAGGAGGTCGCGGGTTCAATTCCCGCCAGCTCCACCAAATTGTAAACCTGCTGAAAAAAGGGTGGTACCACGAGAATATCTCGTCCCTCGCAATTTGACTAATTGCCTGAGGCGGGATTTTTGTATTTAAGGAGGAACTAAAAAAATGAAAGAATCGTATAATTTCAATGAGGTTGAAAAAAAGTGGCAAAAATATTGGGAGAAAAATAAATTTTTTGAAGTAGAAATGGATTCGAAAAAACCAAAATACTATGTTTTAGAAATGTTTCCCTATCCCTCAGGAGAACCCCATATGGGACACGTTAAAAATTATGTTATTGGTGATGTAGTAGCCAGATATAAACATTCCCAGGGATATAACATTCTACACCCGATGGGATGGGATGCTTTTGGGCTACCTGCGGAAAATGCTGCTATTAAAAATCAAATACATCCTTCGGTTTGGACTAAAGAGAATATTCAAAAAATGAAAAGTACTCTTATTGATATGAGTATTAGTTATGATTGGAACAGAGAAATAGCTACCTGTAATCCGGATTACTATAAGTGGACTCAGTGGATGTTTTTACAACTATATAAAAAAGGATTGGCTTATAAGAAAAAAGCAGTAGTTAATTGGTGCCCTTCTTGTAATGTAGTTTTGGCTAACGAACAAGTAATAAATGGAAAATGCTGGCGATGTGATACTGAAGTTATTAAAAAGGAGCTATCTCAATGGTTTTTTAAGATTACCGAATATGCTCAGAGATTACTCGATGATATGGAGAGCTTGGAAGAATGGCCTGAGAAAGTATTAACCATGCAAAGGAATTGGATTGGCAGGAGCGAGGGGGCAAGGATTGAATTTCTCATAAAAGGGAGTGATAAGACTATTCCTGTTTTCACTACTCGACCTGACACTCTATATGGTGTGACTTATTTTTTATTAGCTCCTGAGCATCCTTTAGTAGAAGAAATTATGAAAGATTCTCCTTATAAGGCAGAAGTGCAGAAGTATAGAGAGGATGTAAGCAAAGAGAGTGCCATAGACAGAGTATCGGGTACCTCAGAGAAAAAAGGATGCTTCACCGGCAAATATGTAATAAATCCTATAAATGGAGAAGAAATTCCTATCTGGTTGGCAAATTATGTATTAATGGGTTATGGAACAGGGGCAGTAATGGCAGTTCCGGCTCATGACCAAAGGGATTTTGAATTTGCCAAAAAATATAATTTACCTATTAGAATAGTAATACAACCAAAAGATAAAAAAGTATCCTCTGATACTATGAAAAATGCATTTGATGAGGAAGGAATTATGATTAATTCTGGCCAATTTAACGGTTTGTCAAGCAGTAAATCATTAGATGTTATAATTGATTATCTGATTAAAAAGGGATCTGGTGAGAGAGAAGTTAATTATAGGTTAAGAGACTGGCTTATTTCACGGCAGCGTTATTGGGGAGCGCCCATACCCATGATTTACTGTGAAAATTGCGGCATGGTTCCCGTACCTGAAAAAGATTTGCCGGTTTTGCTTCCGGAAAATGTTGATTTTAAACCCAAAGGCATGTCCCCATTGGAAAGCAATAAAGAGTTTGTTAATACAATTTGTCCAAAATGCGGTAGGAAAGCCAAAAGAGAGATAGATACTATGGATACTTTTGTCTGTTCTTCCTGGTACTATCTTAGATTTTGTTCTCCTAAAACTGATACAGAGCCATTTAATGCTGAAGAATTAAAATACTGGATGCCCGTAGACCAGTACATAGGAGGAGTAGAACATGCTATATTACATCTACTATATTCACGGTTCTTTACTAAAGCTTTGTATGATATGGGATATGTCAATTTTGAAGAACCCTTTAAAAGGCTCTTTACTCAAGGAATGGTCTGCAAGGGTGGGGCGGCGATGTCCAAGTCGAAAGGTAATATAGTTAACCCCGGAGAAATATTTACTAAATTCGGTATTGATGCTACCAGAGTGATGATGCTGTTTGCCGGTCCTCCGGAGGTAGACATGGAATGGACTGATAAAGGAATGGAAGGAGCATCTCGATTCCTAAATCGAGTTTGGCGATTGATCTATAATAATATCGATTGTTTTAAAAAAGGGGAAGACAAAGAAGAAGTTTCCTTGAAAAATCTGAGCATTGAAGCTAAAAAAATAAGACAAAAAACTCATCAAACTATTAAAAAAGTTACCGAAGATGTTGAAAAGAGATTTCATTTTAATACAGCTATCAGTGCTATTATGGAGTTGGTAAACGAAGCATATAAATTAGAATTACCCGAAGAAGGAAAAAATGAAAATGATGTCTTTGTTTTAAAGAAGACCTTGGAAATTATAGTAAGACTTTTAGCTCCCATCACTCCTCATTTTTCAGAAGAACTATGGCAGGAGATGGGAAATAAAGAAAGTATTTATTTTAAGCCCTGGCCTGAATATGATGAGAAAATGCTGGAAGAAGAGGAAAAATTAATTGTAGTACAGATAAATGGAAAGCTAAGAGGAAAATTTACAGTTTCTGCTTCTTGTAATAATGAGAAAATAAAAGAAAAAGCACTTTCTTTATCAAGAATAAAGGAGAAAATTACAGGAAAAGAGATTGTAAAAATAATCCTAGTTTCTGGGAAACTGGTTAATATTGTGATAAAATGATAGAAAAAGCGGATAGCAGATAGTGTATAGCGTATAGCAAAGAAAAGAAAATAGAGAAAAAATTAGTAGGGACAGACCTTGTGTCTGCCTATAATGAGTAATGTGTTTAGGATTACAATGTGTCGTGTTGTAGCATCACGGCGTTACCGTGATGAATAAAAAATAATTAAATTTTAAAATAGAAAAGGAGGAAATATTGTTATGGCTTTTGGTGACTTAAATTCTTTTATTGGTATCGGAAGATTAACTCGGGACCCAGAATTGAGATATACGCCTGGTGGAAAGGGAGTGTGTAAATTTGGTATTGCTATAAATAGAACTTACAGAAATCAGGAAGGGAGTAATGTAGAAGATGTTCTTTTTATAAATGTAACAACCTGGGGAAAACAGGCAGAAAATGTTTCACAATTTTTGAAAAAAGGCAGAAGAGTAGCTGTAAACGGTGAATTAAGGTCTAATAAGTGGCAGGACAAAGAAGGAAACAATAGAACTTCTTATGAAATTAATGCCAGAACAGTACAGTTTTTAGATTTAGTAAAAGATAATAATTTTGCCGAACAGGGAAACCAGTCCACAAATAAAGATAATACATCTGATAAAGTGGTAAATGAAGATACTACAGTATCAGAAGATGATATTCCATTTTAAGATAGTGAATAATCGTTAGTGAATAGTATTTAGTGAAGAGTAAAAAATATATATCAAATTAGTAGGGGCAGAACTTGTATCTGTCCATAAGAAACCGTATTGAATATATCCTTTTATCGTTGAATTTATACATTTAATTTATTAGTTAGTTGATTAAATATTTATGATTAACCAATAAACTAAATTGGCCGGTAGACCGGTGGAATGGTAAACAGAAAGACTAATTAGATGAAAATTATTCACTAACAACTAATTTAATTGGTAAATTCAGAGATATTTTGCTAAAATTTTTATAGACAAAGAAAAAAAGAGATGTTATAATATTTTTTGCGAAGCAAGAAAGTAATGTATGGGCGGATAGCTCAGTTGGGAGAGCATTGGCTTTACAAGCCAGGGGTCACAGGTTCAAGCCCTGTTCCGCCTACCAAATTTCATAAAATTACGCGGGGCCGTAGTGCAGCCTGGTTTAACACGCCTGCCTGTCACGCAGGAGATCGCGAGTTCGAATCTCGTCGGCCCCGCCATTTTTTTAAATATGACTTACAAGATAAATTTATTGCCGAGATAGCTCAGTCGGTAGAGCAGCGGACTGAAAATCCGCGTGTCCCCAGTTCAATTCTGGGTCTCGGCACCATCCTTTGTTTAGTTTTTGCGGAAATAGCTCAGTGGTAGAGCATCGCCTTGCCAAGGCGAGGGTCGCGGGTCCGAATCCCGTTTTCCGCTCCATTTTACACAATAAAAAATATGGCGGCATAGCCAAGTGGGAAGGCAGAGGACTGCAAATCCTTCATCCTCGGTTCAAATCCGAGTGCCGCCTCCATGTTTGTTGAAAAGATATTTGAGAAGCAAACAAATGGGCGGTTAATTCAGTGGTAGAATGCTTGCTCGACGCGCAAGAAGTCACTGGTTCGAATCCAGTACCGCCCACCATCTAAAAATAAAATAGTGTAAAATAATATAGAAAATAGTAGGTTAACCTTTTTTTTAAGAGAATAGATATAAATAGGTGTGAATATCTATATAAAAGATTTACCGAAAACTATTTTTATCAAAATTCCTAATTCAAAATTTATAAAATAAGATTAGGCGGATTATATCCGTTAAAAATATACTAAGTGAGTTAAATAATTTATTTAACTAAAAAAGGTGGAACCGCGAGATAGCATATTATACTTCTCGTCCTTTTATAAATTTAAGGATGAGAAGTTTTTTTATTTAAATTATGGAGGTATTTAATATGTCAAATATAAAAGTCATTTTATTGGATGGTTCGGAGATTGAATTGCCTAAAGGATCTACATTGCATGATGCTGCTGTAAAAATCAGCCAAAGATTGGGCAAAGAAGCTATTGCGGGAATAGTAAATGGAGGAAAAAAAGACCTAAGTCATTTACTTGAAGATAATGATAAAATTGAGATTATTGCTTTTAACTCACCAGAAGGAAAAGAAATATTTCACCACAGTACTTCACATATTATGGCTCAAGCTGTAAAGGAATTATTCCCTGAAGTAAAATTAGCTATTGGTCCGGCTATTAAAGATGGATTTTATTATGATTTTGACTTAGATTACTCTTTTGTTCCGGAAGATTTAGCAGCTATAGAGAAAAAAATGAAAGAGATTGTTGAAAAGGATCTTTCCTTTAAAAAAATAGAGGTAAGTAAAAAGGAAGCTAAAAAATTATTTAAAGAAAAAAATGAGAATTATAAATTAGAACTCCTTGAAGATATTGATGATGAAACAGTTACTTTATATCAACAAGGGGATTTTGTAGATTTATGCAGGGGTCCCCATATCCCTTCTACTAAAAAAATAAAAGCCTTTAAACTCTTAAGTGTTGCTGGTGCATATTGGAAGGGTAGCGAAAAAAATAAAATGCTACAACGTATTTATGGAACCTCTTTTAATAAAAGATCTGCCCTGGATGATTATTTAAAATTAATGGAAGAAGCAAAAAAAAGAGACCATAGAAAAATTGGAAAAAGTTTAAAATTATTTAGCTTTCACGAAGAGGGCATCGGATTTCCTTTCTTTCATCCCAAGGGAATGATTTTACGAAATATTTTAGAGGATTATTGGAAAGAAGAACATCAAAAAGCCGGCTATGCTGAAGTAAAAACCCCAATTATTTTAAATAAATCGTTATGGATTCAATCCGGCCATTGGGATCATTATAAAGAAAATATGTATTTTACCAAAATAGATGAAGAAGATTATGCTATTAAACCGATGAATTGTCCGGGAGGAATTTTAATTTATAAATGCGATTTACATAGTTATAGAGATCTACCTCTTAGAGTGGGAGAATTGGGATTAGTTCATAGGCACGAATTATCCGGAGTGCTTCATGGACTTTTTAGAGCAAGATCTTTTACTCAGGACGATGCTCATATATATATGACTCCTGAACAAATTAAAGATGAAATAAAAGGTGTAATCGATTTAACTGATCGTATATACAAGACTTTTGGATTTGATTACCGCGTAGAACTTAGTACTAAACCGGAAAATGCTATGGGCTCTAACGAGATTTGGGAAAAGGCAACTAATAGTCTGGAGGAAACTTTAATAGAGAAGAAGATAAATTATACCATCAATGAAGGAGATGGAGCATTTTATGGACCAAAGATTGATTTCCATCTGGAAGATTGCATTGGCAGAAATTGGCAATGTGGGACGATACAGATAGATTTTAATATGCCGGAAAAATTTGACCTCTATTATATCAATAAAGAAGGTGAAAAGGAAAGACCGGTCATGTTGCATCGAACTATTTTGGGGAGCATAGAGAGATTTATCGGAATACTTATTGAAAATTATGCCGGAGCATTTCCTTTATGGTTGGCACCTGTTCAGGTAAGATTGCTGCCTATTGCAGACAGGCACATTAGTTACGGAGAAAAACTGGTAGAAGAGCTGAAAAAACATAATATAAGAGTAGAATTAGATGAAATAAACGATAAAATCGGAGCTAAAATAAGAAAAGCTGAGATAGAGAAAATACCTTATATGTTAATATTTGGGGATAAAGAATTAGAAGATGGAATGGTATCAGTTAGAAAAAGAGGAAAAGGAGACTTAGGGAAGATAAAACTAACCAAATTTGTTGAAGATGTTTTAAAAGAGATCAAAGAAAAAACCTTATAGCATATAAAAATTCTTCTATATCCATGTATTTTGATTATTTATAAAGATTTATGTTATTGTAAATTTTAATGGGGAATTAGAGAAAGAAAAAGAACGGTATTTTTTATCTAACTTTTTGCGATATGTGGTACGAATTTTATTTTGGATCCCAACTTCTGGCTCATATTTCTTTGCGAGATACGATTCACGAAAAACGAGATACGAGTTATCTATTGACTAAAAACAGAGAATATGTTATAGTTTTTCAAAAATGATTTAAGATATAGATAAAAATATTAACTTATTTTGTAACGTTAAATTTATCAAACTTATCATTTAAGAATAGTTAAATATTTTGCCATTTTGTAAATTTGTATATAAATAGTTTATAGTTGTATTCTACTGATATAAAAGGAGGAAAGTAAGCATTAAATTGACATCGAAATTGAGAATAAATGAAAAAATTAGAGCAAGAACAATTAGACTTATTGGCTTTGAAGGAGGTCAATTAGGAATAATGAGCAAAAAGGAGGGTTTGGAGTTAGCTAAAAAAGAAAATCTTGATTTGGTTGAGGTTGCTCCAGAAGCTAATCCTCCGGTTTGTAGAATCATTGATTACGGAAAATTTAAATACGCACAAGATAAGAAATTGAAAAGCGGGAAGAAAAAACAGAAAAGCAGTGGAATGAAAGAAGTAAAATTACGTCCTAATATTGGAGATCACGATTATAATTTTAAAGTAAAAAATTTATGCAAATTTTTAAAAGATGGTAATTATGTGAAAGTAACAGTCATGTTTAGAGGCAGAGAAATGCGATATGTAGAAACGGGAAGAGAGTTACTGAATCGAGTAATTAAAGATTCCGAAGAAATTGCAAAAGTTTCTAAACAGCCAAAATTAGAAGGAAGAAATATGATTTTGATTTTAATACCTAAATAATAATATTACTTAAGAAAGAGGTAAGACATTTATGCCTAAAATGAAGACACACAAAAGTTCAGCAAAAAGATTTTCATTAACTAAATCAGGTAAAATAAAAAGATCAAAGGCTTATAAAAGCCACATCTTAACCAAAAAAACTACTAAACGAAAAAGAAATTTAAGGAAATCAACTTTGGTAAGTAGTTCAGAAACAAGTAGAGTTAAGGCATTATTGCCTTATAGTTAATATTTATAAATATTAACGAAAACAATAAACAGAAAACCAATTAATAGATACTAATTTAAGACAGAAAATAATAAGGAGTGAATAGAATGCCAAGAGTAACAAATAATGTTGCCTCAAGAAGAAGAAGAAAAAAAGTACTAAAATTTGCCAAAGGTTTTTGGGGTGCAAAAAGCAAACTTTACCGTACTGCTCATGAGGCCATGTTAAAATCCCTTTCTTATGCCTATAGAGACAGAAGGGCGAGAAAGAGAGATTTTAGAAGTTTATGGATAACCAGGATTGGTATTGCTGCAAGAAATGAAGGTATTTCTTATGGTAAATTTATAAAAGGATTAAAAGATGCCGGTGTAGCAATAAATCGAAAAATATTAGCTGAATTGGCAGTCAATAACCATGACGCATTTACAAGTATAGTAAAAATAGCCAAGGAAAGCACAAATTAAGTCTATTGTATTATAAATTATCTATTTTATATATAAATAATAAAAGTTATGCTAAAGATAAGTAGGTTGTAATTTTAACCTTTTTTATCCTAAAAAATATTATAAAAAAATTGCAAGCGAAATTCACTTTGTAACTGCAAACTGAAATTTTATTAGAGTAAGTTTCGCCGGTTTGCTATCGTTAAAAGCAACAGAGTACGGATTTGCTGAAATTAGCAAATTAAAAAGGGTGGTACCGCGGAGAAAGTTTATAATTTTCGTCCCTTTACAAGGAGAAGAAAATTATAAACTTTTTTTATTTTTTCAGGGATATTAATTGTGAGGAGGGAATAGTATTGAAAAATAAAATAGAAAAGATTAAAGAAGAAGTTACATCTAAGCTAAACAAGGCTAACGAGTTAAAGGTTATTGAAAAATTAAGAGTAGAATATTTAGGTAGAAAAGGATTTTTAACTCTCCTTTTAAGGAAGCTGGGGACGCTTTCTCCAGAGGAAAGGCCAAAAATTGGGAAGTTATTAAACCAGACTAAAAAAGAAATTGAAGAGTTATTGTATGCAAAAATTACAGAAATAAAAAAAATAGAGAAAGAAAAAAAGATACAGAGAGAAGAAGTTGACATTACTCTTCCCGGAAAAAAATTAGACGTAGGAACTGTTCATCCTATCAATTTAATATTAAAAGAAAGTGAAGAAATATTTTTGAGTTTAGGATTTAAAATAGAAGAGGGTCCGGAAGTGGAATTAGATTACTATAATTTTGAAGCACTTAATATTCCCAAAGACCATCCAGCCAGAGATGATCAGGATTCTTTTTTTATTAACAATGAAATTTTACTGCGAACACATACTTCGCCGGTGGAAATTAGAGTTATGGAAAAACAGCAGCCTCCGATAAGGATTATTGCTAGTGGAAAATGTTATCGACGCGATTCTACTGATAGCACACATTCCCCAATGTTCCATCAAATAGAAGGCTTGGTAGTGGACAAGGATATCACTTTTGGGGATTTAAAAGGAATATTAACAGTATTTATTCATAGGATGTTCGGCAAAGATAGGAAAGTACGTTTTAGACCGGGATTTTTTCCTTTTACCGAACCAAGTGCTGAGATAGACGTATCTTGCCTTTTGTGCAAGGGGAAGGGTTGTAGGTCCTGTGGCTATACCGGTTGGCTGGAAATTATGGGAGCAGGAATGACTGACCCTGCAGTTTTTAAAAAAGTAGGATATGATCCCGAAAAATATTCTGGTTTTGCCTTTGGAATGGGGGCAGAAAGAATTGCAATGTTGAAATATGGTATAAACGATATACGGTTATTTTTTGAAAATGATTTAAGATTTTTAAAACAGTTTTAAATTAGTCATTAGTAGGAATACAGTAATGAGTAATAAGTGATAAGTAATATGAAAAGAATTCGCTGGCTAAATTAGTCGTTAGAGAAGAAAATTCAAGGTGCAAGATAAGAAAATGCAAGTTGTCAGTTAATAGTTAATAGTTGCAAGAGGCAAGCCTTGTGTCTGCCCAAATCAAAAATTTAAGTATAAATTAGTTGATTGATTAGCTGGTTTAAGATAAAGATAATTCAGTTGGCCGATTAAATTAGTTGTTAGTTAGTGAATATTTAGTCGTTAGTTAGTATATAGTAGAAACACATTTGTTGGGTATTGTCCACGACCCGGTATTAATTCTTAAACCGGGTAACTGGTAAACTGGCTAACCAGCGAACTATTTTCACACTGAACGCCGTAATACTATACGCTAAAGGCTATTTGCTCTACGCTAACATGCGTGATATGCAAATGATAGAGAAAAATTGGGAGGAAAAGAAAATGCAAGTTTCCTATAATTTATTGAAAGAATATGTTGATATAGATATGGTACCAGAAGAATTAACAAACAAATTAACCATTAATGGGATTGTTTTAGAAAAAGCCGAGAAAATAACTTCTGAAATAGAGAAAATTGTTATTGGGAAAATCATAAAAATAGATTCTCATCCGGAAAGCGAAAAATTGTCTTTATGCCAGGTAGACATTAAAGATAAAATATTATCTATAGTATGCGGAGCAACCAATATGAAGGTTTCGGATAAAGTACCCGTAGCATTGGATGGGGCAATGTTGCCCATTATAGGTATCATTAAAAATAGAAAAATCAGAAATGTTCTTTCAGAGGGAATGCTATGTTCGGCTTCAGAATTGGGCATTGAACCGGGAAAATCTTCGGGAATATTAATCCTGGAAAAAGATTTGCCTCTCGGAGAAGATATTAAAAATATAATTAACTTTAATGATACAATATTTGACTTTGAGATTCATTCAAATCGTCCCGATTTAATGAGCATTATCGGAATTGCAAGAGAAGTAGCTGCCATTACAAATAAAAAATTAAAAATCCCCGAAATTGAAATTAAAGAAGAAGGTAGAAAAATTGAAGAAAATATTTCTCTTAAAATTGAAGCAGAGGATTTGTGTCCACGATATAGCGGAAGAATAATAAAAAATGTAAAAGTAGAGGAATCACCTTTATGGTTAAAATGGAAATTGAAATTATTGGGCATAAGACCTATAAATAATATTGTGGATATTACCAATTATATATTGATGGAAACAGGTCAGCCTCTTCATGCTTTTGACCTTAACAAGATTCAAGGAGAGACGATTATCGTGAGAAAAAGGCGAATAGGGGAAACAATCCGAACCTTGGATGATATAGAAAGGCAAATTCCCGAAAATGCATTACTAATTGCTGACCCGGAAGAGCCCATAGCACTTGCTGGAATTATGGGAGGAATGTCTTCAGAGATTAGTCAAAAAACAAATAATGTATTTTTAGAATCAGCTTATTTTAATCCGGTAAATAATAGAAGAACAACTACAAAACTTGGTTTGCGCACTGATGCTTCCAATCGTTTTGAAAAAGGAATTGATAAAGAAATTCAAATATATGCATTGAACCGGGCAGCGGAACTTATGCAGAAAATTGCAAATGGAAAAATAAACTTTGGAGTGATAGATACAAATAATAAGTTTTACAAACCCTATAAAATAAAGCTAAGGATAGAAAGGGTGAATAAAATATTAGGTCTTGTTTTGGATAAAGACAAAAAGAAAAATAAAGAAAAAATTATTAGCATTTTAGAGAAATTGGATTTTAAAATAGTAGAAAAGAAAGATGATTATCTTGAAGTAGTCCCACCTTCTTTTAGAGAAGATGTAGAAAGGGAAATAGATATTATTGAAGAGATTGCTCGTATCTATGGTTATGACAGAATAAAACCTACTTTATTTCGTACAAGTATCGCTCAAGAAGGGAAGAGTAACCGTTTAAAATTAATTGATCGAATAAGAAAGATATTGAACGGATGCGGATTTAATGAATCACTAACTTATAGCTTTGTTTCTCCGGAAGTATTTGATAAAATAGGAATACCAAAGGGAAATGTGTTTAGAGATACGCTAAAAATAAGCAATCCTTTGACTAGAGATAATTCTGTGATGAGAACAACACTAATCCCGGGTTTGTTAGAAGTTATAAAGTGGAATATTAGCCGTCAGGCAGAGAAAGTAAAAATATTTGAGAAGGGTAGGATATATTTGCCTGACCCAAACAAGAAAGATTCTCTTCCTTCGGAAAAATTAATGATTTCCGGGGCAATAATTGAAATGGGCAGGGGGAATATTTGGGAAAAGTCTTCTACTGTAGATGTTTTTAATATAAAAGGAATACTTGAAACAATATTAACAGATTTGAAAATTGAAAATTGGGAGATATCGCATGGGAATCACCCCTCTTTTCATCCTTTAAGAAATGGAAAGATAAAGATTAGTGAGAAAGAAATAGGAATTTTTGGTGAAATACATCCTGATGTGTTAAAAAATTATCGTATTCCCGGAAAAGTATATATATTTGAAATTGATTTTGAAAATCTATTACCGTTTATTCCTTTAGGCATTCATTATCAGCTATTGCCAAAATATCCTTCTATTCAAAGGGATTTAGCATTGATTGTAAAAGATGAGATTTTTTCACGTAATATTGTTAAGGTTATAAAATCCACTGATGAGCACTTAATTAAAAAAGTCATCCTGTTTGATGTATTTAAGAATGCAAAAATCGGTAAAGGTCTTAAAAGTATTGCCTATTCTATACTATTTCAAGCCGAAGATCGAACCTTAACAGATAAGGAAGTAGACGAAATTGAGCATAAAATTAGAGAGAAGTTAAGACTAAAATTTAATGCTAAAATGAGAGAATAAAAGAAGCTGATATTGCTAATGCATAAAGCGAAAAGTATAAGAGACAAAACTATAACTCAAAATTAAAGATCAAGAAAAGATTTTTGACTTTTGATTTATGAATTGTGGTTTTTAGTTTTTAGCTTTAAGTTTTACTTGTAATACTATACTGCCTGCTATATGCTACATCTATAGAGAGTAAGTAGGAGAAATTTATGCCAATAAATTGGATAGATATATCAATATTAATTATAGTTTTAATAAATATTATAATTGGAATGCGTAAAGGCATTATTGCAGGGATAATAAATATAATTGGGATATCCATGGCAATATTTTTAGCCATTTTTTGGTTTGGAGAAGTTGGGGGATATATTGCTTTCCATATTCATACAAGTAGGGAAGTAGCAAATATAATTGGTTTTGTGCTAATATTTTTAGGTATATGTATAATTGCAAAAATACTGGAATTAATGCTAAAAAAAATATTTTCATTATTATTTGTATCTTGGATTGATAGTCTGGGAGGAGCTTTGTTCGGGCTAATTAAAGGTTCAATAATAGTGGGAATTTTATTGGTCATTGCAAGTTTTTTACCTACACCTGCTTTTATTAAGGAACAATTAAAAGATTCATTTTTTGCCAATAGATTTGCAGTGTTAACTGTTATGGTTTATAGTTTTCTTAAAGATTGGCTTCCTTCGAGTTTGCAATTTAACACACAAGAATTTCTTAGAAAATATCATCTCAATCTGTTTGTTTTAAAAGATACTTTAAAAACTTTTATTAATATATAATGACTAAATCATACACACCACATTCTAATTATTAAAAAGGATGAAATATACCTTGAATAAACACACTCTTTCCGTTTTAAAATTTTCAAAAATTAAAAAAATGTTGATTAAATATACCGTTTCTGCTATTGCGGAGGAAATAGTAAATAAAATTAAGCCAGAAATAAATTTTGAGACAATAGTTGCTTCTCAAAAAGAAACAACGGAAATGAGAGAAATTCTTGCTTTTGAAGGCTCGCCTCCTTTTTCAAGAACAGAAGATATTAGAGATGAATTGAAAAAATCCAAAATTGTAGGGACAATCCTTGATACAGTAAAGATATTAAAAATACTAAAAGTTTTAAAAAATTCCCGTTTAGTAAAAAAATATTTTTTAAAATTAAAAGATAAATATCCATTAATTAAAAGAAGATTAGAAAAAATAAAAATATTTAAAGATTTGGAAGAAGAAATAAACTATTGCATTGGTGAAAATGCTGAAGTGTTGAATCGGGCAAGCTCGGAATTGAAAAAAATTAGAAAGGAAATAATAAAAAAAGAGCAGAACATTAAAAATAAATTGGACAAGATTATTAAATCTCCGCATTTTTCCGATGTCATTCAAGATCCTATAGTAACTATTAGGCAAGATAGATATGTTATTCCTATAAAACAAGGGCGAAAGACCAAATTTCCCGGGATAATTCACGATAAATCCGATAGTGGTGCCACTTTATTTATCGAACCTTTTGAATTGGTAGAATTAAACAATGGGCTTCGTCAATTAATCAAAGACGAACAACGTGAAATATTAAAAATCTTACAAAAAATAACTGCTCATATCGGAGAAAAAGCAGAAGGAATTTATAACTCTTATTTAAGCTTGGGAGAAGTAGATTTTATCTATGCTCGAGCACTATTGGCTGATAAAATGAATGCAATAGAGCCAAATTTAAATCAAAAGGGATTTGTTAATCTTATACAAGCCAGACACCCATTATTGAGTGGAAATGTGGTTTCCATCAATATTAATGTAGGCAAAGAGTTTGATATTTTATTAATTACCGGTCCAAATACCGGAGGTAAGACTGTTGCTTTAAAGACTGTAGGATTACTTGCAGTTATGGCCCAATGCGGGTTACATATTCCCGCTGTTAAAGATAGCGAAATAGCAGTTTTCCAAAAAATATTTTGCGATATTGGGGATGAGCAGAATATAGAACAAAGTTTGAGTACTTTCTCTTCTCATATGAAATATATTGTCCAAATATTAGAGGAAGCGGATTCTAATTCACTGGTATTACTTGATGAATTAGGAGCTGGAACGGACCCTACGGAAGGTGCTGCCTTAAGTATGGCTCTATTGGATACATTAAAACAACAGAAAGTAAAAGTGGTTGCATCCACTCATCATGATACTTTAAAAACTTATGCTTATTTGACCGAAGGTGTATGTAATGCCCGGGTGGAATTTGATGAGAAGACATTAGAACCTACCTATCAAATATCAATTGGATTACCCGGCAGGAGTTGTGCTTTTATAATTGCTCAAAGGTTAGGTTTAAGTTCTGAAGTGATTTCGAAAGCCCAAAACTTTTTATCCCGGGAAAAAATTAAAGCAGATAATTTGATTAAAAAGATTGAACAAGACAAAAAAATAATTGAAAAGAAAAAAGAACAAACAGAAAAAATCGAAGAAAAAAGTTATAAGATTAAAGATAAATTAACAGAAGAGTTAGGTAAAGTTGAAAACGATAAAAAAGAAATAATGCTTAAAGCTTATCAAAGAGCTGAAGAGATAATAAAGCAAACACAAGATAGAGCTAATAATATAATAAATAATTTAAAGAAAAAAAAGATTTTGGATAAACAATCCAGTAAGAATATTATTAGCGAAATTCGAGAAATTGATAGAAAGTTAAAGGATGAAACATTAAAATTAAAACCTAAAAAAGAATTAGATAAGGGACGAAAAATAAAAAAGGGCGATTATGTGTTAATAAAGAATTTAAAAAAGAAAGGAGAAGTAATTTCTATTTTTTCTAAAACTAAAAAATGCAAGGTGCAAATCGATAATATGAAAATATTAGTTCCAATATTTGATCTGGAAAGAATTAATAAATTAGAAAAATCTAATGAAAATACTAATCCTGTTTATTCGATTCCCTACGAGGAGGCAGGGGAAAGAGACAATCTTTTTCTGTCTAAAATGAAATACTTTAAAAATCAACTTTCTATTCGGCAGCTGAAAGTAGAAGAGGCACAAATAAAATTGGAAAAGTATTTAGATGATGCCTACTATTTAGGGGTATCACCGGTTTATATAATTCATGGAAAAGGTAAAGGCATTTTAAGGGAAGAAGTTAAAAAAATGCTAAGTGTAATTCCTTATATTGAATCATTTAGAATAGGCAATCCCAGTGAGGGAGGGATTGGAGTAACGATTGCCTATCTTAAAAAATAAAAAAATTATATTTATATATTATTTGTACTAATTTCGAGTTATTTAAGTTGAAGTCAGTATCCAAAATCCTGGAGCCGGAATAATATTGTATCTCGTATTTTCTGAATTCTGGCTATTGTTTTCTGATTTCTTAAAAAGCTACTCATCTTGTTTTTTATATTTTTCTTTAAGTTTTTCTATTAAAGACTGAAGGGTTTCTTCTTTTTCTTCTTCCTTGGCTTCTATAGGTTTTTCCCTGGTCTTTTCCTTAATTTTTTCAATTTCTTCATAATAAGGTTTTTTAATTTTCGGAACTACTTTTACCTCCGGTTTTTTTAAGTCTTTTTGGTGAATTGTACAGTATGAGGTGGGTTCTGTCCCTTTTATAAAAGCACTGTTTATTATCTTGGAGCAAGAATCAGTGGGTAAAAGCCCCGATTCTTTACAGACCGGAATTTTAACTATTTTATCTGGTTGTGTAAAGTCTGTTTTATCATAATCTTTAAGAGAATTTTTCATAAATTTAGCCCAAATTGGAGCAGCAACTACTCCTCCGGTCATTTTGTCCCCCAAAGATTTTCTATCATCATTGCCAATATAAACCGCGGTTGCTAAATCGGGAGTAAATCCTATAAACCAAGCATCAACAAAATCATCAGTAGTTCCTGTTTTACCAGCTGCCGGTCTGCCTATTTTTGCGTTCCAGCCGGTTCCTCTTTCAATTACTCCTTTCATCATATCTATAAGCACATAGCATGTTTCTTCTTTAAAAACTTTCTTTTTTTGAACAATATTCTCTTTTATTAATTTTCCCGTGTAATCTTCTATTCGAATTATAGATGTTGATTCAATCTTTTCTCCCAGGTTAGCAATGGTGGCATAAGCAGACACAATTTCCAGAGGACTTACTTCGGAAGTTCCCAAGGCTAAAGAAAGGTCTGGGCGAAGCTTGCTCTTTATCCCTGCCTTATGGGCATAATTAACAGCTTTATTTATTCCGACCTGTTCCAATAGCTTTACTCCTACTACATTTATAGAATGTTCGAAGGCTTCCTTAAGTGTTACCGGACCTCTAAATTCTTGTTCATAATTTTCAGGTGCCCAGCCATTTTCAAAAGTAATCGGAGAATCTTCGATAATATTGCTGGGAGTAAATCCATTATCTAAAGCAGTAAGATAAATAAAAGGTTTAAAAGCAGAACCTGGTTGGCGGTAAGCCTGGGTTGCCCGGTTAAATTTACTTTTTTCAAAATTATTTCCTCCTACCATAGCTTTAATATAGCCTGATTGGGGATCGATGGCAATTAGTGCACCTTCATGCCCGGAATCTTTTAATGATATTTCAGCAAAATTTTGCATTTCTAAATCTAAGGTAGTATATATACTTAATCCGCCTTTGTAAACCATATTTGCACCGTATTTTTCTAAAAGTTGAGAAAGAATATAAGTTGAAAAATAAGGAGCTGTAATTTTATCTCTTTTGTTGTGATAATTAAGCTTAATAGGAGTTTGCTTGGCTTTTTCCAAATCCGTGTCTGATATATAATCCAATTTAAGCATTCTATTTAGCACAACATTTCTTCTTTTTAGGGAAGCTTCTTTATTAATTATAGGAGAATAATAGTAAGGTCCCCGAGGGATTCCTGCTAATAAAGCACATTCCACAAGATTTAAATTACGAACATTTTTATTGAAATACATTTTAGCAGCGGATTGTACTCCATATGCTCCATGTCCAAAATAAATTTCATTTAGGTACATTTCCATAATTTCATTTTTAGTATAATATCGTTCTATTTGCAGGGCAATTAACATATCCTGTAATTTTCTATTTAAACTAATCTCTCGAGTAAGAAAAATATTTATACCTAATTGTTGAGTAATGGTGCTTCCTCCTTGAGGCCTAGCTTCTTTATTTAAATGTAAAACTATATTTTTGAAATTTACCCATTGAGAACGTAAAATTCCTTTGATGCTGAGACCTTGATGTTTATAGAAATCAGAATCTTCAATAGAAATAAAGGCATTAATTAAATTTTGGGGAATTTTCGAAAGAGAGATTGGAGTTCTGTTTTCTTGGTAAAATTCGGTGATAATTTTACCGTTAATGTCATATACTTTACTGTTTACTGCATCTAAAATTTCATGCTCTTTAATCATATCAGATATTTTGTGAGTATTAAGAGTGATTAAGCCAATAAAGATAGTGGTAAAAGCCAGAGTAAAAATAATCAAGGTTAATAATAATATTTTCGAAAAAGAAAAATAATTAATTCTTTTTTGTTTATTTTTTGGGGACAAAGCAAAACTCCTTATATCATATATCGTATTTGTCAAACTAAAAACTTAAAGCGAAAAATTAAAAATCATAATTCAAAACCTTAAAACCTCTTTCTTTGTTTTTAGTTTTGAGTTATAGTTTTGCGTTTTTTCGTTCTACGCTTCTGAATAACATTATATCATAAAATCATAATAAAAAAGATGAGTTGCTAATCCTAACTCTTTTAATATAAAATAAACTATGTTATAATTTCAAAGATTAAATATATTTATTATAGGAATATTTTGATATGATTAAACCTAACTATTTAGTTCGTGTAGCCATGATTGCAGCGATTTATGTGGTTCTTAATATCATATTTGCTCCAATAAGTTATGGCCCTATTCAAGTGAGAATTGCTGAGGCCTTGGTAGTTCTACCCTTTATTGATTCATCAGCAATTATTGGATTATTTTTAGGTTGTGTTTTAGCAAATGTTATTGGTCCATTAGGAATGGTAGATATAATTGGGGGAAGTCTTTGTACTTTAATTGCTGCATATTTAACTTATAAAGTAAAAAATCCTAAATTAGCCCCCCTTCCTCCGGTATTGGTAAATGCTTTTGGAGTAAGCATTTATTTGCATTTACTCTTTGACCTGCCTTATTGGATAACTGTATTGTATATCGGGATAGGTGAAGTCATTGCTTGTTATATCTTGGGTTATCCCTTATTGATTTTGTTAATTAAGAACAAAAAGAGGTTAGGATTGGAATAACGAACAAAAAATAAGGGAATGAATTGTAACAAAAAATATTTAATGTTTTTATTCTATGAAGCGGGGTAATTTATTATGGATATTAATGAAGAACTAAAAATAATTAAAAGAGGAACTGAAGAGATAATTTCAGAAGAAGAACTGATAAAAAAACTAAAAAAGGCAAAGAAAGAGAACAGACCCCTTCGTGTGAAGCAGGGTTTTGACCCTAATGCTCCAGACATACATCTTGGACATACAGTAGGATTGCGTAAGATGAGGCAATTACAAGATTTAGGCCATGATATTTATTTTTTAATCGGTGATTTTACCGGAAGAATAGGGGATCCAAGCGGTAAAAATATAACCAGGAAACAATTAACAGAAGAACAGGTTAAAAAAAATGCTCAAACTTATAAGGAGCAGGTTTTTAAAGTATTAAATCCTGAGAAAACAAAAATAGTATTTAATAGTAATTGGTTGGGAAAATTATCTTTTGCCGAAGTTTTAAAAATTTGTTCCAAATATACTGTTGCCCGAATGTTGGAAAGAGACGATTTTTCCAATAGATATAAAAACGAAAAATCAATAGGAATTCATGAATTTTTATATCCTCTAATGCAGGGCTATGATTCTGTTGCTTTAGAGGCAGATATTGAATTGGGAGGAACAGATCAAAAATTTAACTTGTTAGTAGGAAGAATAATTCAAAGAGAATATAATCAAGAGCCCCAGGTTGTTATTACTTTACCTTTGATCGAAGGTACTGATGGGGTTGAGAAAATGAGCAAGAGTTTGGATAATTATATTGGAATTAACGAACCTCCTCGGAAGATGTATGGTAAGGCTATGTCAATTCCGGATAAGCTTATGCTTAGATATTTCGAATTAGTTACAGATGTTCCATTAGATGAAATAGAAAAAATAAAAAATGGATTGAAAAGTAATAATTTACATCCGCGTGATATTAAAAAACAATTAAGCAGAGAAATTGTCAGACTATATCATGGTCAAAACTCTGCTCTTTTAGCTGAAGAAGAATTTGAAAAAGTTTTTAAACAGAAACTTTATCCTGATAAAATAAAAGAAGTGATCTTGAGAAAAAATGATTTAAAAGAAGGAAAGATTTGGATTACAGAGCTTATTCTTTTTTCAGGCATTATTGAAAGCAAGAGTGAAATCAAAAGATTGATAAAACAGGGAGGGCTTAAAATAAACGGAGAAAAAGTAAGCAACCCTTATCTTGATTTAATTGTTGAAGATGGGATGGTTCTTAAAGTTGGAAAATTAAATTTTATCAAAATAGTACTCAAATAATT
>JAYEGH010000045.1:0-5171 GCA_034659055.1 Candidatus Caldatribacteriota bacterium
TTCGATATTTTTTAATTCAACCGATCTGTTAGCACTGGTTCTTCTCTTGTATTTTCCGTCTAAATAAATTTTCGCATTACCTTGATTGCAGTAGACAGAGATCGAACCAAATTGGGGCAAAGGAAGTAAATCAGCAAAAACCTGGGTGGTTCTTGAAGAATAGACATATACGCTTTTATTCCACTCCTGATAGCCTGATTTAACTAATTTGATAGAATGTTTACCGGTATTAACCCTATCTAAATTTATAGGAGTTGTCCCTCTGTAGCTATTATCTAAATACACTTTCGCTCCCGAAGGGTTTGAGCTCACTACAATCCTTCCATAATGAACGGTTGGAGGGGTCACCGGTACTATCCTGAAACTTAAAAGGTTGCTTGAAACCCATGTAGCAGGAGGCGAAGACACAATTATTGACTTAATCCTACTATTATAAGCCCTATAATCATTGCTTACTTCCGGCATAAATTTTTTAGAAATCAAATTTCTTATATTTTCGTTTACTAATAATGGCCGTGTTGTGGCAAATCCTTGAACAAATTCAGTACCCGGTTGAGTATCAGGAGCAATCTGCCCCTCAACTTTATATTTTTGCCCTGATTTTATAAGATTATGTGGAGAATATTTGTTGGGAAAAATAATTTTTACCCGACCTGCAGTATCATAATTATATAAAGTTACAAAAGCATCTCTTGTAGATTGGAAATAAATAGTAATTTTTTCACCCGGAGCAAGATTATCATTCCTAGGCCTATCCAGCCATAATCTAAGAGAAAATGCAGGATGAGGATTAATAATTTGAATACTTTTCATTTTTTCCACTTCTTTTGAAGTGGGACTTTGGGCAAAACTAACTCCGAAGACACTTAAACAAAGAAAAAGTACCAAAATAATAAAAATGCAAGTAGATATTTTTTGTCTTTTTACAAGTGAAATATTCTTTAACATCTTAGAATCCTCCTTTTTTATTTGTTGTTTAACAAATATCAAATAGTTTTAATATTTACTGCAAAATAATTGATTAATGTTTTTTATCTATTTTATTTTTAGCTTTCTCATTTATTATACACTTATTATACACTATAATCTATTTTCTGTTTTAAATTTTTCTTAAAAATACACTGCTAAAATTTAGGCTAACTTTTGAATTTTGAGTTATTTTTTTCTTTTCAGGTGATAATTATACTATTTTATAGTATTTAACACTTGAAATATATAAAAACCTCTTATATAATGGCCTTAATGGCTATTTTAGAGTATCATTTTTCCGACAGAATATATATATTTTTTTACTTAAAAATAATAGAAGTATCATGATTTTTTAAAAAAAGCAAAAATATTATAGAAAATTATAGAAAAAAGAAGGATTTTTTAGATAGTTATTGTATAGTGTATTATATAGCAGTCATATAGATATTTTACTCTACTTATATTAAGGAGTTATATTGTCTTGCTCTAAATCAATGAAAGGAGGTGTTTGTACTAAATGAATAAAAGCGAATTAATTGATGCAGTAGCAGAGGATGTTGGTTGCACCAAACGAGATTCTAAAGTAATTGTTGAAAGCGTGTTTGATTGTATTGCTGATGCTATGGAAAAAGGAGAAGCAGTTAGATTGGTTGGGTTTGGTACTTTCGGTATCAGAGAAAGAGCTGCTCGTGAAGCTAGAAATCCACGTACCGGTGAAAAAATTTCTGTACCGGCTATGAGTGTACCTTTCTTTAAAGCTGGTAAAGAACTGAAATCAAAGGTGAAATAATAATAACCTTTAATTGAATTAGAAAAATATAAAAAGGGCTATAAGATTCTTAAACAATAATCTTATAGCCCTTTTTACTTAGTTATCCATTACTCTTATTTTTTTCTCTTATGTTTACACCTTGAATATTTACGTTTATTTCACTAACCGTAAGCCCCGTTTTAGTTTCCAATTCTTCTTTTACCTTTTTTTGAATTTTCTTTGCTACCTCAATTATTATGGAACCATATTCTACGATAACTGAAATAGTAGTATAAATTTCTTTATTTTCCTTAAGATCAACTTTTATCCCTTTTTCCAGTTCTTTAATCCCCAATAAAGTTCCTATTCCTCCCTTAGAATGACTAGCTAATCCTACCACACCCTCTATAGTAATAACAGTTCTGCTAATTATAGTGGCAATTACTTCGGATACAATGTTAACTTCACCTAAAGATTTTTTTTCTTCAATATTTTCTCTTTTTCTTGCCAATATAGATGCTTTTTTAGATTTTCTACTTATATTTACTAATCTCTTTTTTTCTTTGCCTTCCTCTTTACTTTTTTCTTTAATCATAGAAATTTTTACTCCTTTCTTGTTTAATATCTTCTATTTCTTGGAACCATTTAAATAAAAATACTTTTTTAATCTACAATATTATTTTCTTTGATCATAGTGATCTATTTGCCAGGCATAACTAAAAATTTAATTGCAGTTCTTTCTTCCCCTTTAATTTCTACATCTACAAAAGCTGGAATGCATATTAAATCAATTCCACTGGTTGCAGTAAAGCCCCTTGCAATAGCAATTGCCTTAATTGTTTGGTTTACTGCTCCGGCTCCTATGGCTTGTAATTCAACTTTTCCATCTTCTCTTATTACTCCCGCTAAAGCACCGGCTACTGCCTTAGGATTCGACTTTGATGATACTTTTAATAGTTCCATTCTTTTTCCCTCCTTGTAATGTTCGACAGTAAATTAAGCATCTTTTTCTATTACCCTGAATACTTTTTACCTTGTTCCTAAACGATCATCTCTCCTTATTTTTCCAATTTATTCTTAAAATCACCTCCAATTATTATACCGCATTCACCAACCATACTACATTATGTTTAATTATAACACGTCTAAACATGCTCTTTTTGAATTTTTATTATAGATTTTATTTTGCTATATGTTCTTTCAGTAATATCAGGTGATATATATGGTAAAAGAGCATCATTGTGAAAAAGTGGGTCAACCTCACCATGAAATTCAAAATAGTTCTTTGCCTGATCCCAAATCTTTGTTCCCGGAATTGCTGAAAATTTTGCTAAACGGGGATGTGCACCACAGTCCACTACAAATCGTATAGAATCTCTTATCCCCTGAATTTTCTGTCCCGGTAATCCTATTAACAGATAAGCACCAATCTGACTTGATTTAAACCCTGCTTTTAAAAGATAATTTACTGCTCTTTTAAATTCCTGATTAGTAATCTTTCCCCCCGTTGTTTCCTGAACTAAAGGGTCTACTGTTTCAAAACCCAGCCTTATAGTCTCTACTCCGGACTGATACATCTTGTAGGCTATTTCTTCATTTATTATACGGGCATGTATTCCGTTAGGCATATGTAATCGTATTTTTACTTTCTTATTTATTAACTCATTTAATATAACTATAAAACTATCTTCCGGTTTTATCAATAATGCATCATCATAAAATACAAAATCCTTTATTTTTCTTCTTCTGCTCCAATACTTTATTTCTTCAGCTACTTGAATAGGGTTTCTAAATTCCAATTTTGGATTTATTTTATGAGAAGCACAATAACTACACCGAAAAGGACACCCTCGGGAAGATAAAATACAAATATAATCAAGTTTCTCGTATAAATTCCAAGCAGGGTAGGGAAGATAATCTAACTTCTTATCATATTTAGAATAATTATTACCTTTATTTCCAGTAATCTCTTCTAATATCTGCAACAAGCTTTTTATATTACTGCCCTTTATTACATAATCAGCTCCGGACAATTTAGAGGCATGCCCATAACATAAAGTGCTGTAAACTCCGCCTAAGATAACAGGCGTTTTGGGAAACAATTCTTTAACCATTTCAATCGCTCGAAATACTCCAGGATACCAATAGGTCATAATTGAGGTAATCAAAATTACCCGGGGCCTAGGAATTTTTTTTATTTCCTTTAAAAAAATATCTTCTGTAATTCCATATCTATTAAAACGGCGAGGTATACTTTTTAAAATTTCAGGTTTATCAATTTCTTCCTTATAAAAATGACCCCGCCCAAATTCATCTTTTTTAAGCGGTTTTTTTCTGGTTAATTTTAAGATACTCGAATTATAACGGTCTAAACAATCAATATAATTAATTCTATAATTCTGTTCCCTTAAAATGCTGGCAATATACAGCAATCCTAAAGGTTTTGACCAAAAATCATATGCTGTAAAATCGTAAATCCAGGGATTTATTAATAATATATCTAAATTTGTATTTTTTTTCATCAATAGTGCATTTCTTTTACTTTCAACATTTCGATAAGGTAAATATAATTTAAAGTGACTCTATAATAAAAAATTTCTCTTCTGTAAGAAGCATCTTATCAATATATACTTTTACTTTCCACTCTCCGGGAAGCATGGAGGCATAATTATCTTTAATCTTTATCCAATACCAGGTTCGATAATTAGTATAACTGCCGGCTTTCATCTCTATCTCTCCGCGATGATATAATTTCCCTTGAGGGTCAATCCATTCCCAATAGAGCTTGAAATTCTCTGTAGAATTGTAAGTAAATTTAAACCAGGTAACCACTTTCTCATCCTGGGAAGTGAAAAAATTTTTCTCCAGCATAGGATTCTTTTCCAAAACATCTTTACAGATACTGAACCTCTGCAAATATTTTGCTCCCGGGGCATCCGGTTTTTCAGCATAAGCTGCCACTGAAAAAACAATTAAAGATATTAATATAAATAACCATAATTCCATTTTAAGATATTTTTGTCTCTTTACTATCAACATTATTTCCCCCTTTTAAAGACTATTTTATTAAAAACAGTTTATCGGAGCATAATATCACACGCCCCTTCTTCTGATTTCCTGAATGTAACCTGCTTTGTTACATAAACTAACACAGGATGTAAGTTAGATTTCTATCTTTCATATTATTATAATCATTCTCCAAAAAATTCCAAAACCCTTCTTTTTTTATAAAATATTTTTTATTTTTTAAAAATAAAAAAGGCAACAGTTCACTTTTTCTAAAACCATTACCTCTTAGCAGTTTATGTAAAGATAATATCTTTAATCTTTTAACCTCCACAGGTAGGACAATAACCTGAAGAGCAAGAAGGGCAAGAACTCCCACTGGGACAAAATCCAAAACCGTCAAAAATTCTTTTTACATTTTTGCTCTTACATTTTTCGCAAGATA
>JAYEGH010000046.1:0-5162 GCA_034659055.1 Candidatus Caldatribacteriota bacterium
TTGCACGCCTAATATAAATTAAGTTCTAAATATTAAAAAAAGGAGTTCTAAAAATGAAAAAAAGTATTTTATTAGTTTTAATCATAGCAATGGCCTTAAGTTTATGTTTTTCCTCTTCGGTTTTTGCTGACGATCCACTTAAAGTTGGCTTAGTATTTGATGTCGGAGGTAAAGGAGATAAATCCTTTAATGATTCAGCTTCTAGAGGATTGGCATGGGCAGCAGAAGATTTCAATATTAAAAGAATTGAATTAGAACCGGGAGTTGATGCAGACAGAGAAGTTAATCTAAGAATGCTTGCAAGTATGGGTTACGACATAGTAATAGGTGTTGGCTTTTTATTTGATGATGCCATAAAAACTGTTGCAGATGAATTTCCGGAAACCATTTTTGCTTCTGTTGACGGATTTATACCGGATAAACCTAATGTAGTATCGTTAACCTTTAAAGAACAGGATGGTGGTTTCCTAGTAGGCATGATTGCCGGTTTAAAAGCTAAAGAAGATGGTAAAGATACAGTCGGTTTTGTTGGCGGAATGGCAATAGCCCTTATCAAAAGATTTGAGGCTGGATATATTGCCGGAGTTAATTATGTTTATCCGGAATGTACAGTAATTTCAGCTTATGCCGGTGACACCGGTCAGGCATTCGCTAACCCGGTTAAGGGTAAAGAATTAGCTTTAGCTCAATACGATAATGGTGCGTGGGTTATTTTTCACGCCTCTGGACTGACTGGAGCAGGGGTATTTGAAGCGGCTAAAGAAAGAAAAAGATTTGTAATCGGAGTAGATTCTAACCAGAACTATATGGGATACATAGAAGAAACCGGTGAAAGTTTTGGTTTGACCAGTATGCTTAAACAGGTTGATGTTTCTATTTATTTGGTTGTTAAGTCAGTTATAGAAGGAACCTTTAAGAGTGGTATCGAAGCATTTGGTCTGGACAGAAGTGTAACCATAGGTGAAAATACTTATTATGGTGTAAGCTATGCCATGGATGAATACAATAAAGATTTGGTTTCAATGGATATTGTTAGTCAAGTGGAAGCAGCAAAAGACAAAATAATAAGTGGAGAAATTGTAGTACCAAGCGAAGTAACTAAGTAAGTAAGAGTAAAGAATTAACATATGGAGGTATTTTAGTGTAAATAAATGCCTCCATATATCTTTATTATTAAGCCATAGAGACCTCTAAAGGAGGAATAGATCATTGCCTGAAATTGTTTTGGAAATGAAAAATATTACCAAAAGATTTCCGCTTGTCGTAGCTAATGACAAAGTTAATTTTTCGGTTTACAAAGGTGAAATCCATGCTCTGGTTGGAGAAAATGGCGCCGGAAAGACTACTTTAATGAGTATTCTTTACGGTTTATATCAAGCAGATTCCGGTGAAATACTTATCAATGACAAAAAGATTAGAATAACAAATCCAAATATAGCCATAAAATTGAAAATCGGTATGGTTCACCAACATTTTATGCTGGTTCCCCCCTTAACTGTAACAGAAAACGTCATTTTGGGAATGGAACCGAAAAAAAACAATATTTTTATAGATATTGAAAATGCTACTAAAAAAGTTAAAGAAATTTCTGAGGGAATAGGATTTAAAATTGACCCTAATGCCAAAATAGAAAGTATTTCTGTTGGTATCCAACAAAGAGTAGAAATAATTAAAGTGCTTTACCGTGGAGCTGAGATACTGGTTATGGATGAACCTACGGCAGTATTAACTCCTCAAGAAGTGGAAGAACTTTTCGGAATATTAAACTCTCTTAAGAAACAGGGAAAAACAATCATTTTTATTACACATAAATTAAACGAAGTACAAGCAATTTCTGATCGTATCACAGTCATGCGACGGGGAAAAGTAGTTGGTGTGAAAAAAACAAGTGAAACCAACAAAGAAGAAATTGCAAGCATGATGGTTGGTCGAAAAGTTATTTTTAAAGTGAAAAAAAATGAACATAATTTTGGAAAGAATGTCTTAAAGGTGAGCAAATTGAATGCATTAAACAACAAGGGTTTACCAGCTTTAAAAGATATTTCTTTTGAAATAAAAGAAGGTGAAATATTAGGCATTGCCGGAGTAGAAGGAAACGGTCAGACTGAATTAGTTGAGGTTATTACAGGTTTGCGAAAAGCAAAAAGTGGCAAAATATCAATCTACGAAAGAAATATTACCAATGATTCACCCAGAGAAATTAAAGAGGAAAAAATCGCCCATATTCCCGAAGACCGAAGACAAAGAGGAATTATTTCCCAATTTAACGTTTCTGAAAATCTAATCCTTGGGTCTCATTATGATAAACCATTTAATAACGGCATGTCTTTAAACCTAAATATAATCAATAAACATGCTGATAAATTAATTAAAGAATATGATATTCGACCTTCGGATAAAGATAATTTACTTAAATCTTTATCGGGTGGAAATCAACAAAAAGTAATTGTTGCCCGTGAATTATTTGGCAACCCAATTATTTTAATTGCAGCCCAGCCAACTCGTGGACTGGATGTCGGCTCCATTGAATTTGTCCATCAGCAAATCATTAATGAAAGAGATAAGAATAAAGGTGTTTTACTGGTATCTGCTGATCTAGATGAAATACTTTCATTATCCGACCGTATAGCGGTAATTTATGAAGGTAAAATTGCAGCTATTTTAGATCCCAAAAAAACTAATCAAAAGGAATTAGGATTATTGATGACAGGTTCTGTTCAAAATAAAAAAACAAATTTAGAGGAAGTAAAAAAATGAGGGAAACATTTTGAAGTCTAATAATAATATTAATGTTTATAGTTTTTTAGAAAAAATTACTCCTTTAATTGCAGTGATGTTTGCACTTTTGGTAGGCGCAATTGTTATACTAATTATAGGAGAAGATCCTATTTTTGTTTACAAAGTACTTTTTTCAAACGCATTAGGTAGTAAAGTGGGATGGGGAAATGTATTATTTAGATCCACACCTCTAATATTTACCGGTTTGACAGTTGCTTTTGCCTTTCGTTGCGGTCTATTTAATATAGGTGGAGAAGGTCAAATGTATATTGGTACATTTTTTGCAACTTGGGTAGGCTTTACCTTTACGAATCTTCCTTCATTTCTGCTTATTCCTCTATGTATTATTGCAGCTGCTACCGGAGGGGCTTTATGGGCAGCAGTACCGGGAATACTAAAAGCTAAATCCGGAGTACATGAAGTTATTGTTACCATTATGATGAACTGGATAGCGGCATCATTAACTTTCTATCTGGTATTGCAATTTAAAGCACCGCCAACAGAAGCCATGAAAGCAGCTGGTGTAAAACAGATGATACCTCATACAAGAGAAATTGCAGAAGCAGCTAGATTACCAAGAATATATCATCTTCTAAAATCTATCAATATAGACTTTCCTTCTTATGTTCAGGCAAATGTTTCCTTTTTTATTGCCATAGCAGTGGCCATGCTGGTGTATTATATTTTATGGAAAACTAATTTGGGTTATGAGATAAGGGCAGTCGGTTATAGTCCGTTAGCAGCTGAATATGGCGGTATAAACGTTTCTAGAAATATTGTTCTAGCCATGGTAATTAGCGGTGCTTTAGCCGGTCTCGTAGCCACTAATGAAGTAATGGGATTTAAGTATCGATGGAGACAAGAGCTTTTTACAGGATACGGATTTAACGGAATAGCGGTAGCTCTTTTAGGTAAAAATCATCCTTTCGGAGTTGTTCTTGCAGCGATTTTGTTCGGTGTTTTGAATTACGGTGGAGCGATTGTGAACATCTTTACCGGAGGAAGGATACCCAGGGAACTGATCATGGTTTTGCAAGCAGTGATTGTTATCTTTGTAGTTATAAGTGATGAAATCGTCAAAAGAATTATAAGAAAAAGGAGGAAAACAGCATAATGTTAGGCAACATATTTAATGCAGATTTTTTTGCTTCCTCTATAAGAATAGCCATACCATTGGCTTTAGCAGGTCTTGGTGGCGTGGTTTCTGAAAAATCCGGAGTAATTAATATTGGTTTGGAAGGTATGATGTTAACCAGTGCCTTTACAGTTGTGGCGGTAACCAATTTTTCTCAAAATCCCTGGATTGGTGTGCTATCAGCCATTTTGATAGGAATTGTTCTAGGATTAATTCATGCAGTGACATCAATCACCTTTAGAGCAAATCAAATCGTAAGTGGTGTAGCTATTAACTTATTTGCCAGCGGAATTACCGTATTCCTGGCCTGGTTGTTCTTTAACGAAACTCAGATTATGGCTGTAAAGAATCTCCCTGTTTGGGGGTTATCCATTCCCGCTCCGGGTGAGGGTTCATCTGTAGTCAGAAGCTTTATTGTTATTTTCCTTCATCATTCACCTTTGGTTTTCATTACAGTAATAATTTTTGCTCTGGCACATTTTATCTTATTTAAAACACCTTTTGGTTTAAGAATAAGATCAGTCGGTGAATATCCTGAAGCTGCTGATACAATGGGAGTAAATGTTATTAAAATGCGATATTTAGCAGTAATAACCTCCGGTGCTCTTGCCGGTTTAGCAGGTTCTTTTTTATCTTTAGAACAGGCACATTTTTTTGTAAAGGAAATTAGCGGCGGCAGGGGATTTATAGCTCTGGCTGCCATGATTTTCGGTAAATGGACACCTCTTGGTACGGCAGGTGCTGCATTATTATTCGGTTTTGGAGAAGCATTATCCATCAGGCTTCAGGGGGTTCTTGCAATACCGGTACAGTTTATAAATATGGTCCCTTATGTTTTAGCTATATTTGTATTGGTTAGTGCTATTGGACGGGCTACTCCTCCTGCAGCTGATGGTATTCCTTACGAAAAAGAAGTTGGTTGACAATTAAAGCAAAAGTTATTGGGTAGCAAATATCATTGATAATTATTATTTGAGTATAGATGTGGCAAAAAGGAGAAATTTTTTGGATATGAAGGAAATTGGAGAATTTTTAAAGGGAAAAAGAGAAGAGAAAGGTGTTTCTTTAATTGAAGTAGAGGATACTTTAAAGATACGTAAAAAATATTTATTAGCTCTTGAGGAGGGCAATTTAAATGCAATGCCCGGAAAAACTTATATTATAGGATATCTAAGAAATTATTGTAAATACCTGGATGTTGAGAATGAAAAAATAAAAAGAATAATTCAAACTTATAAAAATATTGAGA
>JAYEGH010000047.1:0-5034 GCA_034659055.1 Candidatus Caldatribacteriota bacterium
CAAAAAGACAAATCTCTTTGCCTCCCCTCTTTGTCTATTTTAGTTGTTTATTTTGCAGTCATAGATTTTGCTAAGCCTTCGGCATAAGCAGTCACATCTTTTTCTTCAACAAGAAAATGTTTATTTTCTGCATAAGCTTTATCAATACTTTTTAAATCTCCGGCAAAATAAGCCTCTACTAAATTATCTTTTATTTCTCCTTCTACTTCTTTTAGACCTTTATTTAACAAGGGTAACAAATTTTTAGGATCTCCTTTTTGGACGGCACAAGCAATATATCCTTCTTCTCCGGTATAAATTACTCCAACCATTTTAAGAGGATTATTTTCACTAAACACCTTTGCCTCCGGAGCATCACAGATAAAGGCATCTATGCGCCCATTAACTAAATCCATAACACCGGTATCATTGGTTTCGTAAAGTTCTAATTTCACTTTGACACCTTTATCTATTAAATTATTTTGGATCCAATCAGCCTGGGTAGTCCCTCTTTGTGCTCCTACTTTATGGTCCTGGCTTAAAGCAGTAACAATATTAAGATCAGAATCCTCTTTTACCATTATAGGTTGGTCTGCTTTCCAGTAGGCATCTGTAAAATCTACTATTTTAGCCCTTTCTAAAGTGCTATTCATTGCAGCTGCTATTATATCGATTTTTCCAGCTTTAAGGGCAGGAATTAGAGAATCAAAACCAATATCTCGAAATTCTATTTCATATCCCTCTCTTACAGCAATTACTCTCATCAGGTCCATATCTAACCCCACATAATTACCATTAGAATCAATCCATTCAAAAGGTGGATAATCCGCACTGGTACCTACGACATAAGTCTTACTCTCTGCTTGAACAAAAACAACACCCACCGAAACTAAAACAATCATCAAAACAATCATTAATTGAAAAAACTTTTTCATTTTTACCTCCTTATTTTTATTTAATTAAACTTTCATTTATTCCTTATGTTACTTAGTCTTGCTTGGTAATTATTTCTTTATCATCCTCCCTTCTTTTTTTGTTACTTATCAGTTTAAGTTAATGCTTTTTATCTATAGTATTATACTAGTATTTTTTACTGTAAAGCAAATTAAATTTATAGTCCGGGAATTTTTATTTTTCCTTCTATCGAATGAAGAATTCTATTTAATATCTCTACAATCACAAAATATATGAAGGCAATAACTAAAAAAACTTCAAAGGTTCTAAAATTTTGAGAAGCAATTTGCCTTCCTACGGAAACCAACTCTGAAACTTGAATCATATAGGCTATTGACGAAGCCTTCAGCAATAAAATTAATTCATTAGACCAGGAAGGAATGACCAAACGAAACATTTGAGGTAAAATAATATATCGAATGGCTTTAATTTTACTCATTCCTATTGAACGGGCAGCAACCATCTGGCCGTCTTTAACTGCCTGAATTGCCCCCCTAAAATATTCTGCCTGATATGCAGCACTATTTAATCCTAAACCAATAACAGCTGCTGTAAAAGGAGGAAACATAATTCCTATAGAAGGAAGACCGAAATACAAAATAAAAAGCTGGGTCAAAACAGGAGTACCTCTAAATGCCTCTACATATATAGTGCTCAGGGTATAAATAATTTTATTGCCATATACTCGTCCCAAACTCAAAGGGATACCCAATATAAGTCCTATGCTAATTGCTAAAGCAGTTAATTCCAAAGATGTTAATGACCCTTGTAAAAGTTTAGGTGATATACTCCAGGCAAATTCAAAAAAATTCACTTTGCTTTTTCTCCCTCCAATTGAGTTATTTTTGAAAGAAATTTAGCAGTACGTTTATGTTTTGGCTTTTTAAAAATTTCTCCGGGGGGACCTTCTTCTAATATTGTCCCATAATCTATAAAAATAATATCATTAGCTACTGAACGGGCGAAACCCATTTCGTGAGTAACTACTATCATGGTCACCCCTTCTTTAGCTAAATTAATCATTACTTCTAATACTTCTCCAATTAGTTCGGGGTCAAGAGCAGAAGTAGGTTCATCAAAAAGAATTAATTTAGGACTCATAGCCAGGGCTCTGGCGATAGAAACTCTCTGTTGTTGGCCCCCGGAAAGCTGAGCCGGATAATTATGTATTTTACCTCCCAAGCCTACTCGTTTAAGTTCTTCTATGGCTATTTTTGTAGCATCTTCTTCCTTTATCCTTTTCACCCTCATTAGCCCGATACGCACATTATCTAAGGCATTTAAATGAGTAAAAAGATTAAAACTTTGAAAAACAAAACCTATAGAAGCCCTAATTTGATTGATATCTATATGGGACTTGGTTATTTCAAGATCTTCGAGCCATACTTGACCTTTATCGATTCGATCTAACTGATTAATACAACGGAGCAAGGTGCTTTTCCCGCTTCCCGAAGGTCCAATAATTACCTTTGTTTCACCTTTTTTTACCTCAAAATTTATACCTTTAATAACTTGTACTTTCCCATAACTTTTATGAAGATTTTCAACTTTTAATACTGTTTGTGCCATTTTATAATATCCTTTCAAGCCCTTGTAGTAATTTTTTTGATTTCATATCCTGGAATCTTGTACTTCTCTTCTAAAAAATCAAGTAGTTTAACTCCTAAATGAACTATTACAAAGTAAATTAATGCACAAATAATATACACTAATATAGCATTTCCAAAAGTACGGGCAACAATATATCTTCCCTGTCTCATTAATTCAGTTATTCCTAAGGCATAAACCAAGGATGTATCTTTCAAAACACAAGCATATTCATTAGACCAAGAAGGAATAGAAATCCTTAAAGCCTGGGGTAAAATAATATAACGTATCGCCTTGAATTTACTCATACCAATTGATCTGGCAGCTTGCATTTGCCCTGTATCAATGGATTTAATTGCTCCGCGGAATATCTGAGATTGATAGGCGGCAGAGCGAAAACCCATAGCTAATAGTGCAGCCATAAAGGGTGAGAAATTAAGATTTAAAGAACTAGCCCCAAAGTAAAAGAGAAAAAGGAGGACAAGAGCAGGAATAGATCGAAAAAATTCAACTACGGGAAGAACGGCTAAATTTTTAACAAATTTATTACCGTACACTTCTCCTACAGCCAAGGGAATACCTACAATAAATCCAAGACCTAAAAAAGCAAGCGCTAATTCAATGCTTATTAAGGAACCCATTAATAAAGAAGGTAAATTTTGTCCAATAAGAATTAATTTATCAATAAGGTTTCACCTCCGGAATAGTTTACCAATATCTACAAAACTAATTTTTCACTTCAATTTTTTGATTTAATATTTCTTCTAAATTCGGTTTTCCAATTTCTTGTAATCTATATTTCACTCTTACTAATTTCTTATTAATTTTCATAACCCGACTTAAGTCCATAGGTGTTCCGATTACTACTAAATCACATTCGGTAGCATTTATAGTCTGTTCTAATTCTTTAATCTGTTTTTCCCCATATCCCATTGCCGGCAATAAAGTGCCTATCCCGGGATATTTAGCGTAAGTTTCAGCAATAGAACCCACGGCATATGGCCTGGGGTCTATAATTTCTTTGGCTCCAAACTTTTTAGCAGCTACTATCCCTGCACCATATTTCATTTCTCCATGGGTTAAGGTGGGACCATCTTCTACAACTAATACTTTTTTACCTCGAATAAGTTCGGAATGCTCCACGGTTAAAGGAGAAGCGGCATCTACTACCATTGCCTTTGGTGCTAATTTATAAATGTTTTCTCTAAGTAAATTTATTTTATCCGGATAAGCAGTATCTATTTTATTAATTACCACTACATCTGCCATTCTGAGATTTGCCTCTCCAGGATAATAATTCATTTCATGTCCTGCGCGGTGGGGGTCAGTTACCACGATATGTAAATCCGGTTGATAAAAAGGTAAGTCATTATTTCCGCCATCCCAAAGAATTATATCAGCTTCTTTTTCTGCTCTGGTTAATATCTCTTGATAATCTACTCCGGCATAAAGTATATTTCCCATATCAATATGCGGTTCATATTCTTCCATTTCCTCAATGGTACAGTCATAACGTTTTAAATCATCATAAGTTTCATATCTTTGCCATATCTGTTTTCTAAGATCACCGTATGGCATAGGATGCCTAATTATGGCAATTTTGTAGCCCATCTTCTTTAATATTTCGCTAACCTTTCGAGTAGTCTGGCTTTTCCCGCAACCAGTGCGGACAGCACATATTGATACTACCGGAACCTTGGACTTCAGCGTCGTGTTCTTTGGTCCCATTAATCTAAAGTCAGCTCCACTCGCTAATACTATTGAAGCCTTATCCATAACGTACTGATAGGGTAAATCACTATAAGCTAAAACTACCTGATCTATTTCATTTTTTTTAATTAATTCCGGCATATCTTTTTCTAAATAAATTGGAATACCCTTGGGGTATAAAGAACCGGAAAGTTCAACAGGATACTTTCTACCGGCAATATCCGGAATTTGAGTAGCAGTGAAAGCAACTACCTCGTAATTTGAATTATTTCTAAAATAGACATTAAAGTTGTGAAAATCTCTTCCTGCTGCTCCCATTATTAAAACTTTAATTTTACTCACTAAAAATTCCTCCTGTAATATTATTAAATTTATCCGATAACACTTTTAAAATTCCTCTTTTTTTTAAAATTTTTTTATAAAACTTTAATTGATTCCTGCAGTCGAAACAAACACTCCATTTTTTAGACATTCCTGAACAATTTGAGTTGTTTTCCGGAAATAGTGAAATAATTTTAGTCATACAACTATTCCATTTATTTAAAATAAATATTTATCTTTATTTAGAAAATTACCAGGAAATTAATTACTTTGTAAATATTTTATTATATCATCTTGGAAACCTCAAGTATATTTATTTTTCTTCCCTTTAGCTCTTTCAGGAATTTTTTATAAATTTCTCCTTCTATAGCATCCTCTGGAGCTACTATGCCTTTCCTGCTAATTTCTCCCTTTCCCAACATCACTGTAGTAATGGCTTCAGGGAAAGCCGTGACTCTCCCCATAGCAGAAATACCATTTTCG
>JAYEGH010000048.1:0-4979 GCA_034659055.1 Candidatus Caldatribacteriota bacterium
GTACCAAATTTCATGATTTTTTTGTTTTCCATCATAACTTGACCTTTAGCAATAACATATTTTACTTGAAGACTATTCTCATCCAACATTACTATGTCTGCATCTTTTCCCACTTTTATTTCCCCTTTTTGCTTCAACTTCAAATGCTTAGCTATATTTGTAGAGGTCATTTTAATTGCCTCTTCTATGGGAATTTTTTCTTCTTTTATCATGTCAACAAATTCATTATGCAGGGAAGATACTGATGCAATAATCATTCCTACAATTTCCTTTTTGTTGTTAAATTTAGGCATAGAACCATTTCCATCAGTACTAAGAGTAATTCTTTCCAATGAAACCCCATTTTTTAAAAGCCGGTCAACTGCTTTACTTGCTTTCAAGCTTCCATTTAATTTATTCTCTGTTGGAATTCCGGTGGTTAAATCTATATACCCACCCATTTTTCCAAATTCGATAGCTTGTTTTAATAAAGTTTCGTTTCTGTTCAAATGAGTTGGGGCAAATTGTTCTATTGGTATATCGGTATTTTCTACAATTTTAAATAATGGATTTAAGCCTATTTTCTCACTTCCCATATGAACATGGATAATACCCGCTTTTGTAGCTAACATTCCACCAACTCTGGTTTTAGAGGCTACTTTTATTAATTCATCAGTCGTAGGATGAGAAGATCTGTGATCCGCTATAGCAATTTTTACTCCGATTACTTTATCAATTAACATTAAGTCATATGTTATATTTTCAGTAATTGTAGGTGAAGGATATTGGTAAGCACCCGTATATATCCAGGTACTCATCCCTTCATTTTCCAAGCCTCTCGCTTTCATTAGAAGAGATTTTAAAGACCTTGCAAAACCATCTGTCCCTAACAAACCTATTGCTGAAGTTATCCCCGCTTTAATAAATTCACTTAATTGAATTGGGAAAGTGCGATATTGGGGACCACCTTCTCCTCCAGCACCGTTAATATGTACATGCTGGTCAATAAAACCGGGCATTACTATACATTTTGAAACATCTATTATTTTTACCTCTTTATCGAACTTATATATGGATGACTCAAGAATATTTTCGTCAATTAAAAATATTTTATCGTTTACAATAAGTAAATCTTTGCTTCCACTATAATTAGGAGTATATACCTTCCCTCCTTTTAATAATATAAAACTCATTTTATCCTCCGTAAACTTCTAAATTCTTCCCCTAAATTAAACTTTGAATTTATTTGAACAAATTAGAAGATATCTTTACTAATTCAAATACTACTTATGTCTTCCTGATTTTTGGATTAATTTCTTCTCTTAACCAATCTGCTAATAAATTAATGCCAAATACTATTAATACTAATGCTGCACCCGGGAAAATTACTAACCACCATTTCCCGGCATAGATATAATTTTTCCCTATGGATATCATCATTCCAAGTGAAGGTTCGTTTATAGGGACTCCTACCCCAAGAAAACTCAATGTAGCTTCCAACATTACTGCAGCTCCAAAGTCAACAGCTGCGATTATTAATATAGGCGGTATCGCATTAAAAAGAATATGCTTAAACATAATACGGAAATCATTTGCTCCAATAGCCTTTGCAGCACTAACATAATCTTCTTCTTTCACGCCAAGAACAGAACCTCTCATTGTTCTCGCATACCTTACCCAATCGGTAATAATTATTGCCAAAATTATTGTACCTACACCATGTTTTTTCAGAACCCCTAAAAACAACATGGCTATCAATGTAGTAGAAAACGAAAATACAGCATCTGCCAATCTCATTGTCACCACATCCAATAATCCTTTATAAAAGCCTGCTAAAAGACCAATGGTTACCCCTATCATTCCAGCAATAATAATCACGCTAAACCCAACAGTAAATGATGTTCGGCACCCATAAAGTATAGTGCTTAATATATCTCTCCCCTGATCATCGGTACCTAAAATAAAAGGAGCTTCTCCGCCTTCCATCCAAATGGGTGGTTTTAAGGAATTCTCTAAATGTAAATCCTTCATATCATAAGGATTCTGCGGAGCAATTATGGGAGCAAAAATAGCTGCAACTAACATAGTTACAAGAATTAAAGAGCCAGTTACTGCCGACAAATCTTTAATATAATGACGAAATTCTTTTGATTTAAAAATACTAATCATATTTTACATCCTATTCATATCTTATTTTAGGATTAATGAACCTATATAAAATGTCCACAAAAAGATTTACACAGAGAATAAGAACAGAAGTAACCATTACATAAGCAACTATAACCGGATGATCTGTTTCATATACCGCGGTTAGCAATAAATTTCCTGTCCCGGGCCATTGAAATATGCTTTCTGTAACTATTGAAAATGCTATCAATTCCCCAAATTGCAGACCTGCCATCGTTACTACCGGTATAAGTGCATTTCTTAATGCATGTTTAAATATTATAATCTTTGGTGGCAAGCCTTTAGCCCAAGCTGTTCTTATATAATCTTCCCTTAGTACTTCTAACATTCCTCCTCTGGTTAATCGGAGAAGTACTGCTAATTGATACATCCCTAAAGTTAAAGCCGGAAGAATCAAATGCTTGAGACTATTTATATTAAAAAAGCCTGTTCTCCAATTTCCTGCTAGCTTTATTACATCACCCCTCCCAAATGTAGGTAAAATACCTAATTTAACTGAAAAAATCATAATAAGTAGTATTCCAATTAAAAATGTAGGAAGCGAAATTCCAAAAAGTGAACCAGCCATAATAAACCTATTCATAAAATATTTAGGATTCAATGATACTATTACTCCAAGTCCAATTCCCAACATAAGAGCAATGAGCATAGCAGTAACAGCCAATTCAATACTTGCCGGTAATCTTTCCAAAATAAGGCTAAGGACAGGAGTTTGAGTGATATAAGATAATCCAAAATCACCATGAATGGCATTTTTCAAAAATATAAAATATTGAGTATAGAAAGGTTTATCTAAACCCATTTTACCTCTGACTTCTTCCTGTTGTGCCTGTGTTGCATATCGACCAGCTAGAGTAAGTACAGGGTCTCCAAAATATTGAAAAATAGCGAAACAAACAAATGAAACAACTAAAAGGACTATAATTCCCTGTGTTAATCTTGTAATGATACATTTAGACATAAAAAAACTAAATAATGATTGAGACTAAATTTTACTAACCTGATTTAGATTTATTAGCCTCAATCATTATTTTTCCTCCCTATTACTTAAGTAATATTTCTCTGAAAAGTATCCAGGTATCTGAACGAGGTGTAAATTCTATACCTCGCCCTTTATAAACTGCATATGAATCTTCCTGATAATGTAAAGGAATATATGCAACTTTTTCTTCCATTGCTATTCTACTTAAAAGTCTTAACTTTTCAGCCCTTATTTCGGGATCAACTATGACAGCTGATTCTTCTAAAAGTTTATCCAGAGTTGCATCACTATATTCTGAACCATTCAAACCACCATATCCTTTTTCCTCATTAACACTATGCAACAATTTTGTGAAAGAACGGCCGAAATCGTAAGATCCGTCAAACCAGCCTATCAAATAGAAATCTAAAATATGTTCATCTACTTCCGGGAAGAATACTGCTTTTGGTTTGGTATCCAGTTTTACTTCAATGCCAACTTTTGCCAGTTGTTTTGCGACTGCTTCACATATCTGTGCATCTCTGACATATCTATCATTTGGACCGGTAAGTGTTATTTTAAAACCATCAGCATATCCTGCTTCAGCAAGCAGTAATTTCGCCCTTTCAGGATCATAAGCTGGATGTTTAAGAGAAGAATCATAACCAACTGTTGGAGGATCCGGTATCTGAGCTGCTGGAAATGCATGTCCAAACATTACTTTTTCAATTATCTCTTCCTCATCAATTGCCAGGTACATTGCTTTTCTTACTTTAAGATCACTTGCAGGAAAGCCAGGTTTATTTCTAAGTCCTAAATATATAGCTCTTCTTGCAGGACGGGTAACTACTTCTACATCACTGTTATTCTCAACTGTTTCAAAAAGTTCGACAGGTACATCCTGTACAATATCTACTTGACCAGTTGCAATAGCTGCTAACCTCGTAGAAGGTTCAGTAATTGGAGTGATTTTTGCATTTTTAATTGAGGGTACTTCGCCCCAATAATCTTCATTTGCAGTCATTTTTAGGTAGGATCCTTTTACCCATTCAACAAATTTGTAAGGACCGGTTCCTATTGGATTTTGTCCTATCTCTCCAATAGAACGAGCCTCGGTTGATTCTTTATCCATAATAAAAACCTGATGGAGGTTTTGTGCAAAATAAGGAACAGGTATTGTTGTCTTTATGTCTATAGTCCACAAATCACCTTCGACTGTTTCTACAGATTCTATCATTCCTCCAAAGGCTAAAAATTCTGATACTGGATAGGGTTCCTTTAGCCTGTTGTATGTATATTTTACATCTTCCCAGGTGAAATCATTCCCATTGTGAAATTTAACTCCCTTTCTTAAAGTAAGTCTCCAGGTCATATCATCAATTCTATCCCAGGAAGTAGCCAATCCCGGCATGATTGTCCCCGCAGAATCCCTGTAGAGAAGACCTTCAAACATATTACCCATTACAGAAAGATTACAATCTGAGTCAGAACCATGCGGATTCATAGTTTGCGGAGGTGAAGCTACTGCAACGTTTACGCTATCTTTCCCTGCAGCAATTCCTCCTACAAAAATAGACATAATTAATCCTAAAACTAAAAACAAAACAATAGTAAAAAATGTTATCTTTTTCATTTTATCCTCCCAATATTTTATTTATTTCAATTTATGTGAACTAAATTTACATTATATTATTTTCTAGCATATCAAAAATATATCTTTGCTCTTTTACCTCCTTTAAATTGATATTTTTTTATCTTTTTCTATTAAAACATCACCTCCTGATATTTAGTACAAAAATTTAGTCATTTTTAAAATCTATATCATTTTTTAAGTAATTCTTCGCTTTTGTTA
>JAYEGH010000049.1:0-4939 GCA_034659055.1 Candidatus Caldatribacteriota bacterium
AGACATAATTTAGAACCTCTTTTCTTAAAATTTAGTTCTATATTACATCTTTTTTAGCATTTCAGGTTAGTCCACTTTTATCTTTTAAATCATTAAAAAACAGTCCGGTTTTATCTTTTAAATGACATTTTAGATTAATTTAATTGACAAGAGAATATTTTTAATATATCTTATATAATTAAATATGAATATACTTATATGGCAGGAAATAGTAATGACAAATTATGAAATTGAAGAAATTACCAAAATATTTAAAGCTTTATCTGACCCCACAAGATTTAAGATATTTCTCTTATTAAATGATAGGATATTTTGCGTTAACGCTATAGTAAATTTTTTACAAATATCCCAACCAGCTGTATCCCAGCACCTTAAGATTTTGAGAGAAGCTGGTCTGGTAAAGATAGAGAAAAAAGGTTATTGGGTGCATTACTCATCTGATAGGGAGAAGATAGATAGATTTTTAAAAGATTTCCCGGAAACGCTAAAATTAAAAGAAGTGATAAATATGGGGGGAAAAGTAAATATAAAAGAGTGTAAATATTCGGAAAGACTTAAGGGTAAAACGGAAGAATGTACTCCTGAACAGATAAAAAAATGTCATGGTGATATTTCCGAAAAAAATCATTCATGTGTTTCAAAAAAAAGTAGGAGGTAATAAAAATAAATGAATATTACAGCTGTTTTTATTAATATCTTTGCGTGTGGTTGTCTTGTTTTTTCTTTTATTAAAGATAGAAAAAAAACAAAACAATCCCTGTTTAGGGCAGCAAAATCTTTCATCCGTATTCTGCCCATCGTTTTTATTATAATAATTTTTATAGGTTTGCTTTTTGGTTTTGTGTCACAGACTCAAATTTCCAAGATTGCTGGTGAGCAGGCAGGGTTTTGGGGAATACTCCTGATCGCGTTATTAGGAGCAATTATGCATATCCCGTCTCTAATTGCCTTTCCTCTCGCGGCGTCAATTCTTAAAAACGGAGCATCGATTACTGTAGCTGCCGCTTTCATTACCACATTAACCATGATTGGGACAATTACTTTACCTTTAGAAATAAAAGAATTAGGTAAGAAAGTGGCTTTACTTAGAAATGGAATAAGTTTTATTATTGCAATTGTTATTGCTCTTATTATGGGGGTTATACTATGAAAGAGAATATAAAAGAAAAGCAAAAAAAAGGAATAATGCGAGATATAATTTTTCTCGGGATTACAATAGTTATTGCAATAATCCTTATATCGTTATTTCCTGATAAACGAGAAGTAATAACTGCGTCATCATGGGAATTTTTTATCGAAATGATTTGGATACTTCCTGCCGTGATGTTGTTGATGGGACTTTTTGCGGTGTGGGTATCAAAAGAAACGGTTGTAAAATATTTGGGGGAAACTTCGGGAATAAAAGGCATTTTTCTTGCCCTACTCTTTGGTGCACTGCCAACAGGTCCCCTTTATGTGGCTTTCCCGGTAGCTGCAATCTTAATTAAAAAGGGAGCTAAAATTTCCAACATTATTATTTTTCTTTCCGCCTGGGCGTGCATAAAAATTCCTCAAGAGATGGTAGAGCTCAAATTTCTTGGACTAGAATTTATGGTATTAAGACTTATTTTAACCATTATTTTTGTAGTAATTATGGGTCTATCTATAGAAAAAATAATTGAATGGACTGATAAAACTAAAGTGAAAGCAGCCAAGGACAATATAATCTAAAGGGTCGATTCTTGATAACAAAAATGTGATTAGCTTAAAGCAATCTGTAGCAGTATTAAGAATGGTCGGGGCGAGAGGATTTGAACCTCCGACCTCTTGGTCCCGAACCAAGCGCGCTTACCAAACTGCGCTACGCCCCGAAAGATGTCAGACAAGTAATTAGCCATACTATTGAATTATATCATAAGCCCCCACTCCAGGCTACTAATTTATTTGAATTTTTCATCTAACTGCTTCGCCAAAGTTTATCCTAAATTATTATTTTATTTTTATTTAGTTATATTTATTTTAATTTGATTGCTGTTTTTAATTTAGCGGCAATAAAAGAGGCGGCAATTATTTTTAAAATATCTCCTGGTAAAAAGGGCAGCATACCGACTGCTATCGCTTTTTTTATTCCTATACCTGTGACCAAAGATAATTGAGTTATGCCTATAATATATAGAATTATAGTTCCTATTATGCCTGCCAGAAAATAATAAAAAATATTTTTTTCATTTTTCAATTCCACTATCTTTCCAACAACATAAGCACAAATTATAAATCCAAATAAAAATCCCCCGGTTGGTCCAAATAAAATACCTATCCCAGCTTTAAAACCGGCGAAAACCGGTAGACCTATTACCCCTAATAACACATAGATTATCTGACTCGCCACTCCCGAAAGACTTCCTAAAGTCATAGCGGCCAAAAGAGTAAATAAAGTCTGTAAACTAAGAGGGATAGGATAAAGGGGAATCGAGATGAATGCTCCCACTGCTGTTAGGGCGGCAAACAAAGAGATTAAAGTCATTTGACGAATATTTATTTTTGGCATTCTTAAATCCTCCAATTTTCTGATTAATTGTTGTTAACCATAATATTATAATAGGTTAACGCTTTTGTCAAAAAAATATTAGATTATAGTTCCTGAGATTATTTCCGCTAAATTTCCATCCTCCTTTTTTAAAATTAACGCACCTTTTTCATTTATATCAATAGCTTTCCCGACAATAACTTTCTCTCCAATATTCACTTTAATTTTCTTCCCCAAAGTATGTGAATACATTTTCCATTCATTCAAGATTAAGATAGATTCTTTTCTTTTTAACATTTCATAATATTTTTCAAATTCTTCTAAAAATATCTGTACCAACTTAACCCTTGATATTTCTTCTCCCAAAACTTTTTTCAAAGAAATACTTTCATTTTTTAATTCTTCGGGAAATTCTTCTTGATTAATATTTGCATTTAAACCTATTCCTACTATTACCCAATTTATTAAATCTAATTCAGCACTCATTTCAGTCAATATCCCGCAAACTTTTTTCCCATTAATTAATATGTCATTAGGCCATTTTATTTGAGATTTAATTTGAATAGATTTTTCTATTGCCTTTACTACTGCTACTGCTGTTATCAAAGTTATACGAGGAATATAAGAAGGGGAAAGTTGGGGATATAATAAAATTGATAGCCAAATACCTCCTGTTGGTGAAAACCATTTTCGTCCTAATCTCCCCTTCCCTCCTATCTGTTTTTCGGCAATAATAATAGTACCTTCATCTGTTTTTTGTTTTACGGATAAAGCTTTCTCTTTGGCAGTTATATTAGTTGATTCTAATTCATGAAAATAATAAATTTTTTGGCCAATGTAGTTTGTGGATAATCCTTTCTGAATTTCCTGAGGAAGCAAAAGGTCGGGGCGGGAAACCAGGCAGTATCCCAGACTTTGGTCAGATATTATTTTGTACCCTATGTCCTTTAATTTTTGTATTCGCTTCCAAACTGCAACCCGGGAGATGTTCAATTTAAGGGCCAGAACTTCGCCTGAAACGTATTCTTTGTCTTTTAAATATTTTAATATATCACCTGTCATACTTTATACCCTGCCAAATTACTTCATACGAGAAGCCAAAAGCTCACTATCTTTATCTACATCTCTAACCTGTTTAAAATCAACTATAAAAGTACCTTTACTTTCTAATAAACTCATTAAATTTTTCAAAGTTTTATTATTTCCTATTAACCGTGGAATAATAAAAGCAATAGTCTTTTTTCTTTCCAATCCAGTACATCTCTTAATATAATCGATTAATTCAGAAGGCAATTTTCCTTTAAATGCACTTAAAACCGGGCAGCCCACAAAGATAAATTCATAAGACAACAAATTATTACTATCAACTACTCCTCTTTCTGCTTTAATTATCTTTAATTCGTTTCCTTTTCTTTCGATAGTAGAAAATATCTTTTTTACAAATAATTCTAATTTCTTATCATTCCCACCATAAATTAATGCTGCTCTCAAAATATATCCCCTCCTGTTTGATACAGGGGACGGTTCTCTGTATCATTTCCCCCTGTATCATTTCCTCAATTTCTAATCGAATACAACTTTCTCTACCCCTTGTAGTTTATCCAAGATTTTATTGGCAATTAATTTTAAATGCTCCGGACGTTCTACAAAATCAAGATCATCCGCAGGAACAGTTAAAATTGGACATATATTGAAATTTTCTATCCACTCCTCATATAAAGCATTTAACTGATTCAAATATTCTTCAGAGATTTTTTTCTCATAATCTCTTCCTCGTAGGGAAATTCTTTTTAAGAGAGTGGGAACCGAAGCTTGAAGATAAACTATTAAATCCGGGGGAGCAAGAAATTGAGTCATTATGCTAAATAATTCCTGGTAATTTTCATAATCACGATCCTCCATATATCCCTGCTTATTTAAATTTTTAGCAAATATATCCACATCTTCATAAATACTTCTATCCTGAACTACAGAGGCAGGATTCTTCAATATCTCCTGATGATGACGAAATCTTTTGGATAGAAAAAATACCTGGAGATGAAAACTCCATTTTTTCATATCTCCATAAAAGTCTTCAAGATAAGGATTATCCTCTACTACTTCATAATACGGCTTCCAGCTCAATCTTTTACTTAAGAGGTCAGTTAAGCTTGATTTTCCACAACCTATATTTCCAGATACTATAATAAATTTTTTCATTTTTTTATTCATCCTCTTTATAAATTCTATTTACAATATAGTCAAAATCTTCTTTTTTGCCTACAAAATCAAGATTATTAGTATCAATTTTCATCAATTTTAACCCTCTATAATTATCAGGATAAGAAAAAAAATCTTCATAAGTTGAGTTTAATCTCATCATATATTCATAAGACATCTTCCTCTCAAAAGGGCGGTCTCTCAGAGCTATTCTTTTCATGAGCAATTCTGTGC
>JAYEGH010000050.1:0-2388 GCA_034659055.1 Candidatus Caldatribacteriota bacterium
AATAAAGATCTTCTTCCTGCACATTTTTATTTATAACATCCCTTAATCTTTGTGTACCTACCTCAGGAGCCAAAGTAAGTCCTGATTTCCTTACCCTTTGAACCTGATGGGCTAAACCAACTGAATAAGTATCTATTCTTAAAGAAGGAAGTGAAATACCTACTCCCTTTTCTTTATAGCGATTAATTAATTCGGTAATTAACTTTTCTATCTGGCTGTAATCACTGGAACTTAAGGAAGATAGTGAAATTTCCTCATATCCTGTATGTTTAAGGGATTCTTTTGCTAAATACATTAATCTTTTCACTGATTTTTCTCTTACCGGACGATATAGCATCCCTGCCTGGCAAAAACGGCATCCCCGGGTACATCCCCGAAAAATTTCCAATGTCACTCTATCATGAATAACATCTATATTGGGAACGACGGGAGAAACAGGATAATATACTTTATCAAAATCAGAAATTACCCTTCTCTTAATTACCGAAGGATAATGTTTTTTCTTCGGAGTGACAGATTTTACTCTTCCATCATCAAAATAGCTTGCTTGGTAATAAGAGGGTATATAAATTCCTTTTATAACAGAAAGCTCTTCTAAAAGTTTGGCTCGATTCTTCTTTTCTTTACGCCATTTTTTATATATTTCTATCATCTCATTAATTATCTCTTCCCCTTCACCAATTACAAAAACGTCGATGAAACTGGATATAGGTTCAGGATTAAAGGCTCCCGGACCTCCTGCAATAATTAAGGGATCACCGTCTCCTCTTTCCGCAGATTTTAAGGGAATACCTCCAAGTTCAAGTAGATTTAAAATATTTGTATAACACAATTCGTGTTGAATGGTAAAACCAACGATATTAAAATCTTTTAATGGTCGATAGGTTTCTAAAGAAAATATGGGTAAATAATTTTCCCTGAGAAGTTTTTCCATATCAACGGCCGGAGAAAAAATTCTCTCTGCAAAAGCATCATCCCGATTATTAATAATCTCATATAGTATTTTAAATCCTAAATAACTCATACCGATTTCATACAAATCAGGAAAAGTTAAAGCAATTTTTACCAAAGGATTATTTTTTTCTTCCATTTTTACTATTTCATTAAACTCTTTTCCTGTATATCTGCCTGGTTTCTGTACTTTATCAAATATTTTTTCAAATAATATTTTTCTTAAATCCAAATTCTTCTCCTTCTATCTGGTTGGTTTGTTAAGCAATTAGCCGATTTGCCAATTAATTCACCATCTCACCTTATTAATTTCTACATTTAGCAATATTCCTATTATCACTAAATTGGAAATCATAAAACTCCCACCATAACTTAAAAAGGGCAGAGGCAAACCGGTAGCTGGTAATAATCCCATGGCCATTCCGATGTTTACTACTATATGAAAAAACAGAAAACTTACTGCTCCTGCAGCCAACAGACTCCCCAATAAATCTTTTGCCTCCATGGCAATCTTTATTCCTCTCCATAAAATAACCGCATAAAGTCCTAATAAAAATAGAGCACCCAAATAACCCAATTCCTCTCCTACTACCGAAAAGATAAAATCGGTATGCTGAGCCGGTAAAAAATGCAGCTGGCTTTGTAATCCACCAAAAAGACCTTTTCCAAAAAGTCCACCGGAACCTATAGCAATTTTCGATTGAATAACATTATATCCACCACCTAAAGGGTCAATATTGGGATTGATAAAGAGAATCAACCTATTTTTTTGATAATCCTTTAAAAAAATCCACACAAGTGGGATAGAGGAAAGTGCGGTTAAAAAAACTGCTGCTAAATATTTTATTTTAACCTCCACGACAAATAACATTATTATCAAAATAGCTAAATATACTAAAGAAGTGCCTAAATCCGGCTGCATAAAAATTAATAATACTAAAAATCCCGTGTAAGCAAAAGGAATTAAAAAATAGAAAAAATTATCTAATTTTTCCCTGTTTTTGCTTAAAAAATCAGCCAAAAAGATTATCAGAGCTATTTTAGCAAATTCGGAAGGTTGAAAAATGAAAGGCCCAATAGACAACCAACGTCTGGCTCCATAAGTTGTTCTACCGGAAAATATAACTATAGCCAGAAATATTATCGCAATAAAGTAGATAATTGTGGAATATTTTTCCGCTTGATGATAATCAATAAACAATATTAATATCAAAAATGTAAACCCTATAATCATCCATCCAATTTGCCGCTTTACAAAATAATAGTCATCTCCTCCGCCCATAGCATTCATACGCGTCGAGCTATATAGCACTAAAAGGCTGTAAAAACAGAGAATTACCACTGAAATCAGCAGAGTATAATCTATATTTTCGCTTAATCTGCCTAAATTTTTCTTCAAACCTTTCCTCCTGTAAAGAAAGTTAGAAAGTCACCGGA
>JAYEGH010000050.1:2488-4888 GCA_034659055.1 Candidatus Caldatribacteriota bacterium
ATGCTTCTATTGCTTAAGGGGTAATTTGGATCAGTAGAAAGTCGTTCCCAATCCTCCGGTGAAATACTCCCTGTAAATAAATTTGGATCAAAAGAAGGTCTATTCACTAAAGCTAAAATCTCTCCTGTACAGGGATTGCTTACTATAATGGAACCCTTTTTGTTATATAGTAAATTTTCTCCATAGTCCTGTAAATCTTTATCGATAGTTAAAATAATATCTTTTCCGGGAATTGGTTTTCGATGTAATAGGAGGGTAATCTCTCTGCCTAAGGCATCAACTTCAACCTCTTTACCACCCTTCTCACCTCTTAAAATATCATCATAATACTTTTCCAGACCAGCCTTGCCTATGATATCTCCACCTTGAAATTCTTGATTTTTTGATTCTTGCAATTCTTCTTTATTAATTTCCCCTACATATCCAAGGCTATGAGCGGCTAAATCATGGTAAATATATTTCCTTCTTGGTTGAACTTCTAAAATTACTCCTTTTAATTCATCTTTCTTTTCTTCAATCTCAATTATTTTATTAATCTTACAATCATCAAAAATTTTTACCGTCTTAAAAGGATTAGTGGGATAATTCTTTACCTTCGTTTGAATGCTTCCAGGAGAAATGTCCAATATTTTACTTAATTTTTTACTTAGTTGTTCTAAATTTTTTACCTCTGCTGGAATTATTGAAACTATAACTACCGGCCTGTTTGTGACTAATATTTTTCCATCTCTGTCATAAATCCTTCCCCGGGGAGCCTCTTCTACCAGGGAGCGAATACAATTTTCCACTGCTTTCTGGGCTAATTCTTCTCCTTTAATCATCTGTAAATACCAGAGATTTATCATTAGCACCACAAAACAAATAATTATAAATATCCATAAGTGATTTAACCTAAGTTTTACTCCTTCCGGTACACTGGAAGATTCCCTCATAATGACTCCTATCAGGTTTATGTAAACTTTGGTGCCTGGCACAAAAGTTTACATTTATGACAAATCTGGTGCCAGGCACCAGATTTGTCATCTTAAAATTTATCATCGATTATTTGAAGGAGCTTCTTCACTCCCAGATATATAAAGGGTGATAAAATACTATTATAAAAGGCTTCGGGAATTATAATCTGTTTTAGGTTAAGAATTAAATCACTGTATTCCATTCCAAAAGCCCGCAATACAAGAAATATCAATCCATTCTCAACGATTGATACCAGCAAGGTTATCAGCGGAATAATAAATAAGATATGTTCTACAAATATCCTCTCTTTCAAAATTCCACACAAAAACCCCACTACTGTTTTTACAAACGCATTTACTCCCAATAAACCGACTGAAAAAATATCCTGCAAGAGGCCAGAACCAAAACCAACTATTCCCCCTTCACCTGCTCCTTTTACTAAAGCAAACACAATTACTACTATCAATATCAGGTCCGGTTTTAATCCCTGCAGTGTAAATGAATTTAAGATAGTAAGTTGGATTAATAAAGTAACAGCAATTATTCCACCTTTAAATAAATTATTCATTTCCTATCTGTCTCCTCATCTGCTAATGGAAGTTGAAACCAGCTTTCTTTGATTTTGCTTGCAGGACAATAATTATTAAACAAAATATATTACTATTAAAATAAATTAATAACTATCGAAATCTTAGAGGGTGGGAAAGATTGACCTGCATATCTCCTGTATATCATCTTTCTATTATTTATGGAAAGTAGCAGCAATGAATGACTAAAATTATATGCTAATTTTTTGTATATATCACCTGATAAATCTATTCAACTATTTCTATCTTCCGTTTATTTATTCTCAACCTTAATTTGCTAATCAGTATTTTTTAAAGTCAAAATTATCTTCCCCGCAATAACCAATCCCATAAAATAAAAGAGGGCTAAAGTATGAAAAGCTCGTTTTGGTTGTTTTATTAAACGATAAATCCATTCCATTCCATGCTTTTGCATCCAAAATGGTGCTCGTGATATTTTACCTGAAAGAACGTCAAAACTTCCGCCTACTCCCATGCATACAGGAACATTAAGCTGTTTTGATTCTAAATTTCTGGAAATCCATTTTTCCTGTCTGGGTACCCCCATGCCTACTAACAATATATCTGGCTTTTTATCTTTAATCTCCTGAATAATTTCCGCCTCTTCCTTCTCCTGATTACAGTTAATGTTTGTCTCTTTTGTTTTCTGAATACTACTACTGCTGTTGTTATTGCTTATATTGCTGTTGTTATCGCTTACTTCGCTATTTTTTAAATTATCAGAGTGTTCTAAACTTTCTGCATTAAAATAACCATGATGGTGTCCTGCTATTTTTAAGCCCGGATATTTTTTTAGCAATTTTAGAGAAGCTTCTTGGGCTATCCCGGGAGAAGCTCCTAAAAGATAGATGGAATAACC
>JAYEGH010000051.1:0-4879 GCA_034659055.1 Candidatus Caldatribacteriota bacterium
TCAGCTAGAGAAGAGGTACCTTCCAGGAAGGGATATCCGGGATACCTATATTCAGATCTGGCCAATCTTTATGAAAGAGCCGGTATGTTGAAGGGCTCTAAGGGAAGTATTACTCAAATAGCAATATTAACTATGCCCAATGATGATATTACCCATCCAGTGCCGGACTTGACCGGATATATTACCGAAGGACAAATGGTTTTAAACAGGTCATTGCACCAGATGGGGATATATCCACCCATTAATGTACTTCCCTCGCTATCACGACTTATGAAGGATGGAATAGGCAAGAAATACACCCGGGAGGACCATCCCGAGGTGGCAAATCAAATTTTTTCCGCTTATTCCAAAGTTCAGGAGGTGAGGGCTTTAGCCCAGATTATCGGGGAAGATGAGCTTTCAGAGAGAGATCGCCAATATATGGAATTTGGACGGCAGTTTGAGGAGAGCTTTACCAAACAGGATTTTGAAGAAAATCGAGAGATAAATCAGACTCTGGATTTAATGTGGGAGCTTCTCAGGATTTTGCCTGAACAGGAACTTACCAGAATAAGTTCTTCCCTGGTGAAAAAATATCTCAGGAAGTGAATTTTGATGCAGGAAAATATTGCTCCAACTAAAGCAAATCTAATGGCGGCCGAGGTAGCCCTGGATTTTTCCAAAAAAGGTTACGAACTTTTGGATAAAAAGAGAAACGTACTCATCAGGGAAATGATGAGCTTTATGGATAGGGCTAAAGAAATCCAGCAGAAAATGCGGGAGATTTTTAAAGATGCATATGAAGCTTTGATTACGGCTAATATTACTATTGGGATAAACGAAGTTAATGAAGTCGCTAAGTCTATACCTCAAGCCACTGAATTTACTATTCTTACCCAAAGCGTAATGGGTGTTGAAATACCCCAGATAAAGTATGAAAAGCGTGAACTCGAGCCTTATTACAGTTTTTATCATACCAATACTGCTCTGGATATTGCTCTACAGAAATTTCACCAGGTAAAATACTTACTCTATGATCTGGCGGAAGTAGAGGATTCAGTATATAAATTAGCCGTGGAGATAAAGAGGACTCAGAAAAGGACTAATGCTCTTAAGAATATTCAGATACCAAAGTATGAATCTATTGTGAAAATGATTGCTGAAACGTTGGAGGAAAAGGAGAGGGAAGACTTTTTCCGACTTAAAGTATTAAAAAAGAAAAAACTCCGCTAAAATAAAACCTCACTATTAATTTTTAGATAAGCTAAAAGTTTGTTGGTCTAAATTTTTAGTTTTTCAAGAGTGCACTTTCGGAATAAAACTAATAGAAGATTCTTAAAAAAGATTGATTTTTAAAAATTATGTGGTATTATATAGATAGAAAAGTTTCAATATAAAGACCAAAGGTATGTATAGTGAAACATTATGAATAAGACCAATAATAATAAAAATACGTTTAAATATCCTATTCATTCTGTGGAAAACACTTTTTCTCTTTTGGAAGTTTTCGCAAAAAATGGACTGGAAATGGGGGTTATCGAGCTTTGTAGAAAAACAAGTTTACCCAAGGGAACAATACATCGCTTGTTAGGTACTTTAAAGAATCTTGGATACATCGATCAGAACCCCACAAATCGAAAATATCGTCTAACTATAAAAATACTTAAATTAGGTTTTCCCGTTACAGATAATATTGGCATTTCCCATCTAATTCCCTGCACGAAAATTCTCTCTCAGAAATTTAATGAAACCGTTAATTTAGCCATTCTGGATGGAGATGAAATTCTTTATATCTATAGTAATGGAGGAGATAATACTCTTAAATTTGATTTAAAGATCGGTTCTCATCAGCCAGCCTATTGTGCAGCCCTGGGAAGGGTGTTGTTGTCTTATTTACCGGAAGAAGAAATTGACCGTTATTTACAGAGAGTAGAGCTAAAAGCTTATACACCATTTACCCTTACCAATAAAGATAAATTAAAAAAAGAATTAAAAGAAATTAGAAAAAAGGGATATGCCTTTATCAAAGAAGAGTATATGCTGGGAGTATTTTGTGTGGCTGTTCCCATAAAGAATTTCCAGGGTGAAGTTTGTGTAGGTATGAGTTTTAGTATACCTACGGCTCGTTACAATAAAGACAAAGTCTCTTTATTGATAGATGCATTAATTTCGAAATCTAAAAAAATAGGAGGAAAAAATTGAAAGTAAAAGAAATTTTAACTGAGAAAGAAGGGGGAAAATTATTCCTACTGGGGAATGAAGCAGCTGTCAGGGGTGCCTTGGAGGGCGGAGTTTCCCTGGTTTCTACCTATCCCGGAACACCATCTTCGGAAATTGGCGATGTTTTTTATAAAATTGCTAAAGATGCCGGGGTATATTTTGAATTTTCTTCCAATGAAAAAGTGGCTTTAGAGGTGTCTGCTGCAGCAGCAGCCAGTGGATTAAGGTCATTTGTTTTTATGAAACATGTAGGATTAAACGTAGCTGCCGATTCTTTCATGAGCACCGTCTATACAGGTGTAAAAGGAGGAATGATTATTCTGTCCGCAGATGATCCCTCCATGTATTCTTCCCAAAATGAGCAGGATAATAGGATCATGGCTCGTTTGGCGGGGATACCTTTGCTGGAACCGTCCAATCCTCAGGAAGTCAAAGATTTAATGAAATTTGGTTTCGAATTATCTGAGAAATATGAAATTCCTGTTCTTATGCGTACAACGACCAGGATATCTCATATGAGAGGGGTTGTTGAATTAAGCCCGGTAATCAAGGGGAAAGAAAAGGGATATTTTGAGAAGAATCCGGAGCAGCATGTAGTAGTACCTGCTTATGCCGTAAAAATGCGTAAAAAATTAATGGAAAAATTAGGTCAGATAAAAGAAGATGCCAATCATTCTTCCCTGAATAAAATAGTAGACAAGGGAGGAAAATCGTTGGGGATTATTACCAGCGGTGGGGCATATAATTACGTTATGGATGTTGTAAGTGAAAATGATTTAAAGGTAAAAATATTAAAATTGGCTTTCTCACACCCATTTCCCGAAGAAGCAGTTTTGGATTTCATCAACAGCGTGGATAATGTCCTGGTAGCGGAAGAAGTAGAACCGGTGATGGAAAATGAAGTTTTGGCAATTATGGGAAAATACAATATAAATAAAAAAGTATTTGGTAAATTAGACGGAACGCTTCCTCGAATCTACGAGTATAATCCGGATATTGTCTCAAAAGGAATGGCAAAAGTGGTCAACAAGGTTTTAATCGATAGAGAGATTATGTCAACCAATCTTCCTTTACCGGTAAGACCTCCTGTCCTTTGTCCGGGCTGTCCGCATCGAGGAACCTATTTTGCCCTAAAGAAAGCTATAAAAAAATTAAAATTAAAAGAAGAAGATATAATCTATTCCAGTGATATCGGGTGTTATGCCCTGGCACTGCAGTCTCCTTATAAGATGGCTGATTACTGTATTTCAATGGGTTCAAGCTTAGGTATCGGTTGTGGATTTGCCAAAGCAACCGACCAAAAGGTGATTTCTTTTATCGGAGATTCTACCTTTTTCCATGCCGGAATGGCCGGCTTGGTAAATGCTGTTCATAATAAAGATAAAATATTATTGGTGGTTTTGGATAACAGGATAACTGGAATGACCGGAGGACAAACCAATCCGGGTACACCTGTAGACGGAATGGGGAATCCGGCGCCTGAAGTCTCGATAGAAGGAATTGCCCAAGGTTCAGGAGCAGAATTTGTTAGAACAGTTAATCCCCTTGATTTAAAGGAAACCGAAAAAGTATTTAAGGAAGCATTACAATGTGAAGGAGTTGCGGTGGTTATTACCAAATACCCCTGTGCCATGTTAACAGATGCAGAGAATAGAAAGAAGGGGATTAACATTAAATACACAGTGAACCAGGAGAACTGTATTAAGTGTTTGATTTGTGTAAAAGATTTTACCTGTCCGGCAATTTACATTAAAAAAGATGGATCGGTGAACATTAATCCTTTGTTATGTGATGGTTGCGGAGTGTGTGTTCAAGTATGTCCCAAAAATGCAATAGAGGTGAAAAAATGAAAAATATATATAAAATTCAGCTGATTGGCGTAGGAGGCCAGGGAACAATTAAAGCTTCAACGATTATCGGAGAAGCTGCAATGAAAAAAGGATTAAATGTTGTCATGAGTGAAGTCCATGGTATGGCCCAAAGAGGAGGGACGGTAATAACCGAGTTTAAGATCGGAGATGCAGATAGTCCTCTTATCGAAGAAGGGGCTGCAGATTTAATGATTGCCTTTGAGCCTTCAGAAGCTTTAAGAGCAATAAATAAGGTGAATAAAAATTCTTTTGTAATCGTTAATAGTTCTCCTATTATACCTTTTACTGTTTCATTGGGTATTTCGGAATACCCTGAACTGTCTTCTATTTTTGAAGAATTAAAAACAAAAATTAATCATCTGATCATTATAGATGCACAAAAAATTGCCAAAGAAGCAGGAAATATCATTTCAGAAAATATGGTTTTGCTGGGGGCTGCCTGCGCAACTCCCGGTTTTCCGATTAGAAAAGAATTAATAATTAAATCGATGAAAGAAAATCTGCCCCCTAAAAGCCTGGAAGTTAATTTAAGAGCTTTCGAGGAAGGATTTTCACAAATAGGGGACAACTAAGAATTTTTATCTTATCCGAACAGCAAGGTATGTAGACTGTCTCATTAAATATATTTTATTCTTTTACTATTTGTAAAAATATAAAAAAGGAGAAAATGCATTGAAGTTTAATGTAAATTTTAAGAAAATAAAGCCATCAGGAATAAGAAAATTGTTTGATTTAGCTCAAAACAAAGAAGGTTTAATTAGTTTTGGGATAGGAGAACCGGATTTTGTTACCCCTACTCATATCCGGGA
>JAYEGH010000052.1:0-4847 GCA_034659055.1 Candidatus Caldatribacteriota bacterium
CCACTGATTTCCTGCCATACTTGACAATAAATATCAATCTGCTTTTGATAAACCTCTGTCAATTTTGGATAATCCTTCTGGTTTTGCGGACGATCAGTTTTGTAATCTACCACTACCCAGCCATCGACCTCTTTAAAAACCAAGTCGATAGTCCCGGATAGAATCACCGGATGGGAATCCTTTCCAACTAATTCAGTATAAAGAGAATGTTCTGGTGTAATTTTTATAGTAAACGGTACTTCGCTATATTTAAATTCTGCTTTTTTTAAGCGACGATACAAATCACTTCCTTTAAACTTTTGCAATATTTTCTCTACTTCCATTTTTCTCTTTAAAGATATCCCCTGTTCTTCCAAAGCTCTTTCTATATGCAAAGATAGCAACTGTTCGTCAGGATCATCTTTAATTAGATAATCAAATATCTTATGAACAGCACTTCCCCAGTCTGTTCCGCCGACATCAACCGTTTTTATTTTTCGGTGCTTTTCTTCATCTTTAAAATCAGTCGGTTTTTTTTCATAATAACTGCCTTTTGATAAATTTGTTACCCACTGCCTGCATTCATTTTGAACCATCATGTAATTATCGAGTAAATATTCTTTTTCTTTTTTCTTTTCATTTTCGTTTTTCTTTTCATTTTCTTCCGCTTTTCCTTCGGGTAATCCTGCTTCCGGAATGCTAACATCCATCTCTTCCTTAATATTTTTTAATAAAGGTAGCCAGGGATTATTTTTATTGCTCTTATGATTTAAACTGCTGATAATCAAGAGATTTTTTGCCCTTGTTGCCGCAACATAGAGCAGGCGAATATTTTCTTCTTTATCATAAGAAGTCTCGAGTTGACAATAGTCCTCCCAATTTTCGGGTTGAGCCAGCCGTTTCCCTTCCCCTTTGTTATAAGGATTAGAACGGTAGACTAAAAAATGACCACGCGATTCCTGTCCTGTCCTTTCAATACAATAAGTTGGTTCATGGGTAGTGGTATTGTAGGGAATTGCTAAAAATACCACCGGAGATTCCAGACCTTTAGCTTTATGTAAATTCATAATCCGGACCGTATTTTCTTCGGTTAATATATCCAGTTCTTCTTCGACTCCCGCATCCAGCATTTTTTCCAATAGGTCTACCATTGAGGCAAATGATATGACTTCTCCTGTCTCCGCTTTTCTTAATTTTTCCAAGACAAAATAAAGCTCTCCACATTCATTTAGATTACCGCTTTGCAAAGAGGAATGAGAAAACAAGCCTGAATCAACAATAATTTTTTCCACGGCTGTAACCGGAGGCAATTTTTGAGTCCATAGATGAAACTGCTTTAAGCAGCAAAAAGCTCTATTAAAATTCTTCTTTAATCTAAGATTTAGTTTTTCCGGAATTTTTTCGTAAAAATCGAATTCTCCGCCTGCCTCTTTAAATTGATATAAATCGTCATCAGAAAATCCAAAAAATATTCCCCTCAAGACAGCAACAATAAGAATTTGATTTTCTGTATCTATCATTAGGCGAAATAATTTTAACAGTTCTTTTATCTGATGAGATTCATTTAGAGAGGCAAATCCTGATACTGTAAATGGTATTCCGTATTCTGCAAAAGTGCTGGCATAGATATCCATTCCGCCTTTATGGCGTAGAAGAATCATAAAATCCCTATAAGCGGCTGATGTAGAAATTCCCGCCTTAATCTCTTCCTCTGTCCGGACTAATTTAAATCCCTTATCTACCATATCGCGAATGGTTCGGGCTATAGACTGGGCATCCTGTCGGATAGTATCACTTTTATTTCTTTCCTTGGAAACAATCAACTGTTTTACTCCGGAAAGATTTTGCGGGTTATCTTTTCGAATTGTCTGCATCGGTGAATATGTAGCCTGGAATTTTCCCTGACCACTTGAAAAGAGTTCTTCGAATATGGGATTGAGATAACAACCGATGGAATGTAATGAGCGAAAATTAGCCTGTAATATTAAAATTTCTCCTCCGGTTTTTTTTATAAGCTCTTTTACCAGATTGTAGATGGCGATATCTGCCCGACGGAAGCGATAAATTGATTGTTGAGGGTCTCCTACCACAAATAAAGAGCCTGAGCGTGGTATCAATTTTTGCCAGTCTTTTTCATCTAAATCCCGGCCGGTAAGATAAAAAATTATTTCTGCCTGAATAGGATCAGTATCCTGAAATTCATCTACCAGCAGGCATTTATATTTTTCCTGAAAATATTGTCGTACCCCGGGGTAATCCCTTAACAAGTGAGAAGTTTTCAAAAGTAAATCCTGAAAGTTAAGCATAGAAACCTTCTGACGCAATTCATGGTAATATTCTACCGCCGGAAGAACAAATTTGATGGTCCCTGCGTAACAATATTCCCGCCATTGCTTCAGGATCGGATTTATAATTTTTTCTTGAAGTTCTAAACTAAGCGAATCTCTATATTCTTTTGCCTTTTCCTTGGAAGTCCATCGATTTAAAGTAACTTTTTCTGATTTGGAAAAATTTTCCAGCAACTTTATCTTATTATAATCTTCCTTAATATAATCATGAAAGCCTTTCATCCTTTTTACACTTAATACTGCTTCCTGTAATTTATCATAACCCATTTTCGGTTCTTGGTCCGGAATATATTGACTGGCTTTATCACTAAAAGATATGATCTCTTTGACAGCTTCTTTTAAGTTCGGTTTTGGTAATATCTGAAAACAAGGCTTAACCTCCGGATAAGTACACACCATTTTATAACAATCCACAAGTTCAGATGGTTTTATGCCCAATTCTTCCAGATGAGTCAAAGAAAGGGATTCTTCTATTTTTAGATTAAGCAAATATCTCTCCCAGGCTTCTTCTTTTAATATAGAATCATCAAGTTCATCAAGCTCTGTAAATTCGGGATCAAGCCCTGCTTCAATCGGCCTCTCCCTTAACAGGCGGGCACAAAATGAATGAATAGTTCCCAAATAACACTGCTCCAGATTAGAAAGTGCCTCTTCCAGATAAGCCTTTTCTTTTTCGTCCTCTGTTTCCCTAAAACTTTTTTCAATTTTTTGCTGAAATCTTTCTTTTAATTCAATAGCGGCTTTTCTGGTGAAGGTAATAGCGGCAATTTCATCTACCTTAAATTTTCCCGATTTAATCAAAGCAACCATGCGGTGAATCAAGCTGGAAGTCTTCCCTGACCCAGCACTTGCTTCGACCAGAATGTTACAATTTATTTCTTTTGCAATTTTTTCCCGTTCCTGTTTATCTACTAACTTCGGCAGATCATGATTATTCATATTTTTCTTGTAACCTCCTCAAATTATCAAGGGCAGGTTCTTCATTATATTTTTTTGCATTTTTTCCGCTTACATCCATTACTTGATTTTGTTCCAAAATATCCCGGTAATCAATGCACTTAATATCATCTGCTTTTTGAATCATGGCAAAATCTCCTTTGGCGATAATATCAAGCAATAAATCTATTATTTCCAACACCTGATTTCTCTTTTCTTCTCCATAAAAATATTGCCTGCCCTGCCCTTTTAGTGTAGGAAAATAATAACCTGCTTTTTCAACTTTGGGAAAGGTAGATATTCCGACTTTAGCCAATATTTTTTTAAGAGACAAGGCATAAAGTGCGTGTTGTATTTGTTGTCCATATTTAAAATATTTGCTTAGGCTGAATCCATAAGGTACTCCTGTTTTATAATCGATAATACGATAATTATTCTCATCTAATTTGTCTATGCGATCAATTTTCCCTTGAAAACTGATCGACTTACCACCGGGTAGAGATAGTTCTATTACTTTTATTTTTCTTCCTAATTCCTTGTTCTTATTATCCCGGGTGCCAAAAGCAAATTCGAGATAGGTTGGTATTTCTCCTCTATATTTTTCCTCTTCACAATGTAGAAAGAACCGGCAAGAATCTAATATTTCTTTACTTTCATGCTGATAAACCAGATTATTGGGAGGTGTTAATCTCTTCTTCTTTTGCTCCAGCAAGTAAAAAATAATATCTTCTAAAATACGCCAGTGTTTTCTATAAGATGGTGAAATAAAAATCCCGCTTGAGGACATTTGTTTTAATTTTTTATAAAATTCCTCGAAAATTTGATGAAATAAAATCCCTTTTTCTGAAGGGTCCAACCATACTCCCGGGTCTTCAATCATATCCTGAGGTGGTTTTATTTTCAAAATATATTTTAAAAAGTATAGATAAGGACAAAATGCAATCAACTCCAACCTGGAGCTTGATACCACCAACCCCCGGTTAAGGCGGGGATCTATCTTCTCAGAGTCTACTATTACTTTTCCGTTAAACCGGTTAAGTTCTTTTTCTTCTCTCTGACGGGCTGCATAAAAACCTTCAGATAAGTCAGGGTAAAGATCCTCAAATAAGAGTTTAATATTTAAAAGATTATGTCTTGCGGAATACAAGAACCAATCTGCGGAATCAAGAATTTCATTTGTTTCCCCCGGAATGAATCCGGAAGTGTTTTTAAAGCTTTTATAAAAATCGGAATAATCTTTCTGCCCGTCTCCCTCTTCCAAGCGGTAAAGTTGCAGCATTAAGCTTGATGGAGCCAGTTCCCGATTATCTTGAGTATTAAAACGAGAATATGATAGAGTAATTCTGCCCTCCAGAGAAGAGAGTAATTGCAGCATCTTGTATTGATTTTCTTTATCTTTTCCTTTATTCGGATTAATGCGACCGGTAATTTTCTTTTCAATATCCAATAAAATAGAGCTACTGCGGGCTGAATCGGGGAATTTTACAGAATCCATTCCCACAATAAAATTATAAGGACGGTTAAGCCAGATTCCTTTTTTATAGCTGGCAGCATGTAGAAAACCTCCCCGTGGTTCAGAACAAT
>JAYEGH010000053.1:0-4823 GCA_034659055.1 Candidatus Caldatribacteriota bacterium
AACGACTAATAAGGGGTGGTAATAATGAAAAGGATCGCAGTTTTAAGTAGTGGAGGGGACTCCTCCGGAATGAATGCTGCTATTCGAGCAGTGGTCAGGACAGGTATATTTTATGGCTTGGAGGTTTTTGGAATTGAAAAAGGGTATAAAGGTTTAATGGAAGGTCAATTTTTTCCTATGGAACTAAAATCAGTTGGAGGAATAATACAAAGAGGAGGGACTATCCTTAAAACTTCTCGCAGTGAAAAATTTAAGACCAAAGAAGGCCTTAATATTGCCCTAAAAAAACTTAAGGAATTTAAAATTGATGGACTGATTGTTATAGGTGGAGATGGTACTTTCCGTGGAGCTCAAGATTTAAATCGATTGGGCGTAAAAACTATCGGGATACCTGCTACCATCGACAATGATCTGTATAAAACTGACATGGCCATAGGTGTAGATACTGCTTTAAACACAGTTTTGGAAGCGATAGACAAAATAAAAGATACTGCTTCTTCACATCAAAGAGCTTTTGTTATGGAAGTCATGGGGAGAAATTCCGGCTATTTATCACTGATGAGTGGAATTGCAGGGGGAACGGAAGCAATTTTAATCCCTGAAATAGATTATAAGCTTGAGGATGTAAGTTTGAAATTAAAAGATGGTTACCATAGAGGAAAATCACATTGTATAATTATTATAGCTGAAGGAGTAGGCAAAACTTATGAAGTTGCCAAATATCTAAAAGACAAGATTGGTTTTGAAACCAGAGTTACTATTTTAGGTTATATCCAGCGAGGTGGTTCACCCTCTGCTTTTGACCGATTGCTTGGCAGTCGTTTCGGGGTAGCAGCAGTGGAGCATATATTTAAGGGTGAAACTTCTAAAATGGTTGGTTTATCCGGAGAGGATATCATTGCAACAGATTTAAAAACAGTCCTTAGTAAACAAAAGTCTATTAATAAGAGGCTTTATGATTTAGCTTCAATATTAGCGAAATAATATAGTCGTTAATGAATAGTGAATAATCGTTAGTAAAGAAAAAATAGGTTGTCAGTAGTTAGTAGCCAGAAGTCAGAATAAAGAAAAGAGGAATTCATAAGTTAGGAGAGAATAAAGTAATAAATAATAAGTGATGAGAAAAGAGTTAGCCAGTTAGCCAGTTTACCGGTTATCCGGTTGGAAAAATACAGAAAATAAAAGAAATAAAAAAAATATATCTTAATTGATGAATTAGTCAATTGATAAATTGTATCTCTTTGCATTTTCTTTATTGCTTATTATTCATTACTTATTATTGTTTTTAATTGGAGAATCGGTGAATTGGAGAATCGGTGAATTGGTTAATGTAGGGGCTTGATTTATCAAGCCCGCGCAAAATAACACACGGGTCGGATAAATCCGACCACTACAGGGAATAAAAAAATTGTCAAACTATTTTTTGACAGAAATAAAGGAATTTTAATGGCATTACCCGGGATATTATCTTTATGGAATAAATCGCAAGAATTTGAAGATATAGTTAAAATAACTAAAAAAAATACAGCTTTTAATCTGCGAATCATTGGATTAAATGATAGTGCACGCTCCCTTTTTATTTCTGCCTTAAAAAAAGAAATTAACAAATCTTTTCTTATCATTACGGACAACCAGGAAAATGCCCTGCAAATATATCAAGATTTAAATACTTTCTCGAATAACCCTCGTAATGACGATAACCGGGAAATTTTTCTTTTTCCTTCCTTTGATGTTCTCCCTTATGAAGATATCAGCCCCGACCCCCAGATAATACAACAACGAATAAATATATTAAAAAAATTATCCTTAGGCGATCATAATCAAAGGGGTACAATTTTAATTGCTGACATTAAAGCCTTATTGCCTAAATTGGTCTCTCCAAAAACTTTCAGAAAAAGCAGTTGGGAATTAAAAATAGGAAATATATTTAAAAAAGAGGATTTTTTAAATATTCTTATTGATCAGAATTATCATTCCAGGGAAGTAGTCGAAGAAAAGGGAGAATTTAGTGCTCGAGGGGGGATTATCGATTTTTTCCCTATTGCCTGTGAAAACCCTATTCGTTTAGAATTATTTGGAGATCAAATTGAATCCCTTAGGTATTTTAATCCATCCACTCAAAGATCGATAACTAAAATTAACAATTACACTCTTTCAACTTCCCGGGAATTGGCAAATGATGCCATTTCCAACTATAACTACAGTACTTTATTTGATTATCTGCCTTCGGAGACCATAATAATTTTAAATGAACCGGAAGCGATTAAAGATAAAGCAGAAAAATTTCAAGAAGAGATTGATGATATTTACCGGAAAATGGAAAGGGACATGGGAGATCAAATATTTTCCCCATCCTCCTATTTTATTTTCTGGCCGGAGATAAACGATAATTTTAGATTAAAACGGCTGATTAATTTTAATTATTTTTTAGAAAAAAAGGAAAATGGACAGGAATTTACTAAAGAATATATTTTAAAAAGTCAGGGAATTAATTCCTATTTTGGAAATATGGACTTGTTTACCAAAGATTTAAAAAAATGGCAAAGTGAAAAAAATAGCATCATAATTTTAGTTAGGAGTGAAGGTCGGGCTAATCGATTGGGAGAGATATTAGAAGAGAGGGGAATAAAAAGATTCACCTTGGGGGAAATGGAAGATTATAAAAATTCAGAATCAGTAATTTTTATTACTCATGGCTATTTCAGCGGAGGATTTAAATTATCTTACCCGAATGTACTGCTAATTACAGATAACGAAATATTCGGGAAGGAAAGAAAAAAAAGATATAGATTGCCTAAATATAAAAGTGAATCCTTATCTACTATAATGGATATCTCACCGGGAGATTATGTAGTGCACCTCGACCACGGTATAGGAATATATAGAGGAATTACAAATTTAGATGTCAAAGGAGTAAAACAGGATTATCTTTTTGTTGAATATGCTGAAGGAGATAAGCTGTATGTTCCGATAGACCAGTTTAATCTGGTGCACAAGTATGTAGGCATTAAAGATAAAACTCCCAAGGTTTATCGTTTAGGAGGAGTCTCCTGGGGCAATGCCAAAAAGAGAGTAAAAAAATCAATACAAAAAATGGCCCATGAACTTTACAATCTCTATATCGCTCGAAAAAAAGCAAAGGGTTTTGCTTTTACCAAAGATATTAACTGGCAGCAGGAATTGGAAATGTCTTTTCCTTTTGAAGAGACCCCTGATCAAATAAAAGCTCTTTCCGAAGTAAAAGCCGATATGGAGGTTGACAAGCCAATGGAAAGACTGGTATGTGGTGATGTAGGCTACGGCAAAACAGAAGTTGCAGTCAGAGCTGCTTTTAAGTCAATATTAGATGGAAAGCAAGTAGCCATTTTAGCGCCTACTACCATTTTGGTTCAGCAGCACTATGATACCTTTAGGGAAAGGATGAATTCTTTTCCGGTAAATATTGATATGCTTTCCCGCTTTCGGACCAGGAGAGAACAGAAAAAAATTGTGGAAAATTTAAAGAGTGGAGATGTAGATATTGTAATCGGTACTCACCGTCTGGTACAAAGTGATATAAAATTTAAGGATTTGGGATTGCTCATTGTGGACGAAGAACAGCGTTTTGGAGTTTTACATAAAGAAAGAATAAAAAGAATGAAAGAAGATGTTGATTCTCTTACTCTAACTGCTACACCTATCCCCCGCACTCTGCATATGTCCCTTATAGGAGTAAGGGATTTAAGCGTGATAAATACTCCTCCTGAAAATCGATTTCCCATTGCTACTTATATTTACAGAAGAGATGATAAGGTGATAATGGAAGCGATGAGAAGGGAGCTGGATAGAGGAGGGCAGATTTTCTTTGTTCATAATCGAGTAAAGAGTATCTATAAAATTGCTCGAGATTTAAATCGCCTCATACCTTCTGCAAAGATTGGGATTGCCCATGGTCAGATGGCTGAAGAAGAATTAGAAGATGTGATGATTGATTTTTTAGAAAGAAGATATGATATTCTGGTCTGTACCACCATCATTGAAATCGGATTGGACATTCCCAATGTAAACACTATTATCATTGATGATGCGCATAAATTTGGTCTTTCCCAGCTCTACCAGTTAAGAGGGAGAGTGGGAAGAACCGATAGAAGAGCTTATGCCTATTTTCTTTATCCTGTTTACCATTCAATTTCTGATACTGCTAAAAAAAGATTGAAGGCGATAAAAGAATTTAGTGAACTGGGGTCCGGTTTTAAACTGGCCATGCGTGACTTGGAGATTCGAGGAGCCGGTAATCTGTTGGGGAAAAAACAGCATGGTTTTGTAACTGAAATTGGTTTTAACCTCTATTGTAGCTTATTAGAGGAAGCCATTATGGAATTAAAAGAAAAGGAAAAAGAGGAAGGGGAAATAGAGAAAAAGAAAAAAGAGATTGCACCTGTCGTAGATATCAAGATAGATGCCTATATACCCAAAAAATATATTCCTAACTTGAAACATAGGGTTTTGCTTTATCGGAAATTAGCACAAGTTAAAGATTTAGAAGGATTAGGAGAGGTCAAAGAAGAATTAAGAGATAGGTATGGTGTTTTTTCACTAGAAGTAAGAAATCTATTGGAGATAATATATATAAAGATATTATTAAAAAAATTAAATATTACTTCTTTGATGGTCAAAGAGAAAAAAGCGGTTATTCGCTATAAGCCGCTTCAGGATGTAGAAAATAGATTCAGGAGATTACCTTTAACATATTTACGCAGGATAAAAAAAGAAGAATATAGATTAAGAGGAGTATCTCAAATTGATATTTCTGATATTAAATCTTCAGGAATTTTAAAATTTTT
>JAYEGH010000054.1:0-4822 GCA_034659055.1 Candidatus Caldatribacteriota bacterium
ATTTTATTTAACATCCTCGGAAAAGGTATGGTTTCACGGACATGGTTTAAATCACAAATCCAGGAAACTGTTCTTTCAATCCCTAAGCCGAATCCTGAGTGTGGAACTGAACCAAACATTCTAATATCCAAATACCATTCATAACTTTCCCTGGGTAATTTATGTTCCTTAATCCTTTCTTCTAGTAATTTATAATCGTCAATTCTCTGGCCGCCACCTATAATTTCTCCATATCCTTCCGGTGCCAGCATATCTGCACCCAAGACCACATCCTCTCTTTTTGGGTCAGGTTTCATATAAAATGCTTTGGATTTTGTCGGATATCGATGCACTATCACTGGACTATCATACCTTTTCGATAATATGGTTTCATCCTCTCCTCCAAAATCATCTCCCCATTCAATTTTAACTCCTTCATTCTTTAGCATTTCTACTGCTTCGTCATAAGAAATTCTTGGGAAAGGTGTTTTAACAAGCTCCAATTTTGAAATGTCTCTTTTTAAAACTTCTAATTCTTTTCTTTTATTCTTTAATACCTGGCTAATAATATATGTAATCAGATCTTCTTCAATTCTATTGCATTCTTCAAAATCAACGTAAGCTGCTTCCGGTTCAACCATCCAAAATTCCATTAGATGTCTTCTTGTTTTGGATTTTTCTGCTCTAAAGGTTGGTCCAAAACAATATACTCTACCAAAAGCCGCAGCAGTAGCTTCATTGTATAACTGTCCACTTTGTGTAAGATAAGCTTTATCTCCAAAATATTCAGTCTCAAATAAATTAGTTGTTCCTTCACATGCAGCAGGGGTTAAAATGGGTGTATCAATTAGCATGAAGTCTTTATTATCCAAAAAATTACGAATTGATTTGATAATTTCTGCACGAATTCTTAATATTGCATTCTGCCTTGGTGACCTTAGCCATAAATGACGATAATTCATTAAAAACCCAACTCCATGTTCTTTTAAGGAAATAGGATAATTTTCTTCGGCTTTACTAACTATTTCAATATTTTTTATCAAAATTTCATAACCCGAATGAGCCCTGGGTTCTTTCCTTACTAAACCGAATACTTTAATGGCAGATTCGTATTCAAGGTTATCAACCTCATTAAATACGTTTTCTTCTACTTCACCCTTAATCATAGTAGCTTGCATAAATCCTGAGCCATCCCGAATAATTAAAAATTTTATGCTTCCACTCGAACGCTTATTGTAAAGCCAGCCTTTAATTTCCACTTCCTGTTCAACATAATTTTCAATATTACTTATTCTTGTACTTTTCATTATTCCTCCTAAATATATACTCAGATTACACAGATTATAAAAAATGATTACACAGATTTAATGGTAATTTTTTAAAATTTATGAGGATAATTCATTAATCAAGTTGTTTATTTCAATTTTCTTTTGCTCTTTAGTTTGCATATTGCGAATGATGACCATATTTTTTGATAATTCTTCTTCGCCGACTATTATGGTATATTTTACCCCTAATTTATTAGCTATTCTCATTTGTGACTTTAAGCTTCCTTCGGAATAATCCATATCAGCAGACATGCCATTTTCCCTTATCTCTTGTAGCAGCAAAAAAGCTATGGTGCTATTTTTTTCATCAATCTTAGCAACAAACACATCTAAACTTTTATCCTCAGGCCATTTGATATTTTGTTTATCCATGGTAATAATCATTCTCTCAATCCCAGCTGCAAATCCTACTGCGGGAGTTGGTTTTCCTTCTAACTCTTCTATTAAGTCATCATATCTACCTCCACCGGCAATAGCATTCTGAGCGCCAAGTTCACCTGAAATAATTTCGAATGCAGTTTTCGTATAATAATCCAATCCTCTAACCAATTTATCATCTATAGCATACTCTATTTTTAAATCATCAAGTAAAGATTTTACTTTTTCAAAATGCATGTTACATTCTTGACAAAGGTTATTGACAATTTTCGGAGCATCTTTTAATACTGCCTGGCAGTTTTTATTCTTGCAATCCAACACCCTTAAAGGATTTTTTTTGATTCTTTTTTTACATTCGTAACATAACAAATCTTCATTTTTTTCTAAAAATGCTTTAAATTTGTTGATGTAATCTGCTCTGCATTTTTTGCAGCCAACGCTATTTATTAAAACTTTTAAATTTTTCAATCCCAATTCTTTATATAGTTCTAAGGCAACAGTAATAACTTCTGCATCTGCAGCAGGAGATTTAGTTCCGATAATTTCAATTCCAAATTGGTTAAACTGACGAAATCTACCTGCTTGTGGCTTTTCACATCTAAACATGGGTCCAAAATAAAATAGCTTTGTAACTTTTGCTGTTCTATCCATTCTATTTTCCAAATAAGCTCTAACCACAGAAGCTGTTCCCTCCGGTCGTAAAGTCAGACTTCTTCCTTTTCTATCAGGAAAGGTAAACATTTCCTTAGTGACGATATCGGTACTTTCACCTATGCCTCTAATAAAAAGTTCAGTATGCTCAAAAATAGGTGTTCTAATTTCTTTGTAACCGTATTTATTTAATATCTTTCTTATGATATTTTCAATATAATACCATTTATTAATATCTTCAGGTAAAATATCCTGTGTTCCTTTGGGAATTTTAATAAGCAACTGTTTTTCTCTCCTTATTATTTTATATTTTAATAATTATATCGGCGTTCCCTAAAAGACTTTTTGTCTACCGCTTTTTTAATTGCATCTTCCTGACTAATTATTCCTTCCATAAGTAAATCTTTTAATGATTGATCTAAACTTTGCATTCCATCTTTCTTGCTAATTTGAATAGTAGAAGAAATTTGATGAGTTTTGCCTTCTCTTATTAAATTTTTAATTGCCGGATTAGCAATCATAACTTCCAGGGCAGGAACTCTACCTTTTTTATCTAATTCCGGTATTAAAGTTTGAGCAATAACTCCTAAGAGAGACCCTGCAAATTGCATCCTTACTTGATTTTGTTGGTGAGGTGGAAATGCATCTATGATTCTTTCTATGGTTTCTGCTGCACTGATAGTGTGGAGAGTGGAAAATACCAAATGTCCCGTTTCAGCAGCAGTTAACGCCATAGAAATGGTTTCCAGATCTCTCATTTCTCCAACTAATATTACATCAGGATCTTCTCTCAAAGCATTTCGCAATGCATCAGCAAAAGATTTAGTATGGGAACCTATTTCTCTTTGTGATATCATGCAATTTTTATGATTATGGATAAATTCTATAGGATCTTCGATAGTAATAACATGGTCATATCTTTTTTTATTTATAATATTAATTAAAGCAGCCAAAGTTGTTGATTTTCCACTTCCTGTCGGTCCGGTAATCAATACCAATCCTCTGTCTTTCTCAGCAAAATCTGAAAGTATTGTAGGTAGATTTAATTCTGAAAGTTCCTTAATTTTTTCTGGAATCAGCCTAAAGGCTGCTGCCTCTCCACGACGATGTTTGAAGATATTTACTCTAAATCTCGATACATTTATTAATTCGTATGATAAATCTAATTCTCCATTTTTTTCAAAGTTAGTTTTCTGTTTTTCGCTCAAAATACTATATATCATTCCATGAGTAATTTCCGGGGTTAATTCCGGCAAATCCATTTTTATTAATTTCCCATCAATTCGAAGTACCGGAGGAATTCCTATATTAAGATGTAAATCAGAAGCCTCTTTTTCCTTGGCTATAATTAACAATTCTTTTATTTCCATTGTTACACCTCTTCTTTTATGTTATTTTTACTTTTTAAATATCAGGTCAAGCGTGTCATTGATATTTTTATATGTTGCTAAAACAAATCTTAATTTGCGCTTGGTGATATTTTGAATCGTTTTAGCTGCTTCATTGTCTGTAGGATCAGCCATGGCTATAATCAATTCATCATTTAATTCCATTATTGGTAATACTTTAAATTTTCTTAATGTAACTTCCGGGATATAATTAGATAGTTTGCTATCAATATTTTCCATATTAATATTCACATATGGTAAATTTAGTTGTTTACCTAATACCCAATTTATTTCATCTTGTGTAACAATTCCCATATCAATGAGTATTTCCCCCACTCTTTTTTCTCTATTCTTTTGAATATCTAATGCCTCTTTCAGTTGTTTTAAGTCTATAATTTTATAGTATATTAGAATTTCCCCTAACATTTTGACAGGTTCATTTGTTTTTTCATTTTTTTTCATTAAAAGATTGTTATCCTTTTTAATTATTTCCTAATAATTGTAAGTATAATTTTAATCAAGATAGGATGATATTTTATTTTAAAATTAAAAATCCCTGATAATACACAAAATGTATTATCAGGGACGAGAATTTCTCGCGGTGCCACCCTGTTTGAATGAACTGATTGTCATTCCGCTCAACAGCTAATTAACGTTTGCCATACGATTAAGTTTACTTTGTATTTTTTCAACTTAATATTTGTTAGGTGTCTTTCGATTATCTGTTTACTATTGATTTAGAAAGATAATCTACTTTCCTATCATATATTTAAACATATTTCTAAATTTTAATAATTCTATACAAATAATTTTAAAAAGTCAAATAATAATTAATTGACCAATTTACCAATTCTCCAATTGACCAATTGACCAATTAAGAAATTAAGAGAAGATTGAGTTCAAGAAAAACTCAAAATTATATACTTCTATTAGTAAATATTTATTTTGTTAATTAAAAGAGTAATCTGTCATTGCGAGGAGTGAAACGACGCGGCAATCTCGTAAATTTAAATCATTATTATCTGCAATGACTGATTTAAAATTTTATGATTATTTTTTTATTACAACCAAATATTAAGTTATAAGTAATCATTCGTC
>JAYEGH010000055.1:0-4793 GCA_034659055.1 Candidatus Caldatribacteriota bacterium
GGATAATAAAGGTAATAGGCAAGGAGAAGATTGCGGGAAGAGAAGGGTTTGTATGCCAACTTTTCCAGGCTGATGAAGAGGATATAATGATAGCTGAATGGGTTATTGACCCGGAATTAGCCCTACCTCTTAAGAGCAGGATATTTGAAGACAATGAATTACAAGGTCAAATTGAGCTTGTAAAATATATGCAGCATTAGAAAAAAACAGAAAAAACAGGGACCGCCCCCTGTGTTCAAAAAGGGGAAATTAAATCATAAAAAAAATAGGATGTGTCCCTATTTAAAATGCTCACGAACATATTCAATCTTTGGATAATATTCCTCTGATTCTAAAATACATGGAAGATTGTCAGATCGAAAAGATGCTTTTATTAGGAACCTCTAATTATACATTTTATCTTGATCTCAAATATGGTTTTACTGGAATTGATGAGAATAATGAGGAAATAATTAAGATTAGTAAAAAATATCCTGATAAATTTATTGCCTTATGTACTATTGATCCTTTTGATGAGAACAAGTTAGAAAAGCTAAAAAAATATATTACTGCTGGAGCGAATGGTTTAACATTATGGAATGGGCATGGATTTTTCCATGACCATTTTTTAGATCTTCCCCTTGATGACCCTGGAATGATGGAAATATATCAGTACTGTGAGGATGAGGAAATTCCCATTCTTTACCATATAAACAGTAGCCGTCCCTATTTTAAACAATTTGAAAAGATATTAGAGACTTTCCCAAATTTGATAATTCACGCACCCCATTTTGTTCTAACTTCAAGGAATCTCAATTTCTTAGTTCGGTTACTTGATGATTATCCTAATTTATATACTGATGTTAGTTTCGGACACCCTGATTTTCAAGTAGCAGGATTTGAAAGAATCTCTAGTAATTCAAAAAACTTCCGAAAATTTGTACAGAAATATCGGGATCGGATTACCTTCGGAACAGATATGGTAATTACTGATCATCAATCCAAAAGCCGGACTTATCTGGACAATATCACTCTAAGTTATTTTGATATGTTAGAGAAAGAAGAATTTACTTTACCTTCTGAGCTTTTTAGCAAAATGAGTAAAAAATCTCGTAGTAAAGTTGACCCTAATAAAGTATACAAAGGACTTCATCTTGATGATGAAACTTTAAGAATGATTTATCATGATAATGCAGAAAGAATTTTCTGGGAATAGATAAATTCTTAAAAAAAGGTTAGAAAAAGTAATCGAATTACTGAGCATAAACAACCCTCTCCTGACAAATTGATGGAAGATAAGAAAAATCAGTTTTTTAATTAAGAAGTGAACTTTTGCAAAATTTCCCAAAAAGAATTTAATCAGGAAAGTATTCCACTAATCTTTACTGCGGTGTAAGCTAAAAGAAGGGACAAAATACTGTTTATAACAATTCTTAATCTTAAGTTATGCAAATATTGGTTAATAATTGCCCCGAATAAAGCCCAGGCTAAAACAGCAGAGAGACCTACGAGAGTAAAGCCCAAGGAGAAGAGGATGATATAGAAGGGATTACCAATGAGTGGATTTAGAAAGACCGAGTAAAGTGTTAGGCCATAAATGATTGCTTTAGGATTTACAAATTGGAGTAATACACCTTTATAAAAACCCCAGAGATACTGGTTAGATTTTTCCTGAGTGGAAAAACTGGCTTTAAAAATGCTATAAGCTAAATAGAGAATATAAGCTGCTCCAACCCAGCGCATGATGGGTTCGATAGAGGGAATAGCCTTGAAAAGCACAGTAGAAAAAAATCCGCAGAGTAACAGCAGTAAGAAAAATCCGGTAATAATTCCGTAGATATAATTCATAGTTTTTTTAATTCCAAAATTAATACTCATGGAAGCACAGCTCAGGTTATTTGGACCCGGGGTAAAGGTGGTAATTAAGACGAAGGGAATCAAAATACCAAAGTCAATTAAGCTCATATCTATTTCTTCCTATCTCTTTATTTTAAATTACAATTTTATAATTTAGGTGATAATTAAAAGTGCTTATCAATTTACAATAAAAAGATTCTATTGTCAAGAAGAGAGTTATATCATGTAGTTTAAATAAATAGGGACACATCCTATTTTATTAGATAATTAATATTTTGATTTTAAATTAGATAAATAGGGCAGGTGTCCCAGCCTAACAATTTGCTAACTTTAGCGGTAAAGGTATAATAATGGGGGCTGAGGAATTTTTTAGGATATGTATATTTTTAAAAATACGCCGAAAGTCTTTATTTATAAGGGTTTCCTGGGCATAACAGGAGGCGGTTCAATTAAAAAAAGGAGTAAAAATAGAGAAACAGTAAAATCTGGTTTTTAGTAAAACAAGAGAAATGAATATATATGAAATTAGATAATTTGTACTTTTTGCAGGATAAAATAGTAAAGTTTTGAAACGCAGGAAACATAAGGATTTCCGCGTTTTTTTGTTATATGGGATTCTAATATAGCAACTAAAATATTGAGAAAAAGAGCTAAAAAGAGGCTGAAAATTGCATTTTAGGGCTCTGAAAGCCTTGCAGTATAAGCGTTTCAACAAATACCGCAATAGTGAGGTTTTTAAATGGTGGTTAAGGTGATTTGATGTCTTTTTGAAGATTCGCGCCTGAGATAGCTTAAAATGGCTTATTTGGGGTGTAGCCGGAAAGCCTTATTTTATAAGGCTTTAAAAGGGGTTCGTTTAAGCGATATAATAAATACCTATATTTACTATATCATTAATACAAATAGAATACTGTAAAGACAAAAAAGCAAACAAATAAGAAAATAATTAAATCAAAGAGACCTTTTGTGAATGCGTTTACGAATATAATCGGCAAGAACGAAATAACCGTGATTGTAGAGCAATCCAAGTATGACAATGAAGATGTAATAGAAATTAAAAATGGTTGGAAAATATTAACATTTGATATGGTTTTACCATTTGGATTAGTTGGATCCCTTGCCAAAGTTTCCAAAGTATTTGCAGATGAAAAAATATTAATATTTGCTATTTCTCTTTATCTAATAAGATTACCGGATAGATATTATGGGCGTATCTTCCGGAGGAAGATTTTTGTTTTACTACTTTTTTAATTAAACCATATTCTATTAGAGTATTGCGGTATTTAATCAAAGTCTTGGTGGTAGTAACCATTCTTTTATTCAGAGTTTGAATTGAAGGCCAGGCGGGGTCTTTTCCTTTATGGCAATAGCTTAAGAGCTGGAGATATAGTATAGCCGGGCCAAGGCCGATTACATTTACCCAATGAGCCAAAAAGTAGTTCTGTATAGTGGTATAAGAATTAATTTTGTTAACTGGCATTTTTCTTTCCATAGTTTTTACCTTTTATGTAATAGTTTTTATGAGATTGCCACGCTCACCGAGGGAGCAATGACAGAAAATATTCCCCCTCTCCCCAACCCTCTCCCTCCGAGGGGAGAGGGAGTGAGAAGAAAAATATTTACCTCTCTATTTCCTATGCTGGATTTATCTGTATTAGGCTTATTATCATTTTACGAATAAAGTGATAATAAGAGAAATCGTTATTATTACTTTTAGTTATAAAATTGGTTATACATGCATAATACTTAGTAAGTGATAATTATATATTTATTATTGACAGTTATAATAATAAACGATAATATAAAATTGCAATTTAAAAAATATATAAATAATTCTGGAGTGAGAGGAAAACATAAACTGCCTGGGGAGATGCGTAAAAGCCAAAATTGGATAGGTGGATCAAGTCTAAAGGATGCCTTTTTCGTTCCTCCACATCCCGAAGAGCTGACAGGGCTCTTAACCGAATTGGAAAAATTTTGGCACAATCGAAAGCTTTGCATACCTAATTTAATAAAAATTGCTATGAGTCATTATCAGTTTGAAACCATTCATCCTTTTTTAGATGGTAATGGAAGGATTGGAAGGCTGTTGATTGTATCAGAATTGATTGACTTAAAGATACTACAAAAAGCAACCTTGTATCTTTCTGATTTTTTTGAAAGGCATAAAGGAGCTTATTATCATTTTTATTTTCTAACCCGGTGATTTCTGTCAATCAAGCATCTGAGCATTTAGGTATAGGTTTTGCTGCTGCTTTTCGCTTAATTGTAGATTTTCGGTGATTGGGTTTACTCAAGGAAATAACCGGTTTATCCAGAAATCGATTATTTGTATTATCCGAATACATTACTCTATTTAAATAGAGTAATGATACAAGAGACTGTTGTAGTTGTACTAAATCAATACTAGATATTTGAGGTCAATATTCCCCATTATTCTAAAATAATAATTATAAAGGGAAGGACGATGAATAGAATAAAATTATACTCAATATGTGTTTTAATTGTAACTATTTTACTTTCTTCTATATTATGGGCATGGGCAGAAAAAACAGAACTGACTCTTGAAGAAAAACAATGGATTTCTGAACATAAAATTTTAAAGATTGCACCTGACCCTTATTTTCCACCAATAGAACAGATAGATAAAGATGAAAACTACACCGGAATATCTGCTGAATTCATGAAAATAATTGAAAGTAAATTGGGAATCGAGTTCCAGGTTATCCACTGCAAAGATTGGGATGAAGTCCTGCAAAAAGCCAAAAATAGAGAAGTGGATATGCTTCCTGCGGCAGCACAAACTCCACAAAGGGGAAAATACATGCTTTTTTCATCTCCTTATTTAGAGTTCCCCGGTGTAATTATCAATACAAAAGACTCTGAAGACATTCAAACAACCGAACAATTATATGACAAAAGTGTTGCAATAGTCTCAGGATATGTATGGGAGGATT
>JAYEGH010000056.1:0-4778 GCA_034659055.1 Candidatus Caldatribacteriota bacterium
CTCGGGAATGACATAAGATATTCACCCTCACCTTAATCCTCCCCCCTCAAGGGGGAGGAGATATGAAGAAAGAAGAAATTGCAAGTTGTAGGGGCAAACCTTGTGTCTGCCCCTACTGATAATATTAATGTTTGAAACATCTTGTACCCTACTGATAATATTAATGTTTGAAACATCTTGTACCGGTGAATACCATAGCAAGTCCATTTTCATTGGCGGCATCTATGATTTCACGGTCGCGCTTAGAACCTCCCGGTTGAATAATGGCAATTACTCCTGCTTTGGCTGCTTCATCCACACCGTCCCTGAACGGGAAAAAGGCATCAGAGGCAAGGCAGGAACCATCTGAACGATCTTTTGATTTCATTCCCGCTATCTTCACAGAATCAACCCGGCTCATTTGTCCGGCTCCAACTCCTACTATCTGTTTATCTTTGGTTAAAACAATGGCATTGGATTTGATGTGTTTTACTGTTTTCCAGGCAAATAATAATTCTTTCAATTCTTCCCGAGCAGGTTTCTTTTCACTAACTATCTTCAAATCTTCAATTTTAAGTTCGTGCAAATTTCTGTCCTGTACAAGAAAACCACCCGATATCTTTTTAATATCCTTAACTTGCATATCTTTTTTTGATAAATCACCAACTTTTAGTATCCGGCGATTCTTCTTTTTTCTTAGAATTTCCAAGGCATCCTCTTGGAAATCAGGGGCTAAAATTGCTTCTACAAATGTAGTATTGTTGATTAGATGAGCAAGCTCGGCATCCACTGCTCTGTTTATTCCGATAATACTTCCATAGGCAGATAGGGGGTCTCCTTCGTAAGCCTTTTTGTAAGCTGTTTGGATGTTTTCTGCTGATGCCAGTCCGCACGGATTGGTATGTTTTACAAAGACAACAGCCGGCTCATTAAAATCCTTTATAATTTCCAATACTCCGTTTAGATCAACCAAGTTATTAAAAGATAATTCTTTACCGCCCAATTGTATGGCATTACCGAGATTGGCTTCATCGATAAAGGGTTCCCGGTAAAAAGAAGCATGTTGATGCGGATTTTCTCCATATCGCAGATCCATTTTCTTTTTGGCAGATAGATTTAAATTTGAAGGAAATGATTTTTTTTCTTTGAGCATATTATTACTTAAATATTTACTGATCATCGCATCATAATAGGCAGTATGTTCAAACACCTTCACTGCCAATCTTTTTTTGGTTTTCAAGGATATTTCCCTATTATTCTCTTTCAATTCCCTGATGATTGCGGGATAATTTTCCGGCTGGATGACCACACTGATATCCTGGTAATTCTTGGCTGCCGCCCGCAAGAGGGAGGGTCCGCCGATATCGATATTCTCAATGGCTTCTTCCAGTGTCACATCTTTTCTGGCAGTGGTCTTCTCAAATGGATACAGATTGACAACCACCAAATCTATCTGGCCTATCTTCTGTTCTTTTATCTGTTGTTGGTGCAGAGCACTTTCTCTTTTTGCCAGTATTCCACCGAAGATCAAGGGATGTAAGGTCTTTACTCTCCCTTCCAGTATTTCCGGAAAACCGGTTACTTCGGAGATTAAGGTTACTTCAACATTCTCCTGACGCAAAAGCTTAGCTGTCCCTCCGGTAGATATGATTTCAATTCCTAATTCTTGTAATCCTCTGGCAAAATCGACAATGCCTTCTTTATCGGAAACGCTGATCAGCGCTCGCTTTATTTTATTCATTTTATTATTTCCTTTCCTGATTGCTTTATTCATTAAATTAGATTATATGTTGACTATTGTCTATTCAGGTTTATCCTGGATTCCCGCCTTCGCGGGAATGACATTTAAATATTATTTTATGGCTTTTTGTGCAATGTCTTTTCGATAATACATGTCTTCAAAATAAATCTTTTCAATCCCATCATAAGCTCTTTTTTGAGCTTTGCCTATATCTTCCGCCCAGGCAGTAATCCCCATAACCCTTCCGCCTGAGGTTATTATTTCTCTGTTCTTGTATTTCGTGCCCGCATGAAAGACATATATATCATCTTTATTTTCCAGTTTTTTCAATCCGGAAATTATTTTTCCTTTTTGATATTTCGCGGGATAGCCGCCGGAAGCAGCAATAACACATACTGCGGGTTTATTTTTCCATTTTATATCTATTTTGGATAAATGACCTTCTATAACTGCCTTAAATATTTCAACAATATCTGTCTCCAGCCTCGGTAAAAGAACCTGAGTTTCAGGATCACCAAACCGGGCATTAAATTCCAATACCTTTATCCCTTTTTCAGTAAAAACCAGTCCGGCATAAATGACCCCTTTATATTCCCGACCTTCTTTTTTTAGGCCTCTAATTATTGGTTTTAGAATTTTTATTAATACTTCATTTTTGGAATCTTCACCATAGAAAGGAACAGGAGAGTAAGCACCCATCCCGCCGGTATTCGGTCCCCGGTCATTATCATATATTTTTTTATGGTCCTGAGAGGCAGCCATGGGAATAACATTTTCACCGTCGCTGAAGGCAAGCACTGAGACTTCTTCCCCTTCCAGAAAATCCTCCGAGATAATTCGGCTACCGGCCTCACCGAAAACCTTTTGGTCCATAATCGCATAAAGGGCATCTTCAGCTTCCCTTAGATCGCGAACGATAAATACCCCCTTGCCTGCCGCCAGACCATCTGCCTTTATAACCTGCGGAAATTCCTTTTTTTGAAGATATGCCTGAGCTTCTTCATGCCCGGTAAAAGCCCGGTAATCGGCCGTAGGAATATTATATTTTTTCATCATATACTTAGAAAAGACTTTACTTGATTCTATCTCTGTTGCTGTCTTTGTGGGACCGAATATTTTTAATCCTCTTTGATTAAACTCATCGACAATTCCCAATGATAAAGATAATTCGGGACCTACTACGGTTAAATCAATTTTTGTTTTTTGGGCAAAATCTGCCAATTCGCTTATCTGGTCAGGTCCTATAGCGATACACTGTGCTATGTTGGAAATTCCGGCATTACCAGGGGCACAATAAATTTTAGAAACTTGAGGACTTTGGTTTATCTTCCATACCAGGGCATGTTCCCGACCACCGCTTCCTATCACTAATATCTTCATTTTATATCAGCCTTTCTTTAATAATAACTCTTCTTCCCTTTATCTCTAATCTTCCCTGTGCAAATAACTGAATGGCATGGAAATAGAGTTTATGTTCTTCTTTTAAAATTCTTTCTGTTAAAGATTCTTCGGTATCATCTTCTTTTACTTTTACTGCCTTTTGCAGAATAATAGGACCGGAATCTAATCCTTCATCGACAAAATGAACCGTGCAACCGCTAACTTTTACACCATACTCAATTGCCTTCTTTTGGACATGCAGACCGGGAAAAGAAGGCAGTAAAGCAGGATGAATGTTCATAATCCTATTTTTATAGGCATTTATAAAGTAAGGGGTCAGTATTTTCATGTAGCCGGCCAATACAACCAGATCAATTTCTTTTTCCTTTAATATAGATACAATTTCTCTATCGTACTCTTCTTTATTGTTAAATCCATCGGGATTAACAGAGTTTGTTTTAATATTATAGATTTTGGCTCTCTTAAGCGCATATGCATCATGTTTATCACTGATTACGATGCGAATTACCCCATCAATGCGTCCTTTTTTAACTGCCTCTACAATTGCCTGTAAATTAGTTCCGTTTCCGGAAGCCAATATTCCAATATTTATCATGATTTTCCCCTTAATGACAACTTTTGTGCCAGGCACCAAACTTTACATTTATGACAAGTCTGGTGCCTGGCACCAGATTTGTCATTATTTAATTATTGTTTGTTTTTTCCCTTTAATAACCTGACCAATGATGTAAGATTCACAATTCATGGATTCAAGTTCTTCTAATATTTTTTCCGATTCACTGTCTGATACAATCAACGCCATTCCTATGCCCATATTGAAAGTACGGTACATTTCCTGTTCTGCTATGCTTCCTTCCTTTTGAATTAAAGAAAAGACAGGAGGTTTTTGCCAGCTGCCAGAATCTATTTCCACAGATAATCCTTCGGGTAAAATTCGAGGAACATTTTCGATCAGTCCTCCCCCGGTAATATGGGCAATTCCTAAAATATCAAATTTTTTTATTAAACCAAGGATTATTTTTACATAGATCTTAGTTGGTTTCAACAGTTCTTCGCCCAGATTATTTTGCAGGCAATCTATTTTGTCGCTCATTTGATATTTTTTGTTTTCCAATAAAATTTTTCTAACTAATGAGAATCCGTTGCTATGCAGGCCGGAAGAAGCCAACCCAATAATCTTGTCTCCCTGTTTGATTTTCTTACCATCTATTATTTTCTTTTTATCTACTATTCCTACAGCAAAACCGGCTAAATCATATTCCCCGGGAGGATAGAAGTCCGGCATCTCGGCTGTTTCTCCTCCTAATAAGGCACACCCGGCCATTTTACATCCATTGACAATCCCTTCAATCAGGGTAATTGTTTTCTTCTTTTCCAGTTTACCGGTAGAAATATAATCTAAAAAAAAGAGGGGTTTTGCTCCACAGGTAATAATATCATTAACACTCATGGCAACCAGGTCAATGCCTACCGTATCATGTTTATCCATTTTAAAGGCAATTTTTAACTTTGTTCCTACACCATCAGTTCCGGAAACCAGTATCGGTTCTTCACATTTTTCTCCTGCTAAAGAAAATAATCCGCCGAAACTACCGATATCACTTACTACTCCCGGAGTAAAAGTTTTATTTACCAAAGGTTTGATTTTTTTCACTAT
>JAYEGH010000057.1:0-4657 GCA_034659055.1 Candidatus Caldatribacteriota bacterium
TACTCAGGTGCATCTTAGAGAAGGTATTCCATTTTTTATCTGGGTTATCCCTGAGGGTAATAATATTATCCGGATGGGAGTTATTTCGGAAAAGCCGAGGAGAGATTTAGAAGAGTTTTTAAAGAGATATAAAATTAAAGGAGAAATTATTGGAAAATTAGCCGGAATTATCCCTACAGGGTTTACTAAAAATTATTACAAGAATGTTGCACTGGTGGGAGATGCGGCTGTTCAGGTAAAACCTTTGACCGGTGGTGGAATATTTTATGGATTGAAGTCAGCAGAACTTTTAGTAAAATGTATTAAAGAAAATAGATTGGGCGAATATGATAAATGGTTGAAAAAGAAATTCGGGAGAGAGATTAAGTTTGGACTAAAGGCTCGAAAATTGTATGAAGAGATAAACCAAAAAGAACTAAAGAATATATTTAAGATGTTTAAAGAAAATAGCGAAATTATTGAAAAGGCAGCAAATTTTGAAAATCATTCTGTAATTTTTATAGAAATTTTAAAAAATCCTAAAATTTTCAGGGATGCCAAAGGGATTTTAAGCCGAAATATCAGAAAATTATTATTTTAAAAGAAAAGAGGAGGAACTAAAATGAAATCGATCATTCTTTGTGCAGGAAAAGGAACTCGCCTTAGACCATTGACTCATACGAGTGCAAAACATTTAATTCCCATTGCCAATAAATCCGGACTTTTATACGCAATAGAGGCAATTAGGGATTGTAAAATAAAGGACATCGGAATAATCGTTGGGGAAACCGCCGAGGATATTAAGCAGGAGATGAGGGATGGCAGTAAGTATGGAGTTAATATTTCTTATATTGAGCAGAGGGAAGCTTTAGGTTTGGCTCATGCTGTTAAGGTGTCGCGTGATTTTCTGGGAAAAGATGATTTTTTAATGTATTTAGGAGATAATTTATTAAAAAATGGAATTGATGTTTATCGTAAAAAGTTTAGAGAGGAAAGTTATAATGCCTTTATATTGTTGACCAAGGTGGATAATCCGCAGCAGTTTGGAGTGGCAGAAGTGAAAAATGGACAGGTGGTAAGATTGGTTGAAAAACCGAAAGTCCCGGTTAGTAATTTAGCCTTGATTGGGGTTTATTTTTTTGATAAAAGTGTTCATAAGGCGATTGACAATATCAAGCCATCAGGAAGAGGAGAGCTGGAGATTACCGATGCTATTCAATGGTTGATTGATAATGGCTATAAGGTAGGGGCTGAGGTAGTTGAAGGTTGGTGGAAAGATACAGGTAAACCGAAAGATATATTAGAGGCAAATAGATTAATTTTAGAAGATATGGAGCGAGATGTAAGCAGGGCGAAAGTGGATGAGGTTTCGGAAATTTCAGGGAGAGTAAAGATTGGGAAGGGATCGGAAATTGTTAATTCCAAAATATTGGGTCCGGTAATAATTGGAGACAAGGCTAAGGTGATCGATTCCTATATCGGTCCTTTTACCAGCCTTTCTAGCGGTGTTGAAATTAAAAAGAGCGAAATTGAGTATAGTGTAGTATTAGAGAATACCAGGATTGAGAATATAAAAGGACGGATGCAGAAGTGTTTGATCGGGAAAGGTGTGGAAATTTATCATTCTAAAGAATTGCCCAGAGTCTACGAATTAGTCCTGGGAGATCATAGTAAAATAGGTTTGATTTGAGCAGTGACAAGTTTTGTGCCAGGCACCAAACTTTACACTTATGACAACTCTGGTGCCTGGCACCAGATTTGTCATAACTAGAAAGAAGTGCCTAAAGCGAAGTAGATATCATATCCTTTGGGTGTGGAGAGGGCTTTGGCTGCTCCCAATCTTACGGTAAAGGGAATATCAAATTTTTGACTAAAATCTGCTTTTAATTCTACTCCAATTCCTGTTTTGAAATCATACCAACTGGAATTAATTTCATCATTTTCAGAATTTGCATTAGAGTCCGTGTCTGTGCTTGTGTTTGGGGTGGTGCTTTCCCAGGCATTTCCTATGTCGATAAAGAAGGAGCCAGATAGTCTTTCTAAAAAGGTGGAGAATGGCCCAATTTTAAGAGTATGCTCGATATTGGCTATAGGGAAACGGTATTCTAAAGTGGTCAAGAGAAGGTTATTGCCTTCAAGGAGGGCGGATTTATATCCACGTAGAGAGAAAGTATCTAGATCAATATTAGCAAGATTATCTGCAGAATAATGACCACCTAAATTAAATTTTTCCTCATCCAATATGTCGGCACTGCTGTGGCCTGCGATTAAGCGAAGAGATAAGGTATGATGGAGAGACGGAAGAGGGATAAATTTTCTGCCATCAAATAATAATTTGTCAAATGTATAATCTCCCCCGAAGGCTTTGTCGGCATGTTCATAACTTAAGGAAAATGCTTGCCCCTGTTCCGGGCTGAAAGAAAATCCATATTTTTCTGCATCAGAATAAGAGTAGCTTAATCTTATGCTGCCGATTTTCTCCTGAGTGGGGTTAGTGTTTGAAAAAGCTGATGTGTCGGAAGAATTATCATCAACAGCAGCAGATGATTTTTCGTATTGATAACCGAGAGAAAAGTTTTGACTGTAGGGGCGTGAATTTGTGGTAGAGGCGGTCTGGCCTTTAGATGGGAAATAAATGTTAATACCGGTCTTTCCTTCTTTCCACCAGGAGGATTGAGAATCAGTAGTGTTTTGATTTTGATTAGATAAAGGAGTGCTGCCGGATAAATAAAAATTTATGATGGGTAAGTAGCGATAATTATAATAGTTGAAATAGTAGTTTAGGTTATTGTTGAGCAATCCATAAGTAATGGTAAAGGGTAAGGAAGAAAATCCCAATACATCTTCTAAAACGCTGGAAAAGCCAATGCTCAAGTCGATTTCAGTGAGTTGAGCAGCAGGAATCCAGTAGGTAGGGGGCCAGAAGCTGGATAGTGAATTATAAGGATGGATAGGGTAATTGTCTTTCGAAGAAATATTTATAGTGTTAATGTCTTCTTTTGGTATATTTGTTTTTGTTGCTAAATTATCATATTTTATTTCTGACCATTGCTTAGGATTTATTTCCATAAGATGCAGTTCATATCCGGAAGCGTGGTATTCAATATAGGCTAATTGTTTGCCATCAGGAGAGAGAGAAGGTTCAAAGGCTCCACCCAAGACATTGGTTATTTGATATAATTTTTTATTGGATGATGAAAAGGCAAAGATATTATAGATTCCGGTTCGATCTGAAGAGAAGAAAATATATTTGCTGTCAGGAGACCAGCAGGGGCTGAGGTCATTATGGTGATCTTGAAAAATTGGAGTGAGGGTATCGTTTTGTTTTTGAGTGTAATCTTGATTTGAATCGGTGAGATCCAAGCTATAAATATCCAAAGAACCGTTATGCCAGGCAGAGAGGACAATCATTTCCCCATTGGGAGACCAGGATGGTTGATATAATTGAGTATCATCCTGAAAATTAGTTAGATAAGAAAGGTCTTCTTTGGTGATTATTGGTTTATTGTCATGATTTTTGCTGTTTTTGCTTGATGATTTTAAGGACTCTAAATCAATATTTATTAGTGCTAAATTATTTATTCCTGATTGATTTATTACTGTAACGATTTGAGGATTATCCGGGTCAGGCGACCAGCTGGGGTCACGAGCGCGCAACCCTTCAGAGAGTCGGATATCTTTTTCTGTTTTTAAGTCAAGCAAGTAGAGGTCATAAAATTTATAATATTGTTTATAATTATCTAATTTTGCATAAATTATTTTGGAATTGTCGGGGGAGATGCTAAAGGTAGAATTCCTGCCATAGGTTCTTTTAATTAAGGACTGATTTTTAATGGTGGAGTAGGTTAAGGGAGTAAAAGAACTTGATGAAGGATCAAGAGTTTGAATAAAAGGATAAGAATGGGGAGTAGAAACCCTAATTGCTATTTTATCTTCCTCAGGGGTAGAGAGCCAGCGGGGATAATCGACCCAGTAATTATACTCAGTGAGTTGCTGAGATTTAGTTAAAGTTTTTGAAGAAATGATATTTTGTTTCTGAGTTTCATATTTATCTTTTATAGAATCTTTCCAGGCCTTGTATAATTCATCGAGGGAAAGTCCCAGGGTTCGCTTTAAGGCATAATTAAATCCAAAAAAAGGATAACAGGAAAATATATCACTAAGAGTGACAATTTTATCTTCTCCATATCTTTGAGCGATAAAATGAATAAGCGATTGGCCATAAACATAGGGGGCAGTACCATCTGGCCATGAAGTAAGATAATAGCCATTTATTTGATCCAGGGTGTTGAATTTGTTTTTTAGGGCAGCCATGCGGAGGTACATATCGTATCGGGTATCTATACCTCTGCCACCGGTGGTAAATTTAGTTTCATTATAAACTGCTAAACCCTCAATTGACCAGATGGGTTGAAGGGCATTGGGAGTAAGTATCTGACCAAAGAGGGCACGAAGGGCTGTTGTAAGCTTGCTGGTCATTTCATAATGAGCTATATGAGTATATTCATGAGTTATAACCATTTTTAACCAGCTTTTAAATTTCATGTCAAAGGATTTGGCTGTGGGGCCGGTTAAAGAGATACGAATCACTCGATGAGGAAAAGTTGAGGCAAAACCAAGGGCATAATCGGTAAAGTCTTCCATAATTATGGCTATCTTTTGCAGGTGATGATGTTTT
>JAYEGH010000058.1:0-4637 GCA_034659055.1 Candidatus Caldatribacteriota bacterium
TAAAAATATTTTTTGCTATGATTGCCAAGCTGCCAATTTTTATTTTATTTTTAAATATCTTATCATAAAGCTTATATAACATTAAATAGCATTAATAAGTTCTTAGAGCAGAAATCTAAATTTAATAATTGCCTCATAAAAAATAAATTATCTTCTGCTTTACTTTGGGAGGAAATTTAAATGAAAGATAGCGATAAAACCAAAGAACAGTTGTTGTATGAATTGACAAACCTACGTAAAAAAAATGTTGAATTAGAAGATATAGAAAATTCTTTACAAAATTCAAAAGAAAAAATAGAACTATCAGAAAAAAGTAAAATATATTTTCCTTATCATGCCCATGAAATGGATGATGATTTTGAAACCCAGTACCTCCCTAATCCGGTGAAGATATTTGTGTGGTTGGAGGAAAGAAAGATAATAAAAAAGTGAGGTTTTAATAATGAAATTTGTAGGTATAATAGGTTATAAAAAAAGTGGTAAAACTACCTTGCTTCTAAAATTAACAAAAGAGTTAATTTCTCAAGGTTATCGAGTAGCGGCAATAAAACATATTTCAAGAGATATTGATATGGTTAATACGGATACTGAAAAAATTAAACAAAGAATATCTCAAGTAGCAGCGATTACCCCTAATGAATCAATACTCTTTTTAAAAAATAAAAGTAATTTAGAGGAAATAATTAAGCATTTAGAAGCAGATATAGTTTTGGTAGAGGGCCTTAAAAAAGAAAAGACTTATCCTAAAATTGTTTGCTTAAGAGAAGAAAAGGAGAAGTCTGAATTATTCGATGGATTGCAACTTTGTACCACAAGTTTAGTTGACAATGATACAAATTCAAGCTTTTCTGACTTTAATATTTTAAATGATGAAGATGTAAAAGAAATGTCAAAAATAATTATTAGTAAAGCATTTAAACTGCCTAATTTAGATTGCGGAGCATGTGGATTTCAAAATTGTTATGAATTAGCTCAAGAAATTGTGAAGGGAAATAAAACTGTTGGTGATTGTTTTTCTTTAAAATCTGAAGTTGTGGTAAAAGCTAATGGAAAGATAATTCCCATGAATCCTTTTATATCTAAGATGGTAAAGAATACTATTATGGGACTTCTTTCTCCTCTAAAAGAGTTTGGCAAAGGAAATATCGAAATAAAAATAAAAGAAAAATAAAAATAGTATATAGTGAAAATTAGTATCGAGTTAGATAGCTAAAAAATTAAAGAATAAAATAAAGAGAAAAAACATATCTTAATTAATTAATAAGGAGATTATTTAATGCAAACAACAACAATTAAACCAAAAATAGATAACAAAGAAGAGATAAAGGAAGAAATAATTTATGATGCAATTATAATTGGAGGTGGTCCTGCAGGCTTAACCGCAGGTATTTATCTTAGTCGAGCCAGAATGGATACTCTATTAATTGAAAAAAACCTTCCTGGTGGACAGGTAATTATTACTGAAATTATTGAAAATTATCCTGGCTTTCCCCATGGTATCGCGGGACCTGAATTAATGCAAAAAATGGAGGAGCAGGCTGTCCAATTTGGCCTAAAAATAGAATACGGGGAGGTAACAGAAATTAAAATAAAAGAAGATAAAGTAAAAATAGTAAGAATTAATAATCAAGAATATAAAACCTTAACTGTTATTCTGGCTTCCGGTGCAGAAGCGAGTAAATTAGAAGTCCCCGGAGAAGAAGAATTAAGGGGGAGAGGAGTTTCTTATTGTGCTACCTGTGATGCTCCCTTTTTTAAACACCAAAAGATTGTAGTGGTTGGTGGAGGAGATACTGCAATTGAAGAAGCTTTATATTTAACTAAGTTTGTTTGGGGAGCAACCATTGTTCACCGTCGAGATAGATTAAGAGCAACCAAGATATTACAGGAAAGAGTTTTTGCTAATAAGAAAATAAATTTTGCCTGGGATTCAGTAGTGACAAGAGTATTAGGCAAGGAAAAAGTAGAGGGTGTTTTGATTCAAAACAAAGAAACAGGTGAAGAAAAGGAAATTCCCTGTCAAGGTGTATTTGTTTTTGTGGGGAACATACCTAATTCAAACTTTTTAAAGGAGTTAGTGAAATTAGACAAAAAGGGCTATATCTTGACTGATGATAATATGATGACTTCACAAGAAGGCATTTATGCTTGTGGAGATGTTAGAAAAAAAATCTTAAGGCAAGTGGTTACTGCCTGTGGAGAAGGAGCTACCGCTGCCTTCGCCGTACAAAAATACATTGAAGAAATAAAAGGGGTTTCTTATAGATAGAAGAAGAGAGGATAAAAAATGAATTTTGGAATATCAACTATGCCACTTCAGGATTATCAATTAAAATCGAAGCTATTTCTATTAAAAGAGGCAGGGATAAAATATATTGAAGTAAAACCAAAAGAGGGACATTTTGATTTTGAAGACCCAAAATATCTGGACCAAATGTCTAAAGAATTTAAAAAAAACGAGATAAAAGTAATATCAATGCATATGCCTACTAATGGAGTAGACATTTCTTTAATTGAAGAATATGAGAGGGTATGGTCTATTCGAGAAGTAGAAAAGGCCGCACTTGCTCTATTAAGGTTGGGGGGAAATATTTTAGTGGTTCATCCTGGTAGTAAAATCGAAGATAAAAAAATGAGAAAAAAACGTAGGGAAAAGAGTGAACAAAGTTTGGAAGAGATACTGAAATTTTGCGAATACTGGGAGATAAAGATTGCTTTAGAAAATATTTTGCCTGGGAAGATAGGTGATAATATAAACGAAGTTTTAGAGATAGTAAAAAAATTTAATTCAAAAAGTTTAGGGATTTGCCTGGATACAGGACACTGTAATATAACCTCTTCACTTTATAATCATTCCGGAGTTGCGGAGTGTTTGCCGGAAATAAAAGATTATCTATACCATCTACATATCCATGACAATTCAGGAAAAAATGATGACCATTATTTGCCTTTTAAGGGCAATATAAATTGGGAAGAATTTATGAAAAATTTAAAAAATATTAATTACAAAGGAACCTTTATGTTTGAGATAAGAAAAAATAAAAATAATGAAGAAATGCTCCGAAATATTGGTAATCTATACCAGGATTTATACAAGGAAAAGGTAAATGATTAAAAAAAAAGGGCACCTTTATTGGCTGCGAAGAAAATTACCTGACCAAAAAGTATTAGACAAAATGGATTCCTTGTTAAAAGATTTAAATTTACATACTGTTTGTGAAAGTGCCCTTTGTCCTAATCGGGGGGAATGTTTTAAAAATGGAACTGCTACTTTTATGATATTAGGAGATATCTGTACGAGAAATTGTAGATTTTGTGCAATAAAAACTGGAAACCCCCTGCCTTTAGACCCGAAAGAACCTTATCATGTTGCTAAAGCTGCCAAACATTTAAACCTTAAACACGTTGTAGTTACTTCCGTTACAAGAGATGATCTACCAGATGGAGGAGCGGAATATTTTGCAAATACCATTATAGAAATCAGAAAACAACTTCCTGAAAGTACGGTGGAGGTATTGATACCAGATTTTAAAGGCTCCTGGAAAGCTTTACAAAAAGTAATTAATGTTAAACCGGAAATAATTAATCATAATATCGAAACTATTGCCCGTCTATATCAATCTGTAAGACCAAAAGCAGTTTATAAGAATTCATTAGAGTTATTAAGACAGGTTAAAATTCGGAATAAGAAAATTATTTCAAAATCAGGCATTATGTTAGGGTTGGGAGAAGAAAAAGGAGAAATAATTGAGACAATGAAAGACTTAAGAAAGGTAAATTGCGAAGTTTTAACTATAGGCCAATATTTGAAACCATCACCTCATCATTTGAAGGTGCAGAAGTATGTTCATCCTGATGAATTTGAAGAATACCGAAAAATTGGAATGTCTTTAGGGTTTAAGTATGTGGCATCTGCTCCTTTAGTGAGAAGCTCTTATCATGCTGGCCAAATATTACGAAATATGTTATCTAAAAACCGAAAAGATATAGGATAATTTTCTTTGATATATTTAAATATATCTGATAAAATTGGAATCAGTAAATTAGTAAGAAAAAAAATTATCAAGAATTAGGAGGAAAAGTTTGAATGGCCGCGTATGATATAAATAAAATTCGAAATATTGCTTTGGTGGGACATGGTGATTCCGGTAAAACTTCTCTTGCTGAAGCTCTGCTTTTTGATTCTAAAATGATAACAAGATTGGGAAACATTGGACAGGGAAATACTACTACCGATTATGATCCTCGGGAAATAAAAAAAGGGATAACCATTAATTCTGCTTTTGCTTTTTTAAATTGGAAAGATTACACAATAAATATTGCAGATACTCCCGGCTATCTTGATTTTATTACTGATACCAAATCAAGTCTTAGAATTATGGACAGTGCTCTATTAGTGGTATGCGGAGTATCCGGAGTGGAAGTGCAAACGGAAAAAGTGTGGGATTTTGCTGAAAACTATAAACTTCCTCGAGCTATTTTTGTAAACAAAATGGATCGAGAGAGAGCTGATTTTTACCGAACAAAAGAAATGATAAATAAAGTTTTCGGTTCATCCGCTGTTCCAATACAGTTGCCCATTGGTAAAGAAGAGAACCTTAAAGGGATAGTGGACTTGATAAAGATGAAAGCAAAAA
>JAYEGH010000059.1:0-4588 GCA_034659055.1 Candidatus Caldatribacteriota bacterium
AAGGCTATTCTAAGTTGTACGGCATCATCAAACATTTTTGGGTCTAAACCGGTTATTTCTTTAACTCTCCTTAATCTATAAAGTAAAGTATTGCGATGCGTATATATAGCTTTTGCCGTTTTTGAAATACTTAAATTATTATCAAAAAAGGCTTTTAAAGTTTCTAATAATGTTTCGTTCATTTTCTTTCCTTTGAGATCTTTTGTAGAGTAAAAAATCTCTTGTATAATTTCCTGCTGAGTATCCTTTTTAATCTCTGCTAATATTCTACCTATACCCAGCTCATCTATGTAGTAAATCCCTCCTGCCCCTTCTAATTTTGTACCTACGTCTAATGCTTTAGTGGCTTCTTTAAACGATTTGTTCAATCCCTGAATCCCTTGATGATATTCCCCAATTCCTATGGTTACTTTAAATTTCATTTTCTGAGAAATGATATTTTTTATTCTTTCTCCTATTCTACATAATTTTTTTCTTAAAATTTCATCCGAATCTCTTAGATTAATGATCTTTAAAACTACAAACCTATCTCCTCCCGTATAAGATACAATCTCTTGAGGATTATCAATAAATATCCTTTGAACAGTCTTTAATACATCATTTTTTAATCTCTGCAAATAGATTTCTCCTTCTTTTTTCCCTTTGAATGTCTGCAAACTTTGCTTTGCAGTCTTTTCAAATTGGTAAATATCCATAACTAAGGCTACTCGCGGGATTAGAACATCATATCCTACTATTTGTCCCCGAGTTAAAAACAAATCTGTATCATTCCCTATTCTCCCGGAGATTAAATCTTGAATAAAATTTTCTCGCGCTTGTTGTTCTAAATGCAATTCTTTCAATAAAAATTCTTGCTGCAGCATCATTTCCACAGTCATTTTTATTACTTCTCCATAAGGGCTAACTTCATTTGGTTCGCCCGTAATTCCCACCACACCTATAATCTTATTATTGTGCTCAATGGGAAGGTTAATCCCTGGCCTTGCTCCTGCTAAATGATTAATATCTTTAGAATATATTTCTAATTTTTTTCTTTCTTTAATTACCTGAGCTGCTCCTTCATGGAATTGGTTTAAACGGTTTTTATTGCCAGAACCGATAATTATTCCATTTTCATCCATAATATTAATATTCTTTCTTAAAATCTTCATAGTTTTATCGACAATATCTTGAGCAAGTTTATGGGTAATTTTCACCTGTGAACCCCTTCCTTTTAATAAATCATACATATAAAATAAATTTGAATCTTAATTAACTAATTGATAACTAAATTTGTATCCCTTGTAATATCGTGTCAAGAAAGAGAAATAAAGTTTGTACTAAGGATAGTAACTCCAACCGAATTTCCCTCTATGATTAAATTATTCGATAAAATAATTAAAAATCCTTCTTCAATTATATATGTTGATTTAAAAATTACAACATTAGACAAAAAAAGTATCAGGTATCAAATACATTAATAAGTAATATATAATATAATTTGTAGGGTCTTGATTCTTGTCTGCGTGCGCCTGCCTCTGCCGGTACAGTAGATAGGTACACGCATAGGTAGATATCGAACCCACTAAAAAATCACCAAATAACCCGGGGCGGATAAACCCGACTCCATCAAAACCATGCAGAAAGGTTTTGAATTTTAAATAAAAAAGAGGGATTTACTTTAAAAAATAAAACATATATAATATAAAATAAAAATGCATTTAATCCCTTAACCAAAAAAGCAAAGATTTAAAAAGTGAAATACTTCTTCATGGTGATAGAAAATGAAAATTATTAAAAAATTTCCATTGAAAAATAAAAAAAATAAAATATATTTTGTTAAAAAAAAGGGTTTTTTAAAATAACGTTGAATTATAATATTAAGTATTAGTTTTTAGTAATTTTTCTGTTTAAAATATTTTTTCAAAATAAAATAGAAGGGAAGGCCATTATGAATAAAAAAATTGAAATGATAAGTTTAGTTTTTTCTTTAATAATTTTATTTGTCTTATTTACCAGTACCGCTTTCGCTAATAATGAAACCGAAAAAATGCTTATAGAAATCATTGAAGGGAAAGGAGCTCAAATTGACATCTTTACTTATATTAATATGGGAAATTTCTATTGTTCTTTAAATTTATATGAGCCGGCATTACAGGAATATGAAAAAGCTTTAAATGTAGATGAAAACAGTACATTGGCTAAAATCAACCAAAGTTATGCCTTATATAAATTAGATGAAAAGGAAACAGCACTCTCAAATTTATCCCTTATTACTGCAGAGGATCCAAATAATGCTATTGCTTATTACCTAAAGGGTCTGATTTATAAAGAAACCCTCCAGTATGATTTGGCAATTGCCGAATTCGAAAAAGTTGTAGAATTGGTGCCTCAAAATGATAAACTTATCTGTGAGTTAGCTCAACTCTATCAAGATAATGACCAATTAATTGAAGCTACAGAAACTTATATAGAATTAGGAAAACTTAGATCCAGTCCTTATATCTTGGAAAATTTTTTAGCTTACAAGGAAAATGCTACTGTTTATTTAAATTTAGGGGATTATTATCACAGTATAGGAGATATCGATAAAGCTGTAACCGCATATAAAGAAGCTACTCAATTTACCGAAGACAAAAAATCAGTAGCTATGGCTTATTATCGTTTGGGAATTATTGATTTAAAAGGCGAAAAATATGCCGAGGCAATAAAAGAAAAGATTTTATCCCAAACCACTTATCCGCTTAGAATGAAAGAATTCACTTTTGATAATTTTTCTCAAGCTTTTATCGAGATAGGTGACATGCATTATAATGGCGGAAATCTTCAAAAGGCAGCTAAAAATTATGAGCTCGCCATTCAACTGGCGGATTCGGATCATATATCTTCAGAAGCGCATTACAAATTCGGCTTAACTTACTATCGCAGTGAAGATTATGAAAATGCCTTAAGAGAAGGAGAAACGGCTTTAAGTTTAAATCCTGATTTTTTATCTGACCAAGAAAGATTGATTGATCTTTTGATTGCTAATGCCTGGTCGGTTATTAGTAAAAAAGAGTAAAAGTAGTATCGCGTATAATAGCGTAAAGCGTACAGGATATTAGTTATCCAGTTACCCGGTTAACCAGTTTACCAGTTTACCAGTTAAAATACAGGTTACAAGTTGCAGGTTGCGAGTTAAAAATTTACAGAGAAAAGCGTTGAAGAAATAGACAGGCAGGACGCCTGTCCTACTAACGACTATTCACTATTTACTATCGACTAATTTAATTGGTAAATCGGTAAATTAATAAAATTCGAGGTGAAAAAATGAAATTAAGAAAGATAATTAAAGGTCTTAGTATTCTTCTTATTGGTTTAGTTCTTCTAGCAAATACTCTGGGAATGTTAGAATGGTCTGTATGGTACAATGTCATTAAGCTTTGGCCCTTACTCTTAGTCAGTGCCGGTTTATCCATCATCTTCAGAGAAAGAAATCTCAATTTTCTAGGTCCATTAATTATATTTTTAGCCATTATAGTTGGATTGGGAACAAGTTATTCAGGAATCAGTTTTGAAAGAGAAATATCACCTGAAACAAAAACTCTAAGTCGAGAAATAATTGCAGAAGTAAAAGAGCCTCCAAAATTAGAGACAGCTACAGAGGCTGAAATATCCCTGGACACTGAAAATGAAACAACTCCAAAACCTGAACCAACCCAAGAAAGCGAAATATCTTCCGAAGTTAATGTTCAACCTGAAATTGAAAAAGCTTCCATTAAATTAAAATTTGATGTGGGTACACTTACCTTAGGTGAATCCAGCCCTCTACTTTATGAATGCATTTCACAATATAAATATAAAGAATTTGAACCTTTTGAAAAATATTCTACTACTGACAACGAAGCCAATATTCTTATTTACCATTCCCCTACTAAGAAAAATTTTTATAATAATAAAAATGATTGGCAATTAAAATTAAATAATCAAATAATATATAATCTATCTATAGAAACAGGAGCTATTAATGCAGATTGTAATTTGTTAAATTTCAAAATAGAAAAACTTTATATTGAAAGTGGAGCAAGTAATATCAACTTAGTTGTACCTCAATACGATTCTGAAATAGTTATAGATACCGGTGTATCTAATATTGATATTGCCATACCTAAAAATGTGGGAACAATTATAAATATCGATTCAGGAATTGCTATAAAAGACCTTGACGACTTTATCAGAAAAAATGATATGTATATCTCAAATAATTATGATACAGCAGAATTTAAGGCAGAGATAAAAATAGATTGTGGAGTGTCTCATATAGATATTCACTATATGTAAATAATCCAAAAAAAGAAAATGATTATTTTATATTTTGATTATATTACTTTTTATCGTTCTATTCGTTCTATTAATCGTATTACACGGAGCTGAACTAGAAAATGAAGTTAATTCTAATTGATACTCCTAATTTCGAACCCAAAAAAAATTTTAAAATAGAAGAACAGATTTTAAAAATGTCCAATACGGATAAATTTATTTTAAGATTCTGGCAAAACAGTCCATGTGTAGTCATTGGAAAATTTCAAGAAGAGGAATATGAAGTAAATCTTGAATACATTAAGAAAAA
>JAYEGH010000060.1:0-4576 GCA_034659055.1 Candidatus Caldatribacteriota bacterium
GGGTTACCGGAGGATTACATGGAGTAGGTATATCAGTGGTGAATGCTCTTTCGGAATGGCTGGAAGTAGAAGTGACCAGAGATAAAAAGATATTTTTTCAGAGATTTGAAAAAGGGAAAGCAATATCCGGTTTAAAAAAGATAGGGAAGTCCTCCCGAACAGGTACTAAGATTACTTTCAAGCCCGATTCTAGTATTTTTGAGGATACCAATTACGATTTTAACGCCATCACTCATCGTTTAAGAGAAATTGCTTTTTTAAACGCCGGGGTTAAAATTAATTTAAAAGACAAAAGAGAAGAAGTTAAAGAGATTTCCTATAAATATAATGGTGGAATAAGTGAATTTGTTGATTACCTAAATAAAAATAAAGATGTTTTATTTAAAAAACCTATCTGCTTTAAAGGAAAAAAGGATGATATAGAAGTAGAAGTTGCTCTGCAATATAATGATAGTTATATGGAAAATATACTTTCCTTTGCTAATAATATAAATACCGAAGAAGGTGGAACCCATTTAGCCGGTTTTAAGGGAGCAATAACCAGAGTAATAAATGATTACGCCCGCAACAATATATCACCTAATGAAAAAAAATCGCCCTTAAAAGATGGATTAAACAGTCTTTCCGGCAATGATGTAAGGGAAGGAATGACTGCTGTAATCAGTGTAAAATTACTAAATCCCCAATTTGAAGGACAAACCAAAACTAAATTGGGAAACAGTGAAGTGAGAGGCATAGTATCTTCTGTTATAGGGGAAGGTTTAAACAATTTTCTTAATGAAAATCCAAGTGTAAGTAAAAAGATATTGTCTAAATCTATTTCTGCTTTAACCGCCAGGGAAGCAGCTAAAAAAGCCCGAAACCTGGTTCGTCAGAAAAATGGAATTTTAGGAATGGGTACTCTTCCTGGAAAATTAGCAGATTGTTCGGAAAAAGATCCTCATTTTAGAGAAATATTTATAGTAGAGGGTGATTCTGCTGGTGGTTCCGCAAAACAAGGCAGGGACAGAAGGTTTCAAGCGATTATGCCCTTGAGGGGAAAAATTATAAATGTTGAAAAAGCCCGCTTGCATAAAATATTGGACAATAATGAAATAAAATCCATTATAACCGCCTTAGGGATAAATATTGGTGAAGACCTGGATATGGAAAAATTAAGATATTATAAAATAATTATTATGACTGATGCAGATGTTGATGGAGCCCACATAAAAACTCTACTTTTAACCTTTTTCTTCCGACATATGAAGCCATTGATAGAAAGAGGAAACATTTATATCGCCATGCCTCCTCTCTATAAAATAGAATATAACAAAAAAAGTCATTATTTGTTTAACGACCGGGAACTAAAGGATAAATTAAAAGAGGTGGGAGGCAATCCTCGAATTCAAAGATATAAAGGCTTGGGGGAAATGAACCCTGATCAGTTATGGGAAACAACCATGAACCCAGAAAACAGACTCTTAAAGAGAATAGAATTGGAAGATAATATAGAAGCTGAAGACATGTTTACAATTTTAATGGGAGGGAAGGTTGAACCCAGAAAAGATTTTATACATCAACACGGATTAGAAGTGAAAGATTTGGATATTTAAATATAGTTGTTGGTAAACTAAAAACTGTAAAACTATTATTCCGTACTAACAACAAAATAAATTGGAGAATTATTAATTCATGAAAGATAGAGATAATAAAAATAATAAATCACAAGAAGAACAAAAAAATAAGGAAGAACAATTTACAGAAAACAGAAGAGATTTACCGGTTGATATCGGATTAGAAGTAAAGGATGCCTATCTTAGTTACGCTATGAGTGTAATAATAGGGAGAGCTTTACCCGATGTTCGCGATGGGCTAAAACCGGTTCATCGTCGCGTATTATATTCTATGGAAAAAATGGGTAATACACCCGATAAGGCTTATAAAAAATCGGCCCGAATAGTAGGAGATATAATAGGTAAATATCATCCCCATGGCGATATGGCAGTATATGATACGATTGTGAGAATGGCTCAAGATTTTTCTTATCGTTATCCTCTGGTCGACGGTCAAGGGAATTTTGGTTCAATAGATGGTGATCCTGCTGCTGCTCAAAGATATACTGAAGTTCGCATGTCCAAAATTTCCCAAGAGCTGCTAGCAGAAATAGACAAAGAAACGGTTAACTTTGCTCCTAATTATGATAATTCCCTTAAAGAACCGGAAGTTTTACCTGCCAGAATCCCCCATCTTTTAATAAACGGTTCTTCGGGAATTGCAGTAGGAATGGCCACTAATATTCCACCACATAACCTGGGAGAGATAATAGATGGTCTAATAATGATGATCGAAGACCCGGAAGTCACGATTAAAAAATTAATGACTGCAATTAAAGGGCCCGATTTTCCCACTGGAGCTATAATTTGTGGTAAGGCGGCAATAAGAAAAGCTTATGAAACCGGAAAAGGAATTATAACAGTACAAGCTGCTATTTTTACTGAGGGAGTGGATAATGGGAATAAAGAAGGTAAAAAGAATCCCCGAATAATTATTAAAGAAATTCCTTATCAGATAAATAAAGAAAAGCTGATTAAAAATATTGCCCATCTGATCCAAGAAAAATCTATTTCCGACATTACAACTCTGCGGGACGAATCAGACAGAAAAGGAATGCGGTTGGTTATCGAATTAAAGAAAGATGCTAATGTCGATATAGTGTTAAATAATTTATATAAACATACCAGGATGAGAACCGTCTTTGGAATTAATCTTTTAGCAATTTCCAATGGACGGCCTAAAATTTTTAATTTAAAAGAAATGTTGAAATATTTTTTAATTTATCGTAAAGATGTAGTAGAGAAAAGAACCAAATATGAATTAAAAAAAGCCAAAGAAAGAGCACATATTTTAGAGGGATTAAAAGTAGCTTTGTCTAACATTGATGAAGTAGTACAGATTATTAAAAAATCCAAAAATACTAAAACAGCACACGCTAAACTCAAAAGCAGGTTTGGATTAAGTGATATTCAAGCACAGTCAATTTTAGATATGAAATTACAGCGCCTTACTTCTCTGGAAACCGAAAAGATTTTACAAGAATATTTGGAATTAATAAAACGCATCGCTTATTTGGAAGATATACTGCAAAACGAAAACAAACTCATGCTGATAATTAAAGCTGAGTTGACAAAAATGAAAGAAAAATATGGTGATGAGAGAAGAACTGAGATTGTCGAAGAAGAAGAAGAACATGATATTGAAGACTTTATTGGCTTAGAAGATATTGTAATAACCCGCACGAGGGATGGATATTTAAAACGTCTTCCATTGAGCACTTATAGAAAACAGAGAAGGGGAGGAAAAGGCAAAATCGGTATGGCTACCAAATTAGAAGATTTTGTAGAACAGGTTTTTGTCACTACCAACCTTCATGATATATTATTTTTTACCAACAAAGGAATGGTACACCGCAGAAGAGCCTATAAAATTCCTGTAGGAAGAAGGACCTCCAGGGGGATAGCAATGGTAAATTTACTAAAACTTAAAGAAGGCGAATATGTTACCACCCTTATTCCTATAAAAGGAAATATGTTATCCGAATCAAAAGAAAGTGATGACAAATTCCTTTATATGGTTACCCGCAAAGGGAAAATAAAAAGAACATCACTACATCATTTTTGTAATTTAAGAAATATCGGAATTATTGCCTTGCGCCTTATTCCAGAGGACGAACTGGTTGGAGTGAGACTTGAAGATAGTAATAAGAATATTATATTAACTACCCGCTTTGGTAAATCTATCTGTTTTCCCTCTAACCTATTAAGGTCTTTATCAAGAGTAGCGGTAGGAATAAAAGGGATGATACTACAAGGAGAAGACTATATCGTAAATATTAGCCTGGTTCCTAAGGATAGTAATGATGATCTATTGGTAGTTACTGAAAATGGTTTTGCCAAAAGAACAAACTTAAAGGAATTTAGAGCACATAAGAGACAGGGCGGAAAAGGTATGTACACTATAAAGATAAACGATAGAAAAGGTCTGGTGATTGCAGTTAAAATAGTACGGGAAGAAGACGAGATAGTATTAATCAGCCAGAACGGAATAGTAATTCGTGTTCCGGTAATAGAAATCCGTCAAACCGGAAGGTATACCCAGGGAGTTAAGGTAATGAATCTTTCATCTGATGACAAAGTGGCCGGCGTAGCCTTAATATCAAACGAAAATGTTGATTTAAGTTAAAAGTATTTAAAATATTTCAGGGGATGTTGATATAAAGTTTATTAGGAAAGATAAATTTTGACAAATACAAGTCTGAGTGATAAAATTGTAAAAATTTAATAGGAAGCCGCTGACGGGAAGAGTAGGCAGGCAATTTAAGTGTATGAAATAAATGCCGAAAACCACCCTTGAGGCTTAAGATGAATCTAGTGAGAGAGTAAATCTTTGTAAGGGAAAGACCTTTATATCTTAAAAGAGAGTTCTGAAAAATACAATTTCAGAAAAATAAAGTGGAACCGCGAAATCTTTCGTCTTTATATTTATATATAAGGCGAAAGATTTTTTTATATTTTATTTAGTTATCTAATTAGTTAAG
>JAYEGH010000061.1:0-14930 GCA_034659055.1 Candidatus Caldatribacteriota bacterium
TCGGAACCAAAAAACTTATGTGTTTGTTTAATCAATTGACCACCTAACTCAAATCCGTCATCAATCAAGACAATTTTTGCACCTAATGAGGCAGCATAAATTGCTGCAGATAATCCTGCTGGACCTCCCCCAATGATTGCTATATCTGTCTTTTTCAATTGAAATCACCTTTTCCCTTTTGAGTTTCAATTTTCATTCCTTTTTCTAATTTAGTAATACAAGTTCTAATATTTGGAATACCATCTACTTTCATCAAACAAGATGAACATTTACCTATTGCACAAAAAAAACCTCTAGGCCGATTATATTTAATGCTTCTGCTTAATACTTTTATTCCAGCAGCAACTAAAGCAGCAGCAATGGGTTCACCTTTACGCCCTTCAAATTCCTTCCCATCTAATGTAAACTTTATTTTTCCTTTTTCTGGAAATTTTAAAATAGGGTGTTCTTTTATACGCATTATTTCCTCCTATTATTTTAAAAACTATTTATTAAAATATAGAAACAACTTTATTCTTTTCTGTTTTCTTTTAACATGAATATTGCTGCCATTCTACCGGTTCTCCCATTATCACGATGATGAGAAAAAAACAATTCGTGATTGTCTGCTGTACATTTCTCACTTATAAAAATATTTTTAGTCTTCATTCCACTTTTTATCAATTGCAAATAATTTGCTTTTCTTAAATCAATACTCCAACTGTTTTTTTCTTTTTTAACTACTATTTTATTATAAATATTTTTTTCATTTAACCAATCAATAATTTCCTCTTGATTAGTAAAATTATAACAGCATGGACCAATAGAGGGAAAAATCGCCGCTAAACAAGAATTGGGTTCTGTTCCAAAAGTTTGCTTCATTTTTATTATGGTTTTGAAAGCTATTTTTAATTGTGTTCCTCTTCTTCCCCCATGTATTAATCCAATAGCTTTTTTGATTGGGTCGAGAATAATTATTGGCACACAATCGGCATAACACATTAAAAGGGGAATTCCCGGTTTATTTGTAATTAATGCATCACTTCCGCTAATCCCTTCAAGATACTTAAAAGCTCCTTTTCCTTCATCTCCTCTTTCTACAACTGTTATCCTGTCTTTATGTATCTGTTGGGCAGAAACAATCTTTCTATAATCAATATCTAAAATATCCAGAATTCTCTTTCTATTTTCTAATACATAACTTTCCTTGTCATTTACATTAAAAGAAAGGTTGAGGCTTTTATAGTAATTTTCGCTAATCCCTCCTAATCTGGTTGTAAAAGCGTTTACTGTCAAATTACTAAAATCTCTTCTTCGACATCTGATATATTTTATTTTTTCAATACCTATTAATTCAAAATTCTGTTTCAATTTTTTAGACAGCACCTTTTTATTTTGAATATTTTTCCAAATAAAAAAAGAGTAAATAAACCTAACTGGTTTTTTTGCTCTTTTTTTTGATGAGATATCGCTACTGTAAAATATGCTATATATTTACAAGAAATATCTCTATTAGATATTTTATTACTACCTTTTACAAATAAAGTATAGATTGTTCTTTCTCCTGGCATTAATTTTTATTTGAGAGATATACATTTTTGAAATACTTTTAAGATTATACTATATTTATCTAAAAATTACTACTATAATATTTAAAAATATTTTATGTTTTTGTGCAAATAATCAAATAGGTATCTTTCTAAGAATTAGTTATCTATTTGGAAAATTCAAGAGGAGAAAAGTAATTTCCAGATTTATCAAATCTGCTAAAATAAATTATCTAAAAATACAGATCGCATAAATTTGGCCTTATATTAAAAAAATAAAATTATACTACAAATAATTTTAAGCTATTAATTAGGCTGTTTTGTCTCTAAGTTACACGCTATTTTTATTTTTTTCCCTTAAAAAGGTAGGTATTTCTAAATCATTATAATCTAAATTTTCTTTGTCTAAATCTTTTTCTGTAATATTATTATCTTCTTTTTTCTTATCACTTTGTATATTACTGGCACCAAATCCTGCAGCAATTACAACTATCTTAATTCCATCATTTAGCTCTTTATTAATCACTGCTCCAAATATTATATCTGCTTCCGGATTTGCAGCCTTAGAAATAATTTCAGCAGCTTTGTTTACTTCGTGCAAAGTTAAATTTGAACTACCGCTAATATTAAATAAAATTCCTTTAGCTCCTTGGATATTTGTTTCTAAAAGGGGACTATTAATTGCACTCCGTGCTGCTTTTATAGCTCGATCCTCACCATTAGCCCGACCTATACCCATTATAGCGGTTCCTGCATTTTCTATGATCATCTTTACATCAGCAAAATCCACATTTATTAACCCGGACTCTACTACAATATCTGAAATTCCATGAATACCATTCAAAAGAACTTCATCGGCTACTTTAAAAGCTTCTAATATAGAAGTGTTCTCCTCAACTACTTGTAGTAATCTATCGTTTGGAATTACAATTAAAGTATCAACATGTTCCTTTAATAATCTAATGCCTTCTTCGGCTTGTCTCATTCTTTTGTGTCCTTCAAAAGTAAAAGGTTTAGTTACAACTCCCACCGTAAGGGCGCCTAAATCTTTAGCTATTTGAGCAACAATTGGAGCTCCACCGGTCCCTGTTCCTCCTCCCATTCCGGCAGTAACAAATACCATATCTGCTCCCTCTAATACTTTTCCAATCTTGTCTTTATCTTCTTCAACAGCACTACGTCCGATATCAGGGTTTGATCCGCTGCCTAATCCTTTAGTTATATTACTTCCAATTTGTATTTTTTGTTCTGCATTGGAAAAAGCTAATACCTGTGCATCTGTATTTGTAGAAATATATTTAACTCCTTCTAATTTTGCTTCAATCATCCTATTGACTGCATTTCCACCGCCTCCACCTATACCAATAACTTTTATATTAACAAGTTGTCCTACTCTATTGTTTGGGTTAAACAATCTATAACCTCCTTATTTTAAATCTTTAGTCCTACTAACTATAAGTAAAATTAAAAAAAATCTTTTAGCCAATTAATTATCTTTATAAAAAAATTTCCGAAATTTGATTTCTTCTTAGCCGATTTATAAGTTGTTCCAATAGAATTTTTCTCATTTGCAAAACTTAATAATCCAATTGCTGTAGAATAACAAGGATCATTTATCATATCAGCTAACTCTCCTTCATAATTGGGAAAACCTAAACGGGTAGGTAAATCCAAAATCTGCTCAGAAATTTCTAACATTCCTGGTAATAAAGAACTTCCTCCGGTTATAACAACTCCACCTGGTATCATAGTAGAATAACCTGATTTTTTAACTTTATCTGTTATCAAGCTGAATATTTCACTGACTCGAGGTTCAATAATATCTACTAAGTATTTTTGAGAAATTGTATGTTTTTCTTTTATTTTGGTGCTGGAAATCTCTATTGTTTTTTCCGGTGATATTTTTTCTTCCACAGTACTTCCATATTTTATTTTTAATTTTTCGGCTTCCTCTTTTGTAATTCTTAAACCTATAGCCAAATCATTAGTAATCTGATTACCACCTACTGGCAATACTGCTGAATAAACTAATCCACCTTCTATAAAAATTGCTATCTCTGTGGTACCAGCACCAATATCAATTAATAATGCACCCAATTCTTTTTCCGCATCACTTAAAACTATATTACTACTAGCCAAAGTCCCAAATATAACTTCATCAATGTCTAATGAGGTCCCTTCTATACATTTAACTAAATTTTCTACAGCAGTAATTGAGTCAGTTATAATATGTACTTTACATTCCAATCTTGCTCCGGACATTCCCAGCGGGTCCATTATTCCACTTTGTCCATCAACAATAAATTCCTGACTTAGAGCATGAATCAACTCCCTCTCCGAAGAAACTACCCCAGCTTTAGCGGCTTCAATAACCTTATTAATATCACTTTCGCTAATTTCCGGGGAATCATTAGGAATAGCGATAACCCCTTTACTATTAAATGATGCAATATGATTCCCTGCGATAGAAACGAAAGCAGAATCAATACGAATTCCAGACATACGTTCAGAACTTTCGACTGATTGCTTTATAGATTGGATTGCCTGATCCAGATCTACAATTACTCCCTTTTTTATTCCAGAAGAAGGATATTTACCAATTCCAACAATTTCTATTTGATCGTCTTCTCTCAATTCACCGACAACCGCACAAACCTTACTTGTTCCAATATCCAAACCAACCACTATATTATCTTTTCCCATATTTACACCCTCCTGCATGCTTTTTAAAACCAGATAATTTAAAACAATTTAATTAAATGTAATAATATTCACTTAAATATATCACTTTTTTGCTGAAATTACCAAACTATCTTTAAAACGCAGATCTATATATTCGATTGATAACTTTTCCTCGATAACTTTTTCTACGGCTTCTCTTAATAAATTTTCTTTATTTATAATTTCTTCCACTTTATTTGCTCTTACTTTTAAAGTATTATCGATATTACATATTAAGAAATCATCAATGTCTAGTATCTCTACTTTGCAGAATTTTTTAGGCAATATTACTTTCAAACAATTAATAATTTCTAATGCCTTTCTATACCCTGATTCAATTATTTTTTCGCCAATTTTTATTTTATCAGTCTTCAGCCCCAATATTAAAGGTAAATTTGAATCTTCCTCTAAATCGTTAAATTTATTTAAGATTATCCCGTTTTTACTCAGTTTTAAATATACATCATCAATTTTTACAATCGCTGCTATTCTTCTTTCTTTTATAGAAATCTTTATTTTATCGGGTATAATTTTTTTTATTTCAAATTTTCTTATCCAAGGTTCTTTTTCCAAAAAATTTATACTTTTTTTTAGATCCAATAAAAAAATATTTTCTCCTATTCTTATTTCGGATTTTTTAAATATTTCTTCGTCTTTTAAAGTATCATTCCCTTCAATGATAACTTCTTTAACATTAAAAAAATTATCGCTAAATATAAAATTAAAAAAAAACCAGCCTAAAACACCTAAAACTAAATAAAATACTATTATTCTAATTATCTTCAATACAGGAGCTTGATATCTTTCTTTCTTTTCTTCTTCTTCTGGTTCCTTCTCTTCTTCATGCTCATTATTCAATTTCATTCTCTTAGCTCCTGAATTCCTGTCTCTTTACTAACGACTATCTTCTCACCGTTCCCCTAAAATCTCTATTTCACGCTCTAATTCAATTCCAAAAATATTCTTTACTCTTTTCTCTAGCTCTTCAATTAGATACAAAATATCATTAGCTGAAGCATTTCCATTATTTATTATAAAATTGGCGTGTTTCTTTGAAACCTCGGCTTCTCCATGAGAAAGTCCTTTTGCTCCAACTTTTTCTACTAAAAAACCAGCGGAATAACCTGGTGGATTTTTAAATACACTGCCTGCGTTATATTTATCTAAAGGTTGCCTATCTTTTCTTATTTTATTATTTTCTTTAACTTCTAGTTTCATCTTATCTTTGTTACCTTTTTTAAGCAGCAACGATGCTTCTAAAATAATTCCTGATTTTCCTTTTAAGCTGCATTTTCTATAATTAAAATGCAAACTCGATCGAGGTATTATTTTTATTCCATTTTCTTTGGTTAACATGGTTATATTATCTATTACATCTGACACGCAACTTTCTTTAAAACCAGAATTATTAATTATTGCTCCCCCCAAAGTTCCGGGAATATTGTATGCAAATTCCATTCCACTTAAACTTTTTTTTATAGCCATTTTACTTAGATATGATAAATTAACTCCAGCTCCAACTTTCAATATTCTATCAAAAAAATATATTTTTTTAAAACATTTTCCTAACTTTATCACTACTCCTCTTACTCCTTTGTCCAAAACCAATAAATTTGTTCCGCTCCCAATGACCCAATAGGGAATATTGTTTTTTGTAGAAATAGAAATAACATCTTTTAATTGTTTAATATTTTCCGGAATACAAAAAAAATCAGCCGGACCGCCAATTTTTAAAGAAGTATATTTTATTAATGGTTCATGAACTTTAATTATATGTTCAATCCCCTTTTTTGTAAATTGATTATATATATAAGCACTATACTTTATATCAAACAATTAAACACCTTTTTTTATTATTATTGTTTTGCTAACTCCCGGCTAATAGTCCAAACATCTCCTGCCCCCATAGTTATTACTATGTCTCCGGGTTGAACATTTTTATTTAGATACCTTAAAATATTATTTTTAGAAGGTATATATTTTACATGTTTGTGATTATTTTTTTTAATTTCATTAAATATAGTTTCTCCGCTAATTCCTGCTATGGGAGGTTCATTAGCAGCATAAATGTCATTAACTATTACATAATTAGCGTCAAAAAATGCTTTCCCAAATTTCTCAGCTAAAAGTTTTGTTCGAGTAAATCTATGAGGTTGAAAAACCGCTATTAACCTTCTATCTTTCCAACTATTCCTGAGAGCACTTAATGTGGCTATTATTTCTGTAGGATGGTGGGCATAATCATCTATAATCAGCATCTCACTATTAATATCAGACACTATTTCCATTCTTCTTTTTACACCTTTAAAGTCTCTTAATATTTCAGCGATTTCTTTAAAATCAATACCTATCTCTTTGGCAACGACAACTGATGCCAGGGCATTTAGAATATTATGATTTCCTGGTATGTTTAAATGAAGTTCTCCCATTTTTTTATTTTTATAATATATTTTGGATTTGGAACTTAGTTTATTAAAAATAATTTCTTTTGCCATAAAATCCGCTTGTTCAGATATTCCGTAAGTAATAAAATTTTTTCTACAATTTTTTAGTAATTTTTGGACATTTTTACAATCCTTACATAAAATTACTCTTCCATTATCATTAATTTTATTACTAAATTTTCTAAAATATTTTAAAATATTTTCCATCTTTTCATAATATTCCATATGGTCATCTTCAATATTGGTAATCACTGCTATATGCGGATTTAATTTTAAAAATGTTCCATCACTTTCGTCTGCCTCAGCTACTATATATTCCCCTAAACCAAATTTAGCATTTCCCTTAATATTATTTCCTTCACCTCCTACTATTACCGTAGGATCAAACCCGGCTTTCTCTAGTAATAAACCTACCATGGATGTCGTAGTAGTCTTTCCATGCGTTCCCGCAATTGCTATTCCAGATTTTTTATTCATGATATCAGATAACATTTCAGCTCTTTTAATTATAGTAACATTTTTATCTTTAGCTTCTTTAATTTCCGGATTAGTTTCAGCTATTGCCGAAGAAACCACTACTAAATTTGCTCCTTGTATATTTTCTTTATTGTGTCCTTTGTAAAAAGTAGCTCCTTTATCGACAAGTTTAGCAGTTATCTTAGAGGGTATGATATCAGAACCGCTAATTTTATAACCTAAGTCAAGAAGAATAAAAGCAATGGCGCTCATTCCCACTCCGCCAATACCGATTAAATGGATATGTAATTTCTCTTTATTCACTGGTTATAGCCCCGTTTCTATTATTTTATTCCGTACCTTGCATCAAGTAAAAAAAATATAAGTTTTTTGCTTATCATTTAATAATTCAAAATTTTATAATCAAAATTTTACCCCATCGTCCCAATCTTATCGCTCCAATCAAAAAAAGATGTCTCAATCAGCTAATCTTTCCTTCACTTTTAGTCTATATCCTTATCTTAAACGCTACCTATCTTATGCTAAATAAGTTCTAAATTAAATATGGTCCAAAATAAAATCAATTATCTTCTTGGCTGAATTTACATTACCTAATTTTTTACTTTTTTTTGCCATCATTTCTAATTTATTTTTGTTTTTTAATAAATCAAACAATATTTTTGCTAAAGTTTTCCCGGTTAATTTCTCCTCTATAATTATTTCAGCAGCTCCATTTTTCTCTAAAATTCTCGCATTGAATCCTTGATGGTTATTGGTAGCATAAGGATAAGGAATTAATATTGTCGGCAATCCATGGGCAGTAACTTCAGCTAAGGTGGTTGCACCTGCCCGGCAAATGACCAAATCTGCCAATAAGTAAGCCTTTCCGATATCATACAAATATGATTCAACATGAAAAATATCCCTATCTTTAGCTGTTATTTTTTTAATTTTTTTGTAGTCATCTGCTCCACTAACCAATAAAATCTGCCATTCATCCTTAATAGAATTCTTTATTAATCTAATTCCCTCTATTACTGCTCTATTGATAGAAGCGGCACCTTTACTTCCACCAATAACTAAAATAGTACTTTTTAATGGGTTTAATTCAAATTTCTTATAATTTTTATCTCTAAAACCTTTAATATTTTTTAAACGTATCGGATTTCCGGTAAAAATTAATTTTTCTTTATTTCTAAAATATTTTCTCGATTGATCAAAGCTTAAAAAGGTTGCTCGTGTAAAGCGTGCTAAAAATTTATTGGTAATCCCTGGAATTACATTTTGTTCCTGGATAAAAGTTGGAATATTTAATATTGCCGCTAATAAAACAATCGATCCGCTTACATATCCTCCTGTCCCGATAACTATATCTGGTCTGTATTTTTTTAAAATTTTATATGACTGAAACAAAGAAACAAAAAATATTAATATTGTAATAAGATTATCAAAACATATTTTTCTTTTTATTCCTTTGGCATAAATTTTTGCAAATTTAAATCCTTCTCGAGGAATTATTTTTGCCTCCATTCCTCTTTCAGTTCCTACAAATAGTATATCATTTTTAATATTTCTACTTTTAAATTCGCTGGCAAGGCTAATTCCGGGATATATATGACCTCCTGTTCCACCTCCTGAAATTATAATCTTTAACACTCTATTCCGCTCCAATTATTTGTTCTGCTTCTTTCTTTGCCCTGTACCTTGAGATATTCAATAGAACTCCTATGCAAAACATGTTTACAATTAACGATGTGCCTCCAAAGCTTACAAAAGGTAGGGCAATCCCTGTAGTAGGTATCATTTTAGTTACTACCCCTATATTTAACATACTTTGAAAAACTATAATAAAGGTAATACCGGCAGCTAATAAACTTCCGAATTGATCTGTCGATTTTAACATAATATTAAATCCTCGCCACAATAAAGCTACAAATAAAATAATTATTGACAATGTTCCGATAAATCCTAATTCCTCGCCAATTATTGAAAATATAAAATCTGTATGTTGATCGGGAAGATAAAAAAATTTTTGTCTACTTTCAGCTAATCCAACTCCGAATATTCCTCCACTCCCCAAAGCCACCAAAGATTGAATTATATGAAATCCACTATCTAATGGATCATTCCAGGGGTCTAAAAAAGAAAGCATTCTAATTTTCCTGTATTCTTCCTTTAGTAAAAGTAAAGTTCCTATAGGAATTGCTAATGCTACAAGGGTAAATAACTGAGTTATTCTCGTCCCTCCAATAAATAACATAATAAAAAAAATACCCAAAATGATAAGTGAAGTGCTAAAATCAGGTTCCTTAAAAATTAATAAAAAAATAACTCCTACAATAAGCAGTGAAGGTAATATTCCCTTTACAAAAGTTCCTAGATCTTTTACACCTTTTCTAGTTAAAGATTCTGCCATATATAGAATTAATGCAAATTTAGTAATTTCCGAAGGTTGGAAAGAAAAAGATCCTAATTGAATCCATCTCCTTGCTCCTCCTACAGACTTTCCAATCCCCGGAATGAATACCATAAAGAGAAAAAAAATAGATAAAATCAATATAGGTATACTAATTTTTCTATAATAGCGATAATCAACATTGATGCTAAAAAATAATACTATCAAGGATATTATAACATAAATTATTTGCTTTTTTAAAAAATAGTAACTATCCCCATACCATTTATCTGCCATAATGTAACTTGAGCTAAAAATCATACATGTCCCGATAAAAACTAAAATTATTACTATGCCAAATAACCAAAAATCAGGATATTTTTTTTCTGTTATCATTTAAGTATAACTCCCTTTTTAGCGTACAAAATACGCTAATGTGTCGCTTTTGGATCCCGGATTCCGGAAAATTATTGGGGATTAAAAATTTTTTACTTTTCCTTTTTTTAAATTTTATCTAGCCACTGATTACTTATTTTTGTCTTTTTATTCAACTAACCAACGGATTAGATACCAACTATTCCGATAAGGCCTAAAATTAATCCTACTACCCAAAATATAATAACAATTTTAGTTTCTTTCCAGCCACAAATTTCAAAATGGTGATGAATGGGACTCATTCTAAATACGGTTTTTCCTTTTAACTTTACAGAACCTACCTGTATGATAACTGATAAAGTTTCAATTGCAAATACTCCGCCAATTATCACTAAAAATAATTCTGCCTTACTAAATATGGCTACTGAAGCAAGAGCTCCTCCTAAGCCAAGAGAACCTACATCTCCTAAAAATATTTTTGCAGGAAAAATATTATAGATCAAAAAACCCAAAGAAGTTGAAGCAACTATCAATGAAAAAATACTTACAGGCCAAATATGTTGAAAAGTTGCAATTAAAGAAAAACTTAACATAGCAATAAATATTAAACCAGTTGCCAAACCATCCAAACCATCAGTTAAATTTACCGCATTAACCGTACTAACTAGTACTAAAATTACAAATGGTATAAACATTTTTCCCAAATTTAAGCTATTTTTCAAAAATGGGATATATATTTCACTACCTATCCCGCTTTCTTGTTGAATGTAGTAAGCAATTAATAAGGAAAAAATGATTTGCAAACCTAGTTTAGATAAAGTTGTAAGTCCTAATGAACGTTTTTTAAAATATTTTATTAAATCATCTATCAGACCAATTGATCCAAAGCCTACTGTTATTATTAAAGACCAAAATATATATTTATGATGGGGAGCAATAAATATAATAACTGATATTAAGGCAAGAATGATGATAACTCCTCCCATAGTAGGTGTTCCCATCTTATGTTGATGAAGGTCAGGACCTTCCTGACGTATCCTTTGACCCATTCCGTACTTTTTTATAATTCCTATAAAAAATGGTAAAGTAATAACGGGAAATATAAAGGATACTAAAATTGCCAATTGCCAGCTAGTCATTCATCTCTCCTTCAAAAAAACCTTTTTTATCTTTCTCTTTTAAATATCTTAAAACTTCTTCCATTTTCATCTCTCGAGAGCCTTTTAATAAGATAAAATCCTTAGGTTTAATTATATTTATTAAGTTTCTAAACAATATTTTCTTCTCACTTTTTTTAAAGGAAAAAACACAGCTACTTTTCATTCCTTTTTTTAAAGCAGATTGAGCTATTATTTTCCCTCCCTTACCAAAGGTAATTAAAATATCAATGGATAATTTTACTATATTTTCTCCTATTTTTTTATGATAGAAGTCGGTTTTTTCTCCCAATTCCAACATATCTCCTAAAACAGCTATTTTTCTATTATTATCAGCTATCTCTGTTAAAGTAGCTAAAGCTCTTTTTACTGATAAGGGACTTGCATTGTAAGAATCATTTAAAATTTTAATGTCATTATGAAAAGTATTTAAATACATATGCATTTTTAAAGGTTTAAAAGTAGTTAATCCTCTTTCGATTAAATCCGGTTCTACTTCTAAAGCAAAAGAAGCTGCAGAAGCAGCAAGTGCATTATAAAGATTATGAATTCCCAACAATGGGAAAAATATTTCTTTCTTTTCACTATCTCCCAGCTTAAGATTAAATTTCATACCTTCATCTTTTATTATTTTGATATTAGACGCCATAATATCGCTTTCTTTTTCTATTCCAAAAGTAAATATCCTTTTATCTTTAGCGATTTCCTGCATTTTAAAAAAATAAGGATCATCTCTATTTAAAACAGCTATACCATCTTTATCTAATGCTTCCAATAATTCTGATTTTGCTTTAAATATATTTTTCTTTGATCCTAATAAACCAATGTGGGCATCTCCAATATTGGTAATAACCGCCAGATTAGGAGGTACAAGATTGGTCAAATTTTTTATCTCCCCCAATCCCCGCATACCCATTTCCACTAATAACATTTTATGGATATTTTTAAGTTGAAATAGAGTAAGAGGAATTCCAATTTCATTATTAAAATTTCCAGAGGTTTTTAAAAGGGAGTATTTTAAGGATAATATGCTATCTGTGATTTCTTTGGTAGTTGTTTTCCCATTGCTTCCGGTTATACAGATATTATAAGTTTTATATTTATTCTTACAATATTTTGCCCAGTCTTGTAAAGCCGTAAGGGTATCCTTTACTTCAATAATAATTTTATTTTTATCTGTTAATTTTTTTTTAACAATATCATCAAAATTTCTACAGATAATTACCCCGCTCGCACCCTTATTTAATGCATCTAAAACAAAATTATGCCCATCAAAATTTGGACCGATTAAGGCAAAAAACAAATCACCAGGGAGTAAAGTTCTGCTATCGATAGAAATTTGATTTATTAAAGATTTTAAATCACCCTGTATTATTTTTCCCGAAGTAGCCTCTATCAATTCTCTAATAAGATAACCTTCCATTTTTCTATCTCCCTAACAATCTTTTCCTTACTACTTCTTCATCATTATGATGAAGAATTTTATTGTGGTAAACCTGCTCAGTTTCAGGTCCCTTGCCAGCTATTAAAACTATATCTTCTTCTTCTGCTATTTCCAAGGCATAATTAATAGCTTTTACACGGTCTACAATTATTTTATAATTTTTATTATACTTTTTAACTCCATTTTCTATCTCTTGAGCAATTTTTAGAGGATCTTCGCTTTTAGGATTATCAGCAGTTATAATCACATGATCACTAAAACGGCCTATAACTTCTCCTATGGTAACTCTTATTTTGTTATATTTCTCTCCTCCATGTCCAAATACAGTAATTATCCGATGTTTAGCAAAAAGCCGTAAATTCTGCAATATACTTCCCAATCCGTGATAATTATGAGCAAAATCGATAATAATAGTATAATTTTGTCCATAATCTAACAGTTTATACCTACCTGGTGCTCCATGAAATTTGTTTAAAGCTTTAGAAATAATATCTAAAGGAATATTTTGAGTAATCGCTACTGCTATAGCTGCCAAAGCATTGTATATATTATATCTACCACTAATATTTGAAGAGACAGCAATTTTCCCTGCAGGGGTTTCAGCAATAAAAGATGTTTTTTTTAAACTCATGTTAATATTTCCTGCTCTAACATTAGCTTCTTTTTCTCTTATTCCATAAGTAATCAAATTAACTTTATTACAAGCAATAAAATCTTTGCCACATTTATCATCAATATTAATTATTGCAAACTTTCTTGAAGCTTCTTTCTTGCTTCTATTTAAATTCAAAAAAAGTTTTTTCTTTGCTTCCAAATAATTATTAAAATTCTCATGGATTTCGAAATGCTCCTTACTGATATTGGTAAAAATGGCTACATCAAAATTACATCCTTCTACTCGGGAAAGTTGTAAAGCATGGGAAGATACTTCCATTACAATGTAATCATTTTTCTGTTTAACCATCTCTTGAATAGTTTTTTGCAAATCAACTGATTCCATAGTAGTCATATGAGAAGAATTAATATTGCTTCCTATTATATTTTGAGCAGTTCCTAAAAGACCTGTTTTATATCCTGCTTCATCTAAAATTCTTTTTAACATATAAGTAATAGTGGTTTTGCCATTAGTACCTGTTACTCCAATTACTTTTACTTTACGCGAAGGAAAATTATAAAATTGATTCGATAAGATTGCTAAAGCATTTCGTGTATTGTCAACTCTGATTATGGTAATGCCAGGGAAAGTTTTTACTTTTTTCTCTACTACCAAGGCAACGGCTCCTTTTCTGATTGCTTCTTCAATAAAATTATGACCATCAAAAACAAAACCGTTTATACAAACAAATAGGAAATTCTTTTTTATCTTTCGAGAGTCATGATAAATTCCCTCTATCTCTAAATCCGAATTTCCAATAATTTTTTTAATTTTTAAATTTGAAATTAAATTTCTCAATTCCATAAAATATACCTCGAAATTAATTCACCAATTGACTGATTGACCGATTTTCCAATTAACCAATTTACCTATTAAGATAAAGATTAAAAATAAGATTGATTTGCCAATTCAACTATTAGCCAAATACTGTCCTATTTTCTCCTATCTACTGTTCTTTTATTCTCCTGGCTCCTGGCTCCTAAATTCCTCTCTTTATTTCCTCTCCTATCTTCTATTCTTTATTCTGACTTCTGAATCCTGTCTCCTGACTCCTGAATTCTATCTTTTATCTTCTGTTTCCTTTACGAAATACAAGAAACTTATTCATCAGGTGGTATTGATAAATAAGTAAGCGCTTTAGAGGCAATCTCTTTAAAGACCGGTGCTGCAATTGTACCTCCGTAATAGCTGCCTATTGGTTCATCAATTAAAACTAAAATGGATAATTGAGGATTTTCAACAGGAACAAAACCCACAAAAAAAGAATCATATTTATCCTCAGAATATTTTCCAAGAGAAAAATCAAATTTTTGAGCAGTACCGGTTTTCCCCGCTATCCGATACCCTGGAATTATAGCTCTTTTACCGGTTCCATCAATTACAACTTGTTCTAATATTTTAGATATGGTCAAAGCTGTATCAACTGATACTACCTGTCTTATCGGTTTTGGTTTAAATATTTTGATCCTATTTTTTTGTGAATCTAATATTTCTTTTACTATGATTGGTTTCATTAGTGTCCCTCTATTAGCTATACTTGAAATGGCCATTATTAATTGAAGAGGGGTTACGGAAATTTCCTGACCAATTGACAAAGATGCTAAAGATATTTTAGACCAATCCTTTGATTTTCTTACTAAACCTCCAATTTCCCCCGGTAAATTTACATCAGTTAATGCACCAAATCCAAATCTTCTTATATATTTTTCAAAAATATTTTCATCTAACCTGGTTCCAACTTCAATTACTCCAATATT
>JAYEGH010000061.1:15030-20252 GCA_034659055.1 Candidatus Caldatribacteriota bacterium
TATTTAGTTCCTAAATTTAAAATTGAAGAAATTTTCTGAGCAGTATCGTGAGGATTTTTAATTTCACATGGTATTGCAAATAGTGATTGTGTAGAAACATTTAGTGCTAATTTTTTATGATTCCTATCATAAATATTTCCGCGTTCTCCTTCAAGTGTCAAAGAAGTAATATGTTCTTCCTGTGCAATTTTTTCAAATTTTTCCTTTTGAACAACTTGAATATTGTACAATCTATAGGCTAATAAAAAATAGAAAATTAAAAAAATTATGAATAATAGAATGATATGTTCTCTTTTTTCTTTGGAAACCAACAATACTTCCGCCTTTTTTGCTAGTATATTATTTCAACACACCTAAAATCAAATCATCTTTTTTCTCTAAATCGACACTAGCCCAATAATATCCTTCTCCTCCAAGACCGGTACTTATTGTTTCGATATTTTCTATTATATCAACTTCGGGATTAGTGGCAAGAGTAATAAATTCGACTTTTTTCGGCCTTACCATTCCTAAACGATTGTAAGCAATTTTTTTAATTCTGTCTAATGCGGAAAGAGTTTCAACATCAAGTTCAAGTTTTCTATTTTCTTCTTGTAATTCGGCTTTATAATTTTCTAATTCTATTACTTTATACCCTAATTTAGTTAAAATAATATTGTTAGAAATATAGAAAACAACTAAAGAAGCTAATAAAGTAACTAGGATTAAAAATGAACAGCAAATAATAAAAGCACGTTTTCTTTCAAAATTATTATTGATTAGTGTTTCATTGCTTCTCATTGCTTTATCACCTCACCAATTTTTTCATTTTATTTTTCTGCTACTCTTAATTTTGCGCTTCTAGCTCTTGGATTTTCTTTTATCTCCTCTAAAGAAGGTCTAATCGGTTTTTTAGTAATAATTTTAAACCTATTTTCTTTCTGACCTATTCCTGTTCTCTTCATTTCCTTAAACATGATTTTTGCAATCCTATCTTCTAATGAATGATAGGAAATTACACATAATCTTCCTTTGTCTTTTAAAACTTTAATTGCTTGCTCTAAACCTTTTTCTAAAGCATCAAGTTCTTGATTTACTTCTATCCTTATAGCTTGAAAAACTCGTGTTGCGGGATGAATTCTCCAGGTATGTCTCTTTTTGGTTCTCGGAAGTGATCTTATTATTAAATCAGCTAATTGTTTAGTCGTGGTTATCGCATTCTTTTTCCTCTCTATTACAATCTTGCGAGCAATTCTTTTGGAAAAACGCTCTTCTCCATATTTTTCGAATATTTCTATTAATCTTTTTTCGGAATAAGTATTAACTAAAGTATCTGCATCAAAAATTTGTGTTAAGTCCATCCGCATATCTAAATGACTATCTTCTTTAAAACTAAAGCCTCGTTCTCTTTGCTTAAATTGATGGAAGGACACTCCTAAATCAAAAATAATCCCTGAAACTGTTTTCACTTTTAACTTTAATAGAATCTCTTCTAAATTTTTAAAATTACCTTTTACTAACTTTACTTTATCTATATAACTGCTTAATTCTTTCCTTGCTGCTTTAATCGCTTCTACATCCTGGTCAATACCAATCAATAAACCGTAGGGATAAATGTTTTCCAAAATTGCCTTGGAATGTCCTCCACCTCCTAAAGTGCAATCGATATAAACACCCCCCTTCCTGCAGTTCAAATAACTTAAAATCTCTTTTGTTAAAACTGGTACATGAAAGGAATTAGCCATATCTTACTCTTTTTGTTCGTATATCCTTTCGGCAATATCTTCGTATGAAGCTTCAACTTCATGGAAATACTTTTGCCAAATATCTTTGCTCCATATTTCAATTCTGTCTAAAACACCTAAAACTATAACTTCTCTTTTTATCCGAGCATAATCTCTTAAATATTTCATGAGAATTACCCGACCTTGATTATCTAAATCACAATTAGTTGCTCTGGAAAATAATATTCTTCCAAATGCCCTTGCATCTTTTTTACCCAAAGGAAGCATTTTTATTTTTTCAGCCAAGTTTCTCCATTCTTCAATTGGATACACAAAAAGGCAAGTATCAAGACCAAAAGTAATAATAAAATTATTTCCCAAGGATTCACGATATTTTGACGGTACGATTAATCTTCCCTTTTCGTCAATATTGTGCTCATATTGTCCTAAAAACATAATATTTCCTCATTATGATTTTACTCCACTATCCTCCACTTTGCTCCACTATTAGCATTATACTACATTATTTTTGAAAATTCCTCTTTTTTTTCAAAAAAAACTAATTTTTTTTAAAAAAATTACATAAATAACGCAAAATTTATTTTTTTGTGTAAAATATCATCATTTTTCCTGTTTTTTAAAGGGAAATGAAAATGAAAGAGTAAAAAACGGTTAATAAGGAAATTTACTGAGGAAATAAAAAAGGTATGCGATATCTATTTATCGCATACCTTTTTTATTTAGCCTTGATAAGCAAATTGTAAGCCGAGTTCTGTTCCCTTATAAATTATAAGGGTGGTAATCATCTATCTGGGATGCAAGTTACTTTACACCTCATGCGACCTACCCGAAGATTCAGCGGGCCACCACTACTCTTCCTATTTGGTCTTGCTCCAAGCGGGGTTTACTAGGCTTGTTAGTCACCTAACAACCGGTAGGCTCTTACCCTGCCTTTTCACCTTTACCCGGCACTCAATCCTGAGATTAAATTATCTCTTCAAAACCTTTTATCTCTTTTTAAATAGAAAATGACTTCTTTGATTAATTTCAGGATTGAGTGCCGGGCTGTATATTTTCTGTAGCACTTTCCTTAAGGTTACCCTCACTGGGTGTTACCCAGCGCTTTGCCCTATGGAGCTCGGACTTTCCTCGAAAGAAAAAATATTTCTTCCGCAATTACCTAATCTACTTATCAATTTTTCTTTAACTTCAATTAAAATATCACTTTCTTGAAAAAAATCAAATATTTCCTACAATTATTCTCTCCAAATCAATATTCTGCTACAATTGGGACAAGTAACTATTTTTTGACCCTTTTTTAACTGATAAATAACATCATCGGGGAGAGAGAGAAAACAACCTGGACATACAGAACTGTTTACTTCAACAATAACATCTTCATCTTTTTCTCTTCTTAAAAGTTCGTATTTTTTTAAAAGATGTCTATCTTTTATTTTACTCAATATCTCTTCTTTCTCAATATTTAAGGAATTAATCTTGTTTTTTATTTTTGAACTAATTAATTCTAGTTCTTCTTTGATTTTTTTAAATTGTTCTTCTTTGTCTTTTAACTCTTTTTTATCTTCAGAAATTACTTTCGTAAAATTCTCCACTTCTTCCATTAGACCTATAAGTCCTTCTTCAATATTGTCTTTTTCTTCTTTGTAACTAGCAATAGCTTTTTGCAATTGTTTTAATTCTTTAATATCACTTATTTTTCCTCCAAATAATTCTTCTTGACGTTTTTCAATCTTATTGCTTTTTTCTGTTAAATCCAATTCTTTCTTTTTCATTTTCAATTGCAAATTTTTGTATTCTTCATTCTTATTCTTTAAGTTTTTTTTCAAATCAATAATTTCTTTTTTGATTTTATTAATTTGTAAGGGTAAGTGGTTTTTTTCTATTATTTCCTCATTCAGTTTATTATCAATTTTTTGCAATTCTAAAAAAAGGTCAATTTGTTCAATCAATCATCTTACCTCCAATATTGAATTTGGATAATATTCAGTTTCAAATAAAAAAACCTTGCTTCTTTATAAAGAAGCAAGGTTTTAAAACAATTCCGGAAATTCCAAAGTTTTAGGTATCTTCATAAATTTATCTTTAACCTCATCTAAAAAAATTTTGTAAGCGAAATATGGTGGGCCCACCTGGGCTTGAACCAGGGACCGACCGGTTATGAGCCGGTTGCTCTCCCAACTGAGCTATGGGCCCGTTACTCAGAATTAATCATCGTAAAAAGTATATCAAAAATACTTGGAAAGTCAAGAGTAAATTTATGCTTCATATCATTTAAACTAAATCTCTATTCAACTATTCCAAATATTTGCTTTTTAATTGTCCACAAGCGGCTTTTATATCACTACCTTTTGACCTTCTTATAGTAGTTGGAACACCGCCGGACATTAACTTATTTTTAAAAGAAATAATTTGCTTATTACCGGATGACTGTAATGAAGAATTAACTGTGGAATTAAAAACGATTAAATTCACCTTGGAATTAAATCCGACAATCAGCTTAATTAATTTCTCTGCATAATTTAATGAATCGTTAATTCCCTTGAATAAAATGTATTCAAAAGTTATTTGTCTTCCCGTGACTTCTGAGTATTCCTTACATGCTTTTATTAAATCAGAAAGAGGATATTTATTATTTACAGGCATTAAATAAGTTCTCAAATTATTTTCAGAGGCGTGTAAAGAAATTGATAATTCTACCTGCCAACCGATATTTTGCAATTTTTTTATGGCAGGAATAATTCCACAAGTAGAAATGGTAATTTTCCTAGCTCCAATATTAAAAGCATATTTGGAATTTAATATTTGAATAGCTTTTATAACATTATCATAATTATCTAAAGGTTCACCAATACCCATAAATACAATATTATTGGGTAAATATTTCTTTTTCTTTTTTATAAAGAAGACCTGGCCTATAATCTCGTTAACCATAAGGTTTCTGGTAAAACCTTTTTTTCCGCTTTCACAAAACAAACAATTAAATTTACAGCCAACTTGGGAAGATATACATTCTGTTACTCTTCTATTGGAAAAAATAAGCACACTCTCAATTAAATTTCCATCTTCTAATCGGAATAAATATTTTTCTGTCTGGTCTTCTGATTTTACTAATTTTTCTAATTTTAGACAGTTAATATAATATTCCTTTTTCAACAAATTTCTTAATGCCTCTGGAATATTAGACATATCATTAAAATTGGTTACGCCTTTTTTATAAAGCCAATAAAATAATTGAGTAGCCCTGTACTTTTCTTCTCCTAAATCTTTTACTTTTTTTTCCAATTCATTTAAGGTAATATCTTTAATATTTTTTTTCTTCATAATATAAAATCAAATCTTTTTTAATCTCTTTGCCTTAATCTTTTTCAAACGTACCAAATTTCATGATTTTTTTGTTTTCCATCATAACTTGACCTTTAGCAATAACATATTTTACTTGAAGACTATTCTCATCCAACATTACTATGTCTGCATCTTTTCCCACTTTTATTTCCCCTT
>JAYEGH010000062.1:0-4487 GCA_034659055.1 Candidatus Caldatribacteriota bacterium
GATATTGTATTATCTCACGATAATACAGCTGCAATATCGAAGAAATTTAAACAAATAGGAGTTAAAGCTGTAAAGCATTCCGAAAAAATTGTCATTATTCTAGACCATGTTGTCCCGGCAGCTAATGAAAAATATGCTACCAATCACAAAGAGATAAGAGAGTTTGTTAGAGAGCAGAAAATTGAGAATTTTTATGATATTAACACCGGTATATGTCATCAGGTTTTGTCTGAAAAAGGACATGTACTTCCGGGAACTCTTATATTGGGAGCAGATTCCCATACTACAACTCATGGAGCTTTTGGTGCTTTTTCTACTGGTATTGGAAGAAGTGAGGTAGCTTCAATTTGGGCTACAGACAAGATATGGCTCAAAGTTCCGGAAACTATTAAAATAAATATTGAAGGGAAAATGCCTATCGGCGTATACCCCAAGGATATATTTCTTTATATTATTGGCAACCTGGGTGCTGACGGTGTTTTGTATAAGGCAGTTGAATTCAGTGGTAATATAGTAAAGGAAATGAGTATTAGCGGTAGGATGACTTTATGTAATATGGCTGTAGAGATGGGTGCAAAAAATGGTTACATTGAGCCGGATGAAAAAACAATTCAGTGGATTAACTTAAGAACTAACAAAAAATATGAAATAATCAAATCAGATCCTGATGCAAGTTATGAAAAAATAATCAATTATAATATTAGCGAATTAGAACCTCAAATAGCCTGCCCGCATACCGTGGATAATGTAAAATCCGTATCTGAAGTCAAAGGAACCAGGGTTAATCAGGTTTTAATCGGAACCTGCACCAACGGCAGAATTGAAGATCTAAAGATTGCAAGCGAAGTTCTTAAAGGCAGGAAAGTTTCCAAAAATACAAGGTTGCTGGTTTTCCCGGCATCAATGAAAATTTATGCTGAAGCAATGGAATTAGGAATTTTACAAGAATTAGTTAGGAGCGGAGCAGTAATAATGAATCCGGGATGTGGACCCTGCCTGGGGGCTCACGAAGGAGCTTTAGCACCGGGAGAAGTTTGTTTAAGTACTGCTAATAGGAATTTTAAAGGAAGGATGGGATGTAAAGAGGCAGAAGTCTATCTTGCCAGTCCGGCTACTGTAGCTGCATCTGCGCTTTGTGGAGAGATTACTGATGTAAGGGGGTATCTAAAATGAGTATTCGAAGAAAGGTATGGAAATACGGAGATGATGTAAATACCGATGTCATTTTTCCCGGTAAATATACTTACACCATAACGGATCCAAATGAGATGGCTCAATATGCTCTTGAGGATCTTGATCCTGAATTTGCCGTTAAGGTGAATAAAAATGATGTGATTATTGCCGGAGAAAATTTCGGATGCGGTAGTTCAAGAGAACAAGCGGCTATCTGTCTTAAATATGCCGGAGTTGGTGCGGTTATAGCAAAATCATTTTCCAGGATATTTTTTAGAAATGCCATCAATCAAGCACTTCCTGTAATTGAGTGTAAAGAAGCGGTAGATAATATCAAATCTAATGATGAAGTAAAGATTGATTTTGAAAAAGGTGAAATTTCCTGTGATAAAGGAGTTTTTAGTTTTTCGCCTTTACCGAAAGAGATTTTGGAAATCTTTAATGATGGAGGTCTTATTCCTCACGTCAAGAAAATATTAAAAATTAAGCAAGGAGAATAAAAAATGGCAAAATATAAGATAGCCTGGCTACCGGGTGATGGTGTCGGAAATGATGTAATGGAAGCAGCGAAGATTGTGCTGGATGCGTTAAAACTTAATGCAGATTATATTCATGGTGATGTAGGTTGGGAATTTTGGAAAAAAGAAGCAACCGCGTTACCGGATAGGACAGTAAAACTTCTCAAAGAAACAGATTGCTGCCTTTTTGGAGCCATTACTTCAAAACCTAAGGAAGAAGCTGAAAAGGAACTTTTACCTGAATTTCAGGGAAAAGGATGTATTTATCTCAGTCCGATATTAAGAATACGACAGGAATTTAATTTGCATACGAATTTCAGACCATGTAAAGCATATAAAGGAAATTTACTTAATTATCGAGATGATATAGATTTAGCTATTTTTCGGGAAAACACCGAAGGTCTATATAGTGGAATAGAATTTTATCCCTTACCGGAACAAGTGAGGGATGTGTTATTAGAAAATAATCCGAGAATGAAAAAGTTTCAAACTACACCTTTGGATGAAATTGCTTTATCCTGTCGATTTATTACCAAAAAGGCTTCCCGGTCTATTGTTCGTCAAGGATTTGAATATGCAAAAAAGAATAATAAAAAATCAGTAACTTTAATAGAAAAACCAAACGTATTAAGAGAAACCAGTGGATTAATCGTAAGAGAGGCACGTAAAATTGCTAAAGATTATCCGGGTATTGAACTTTGGGAAACTAATATTGATGCTATGGGTATGTGGTTAGTGAAAAACCCTGAAAGATATAGTGTCTTAGTAGCTACAAATTTATTTGGAGACATAATTTCTGACCTTGCAGCCCAACTGGTAGGAGGATTAGGATTTACATCCAGTGCAAATATTGGAGATGATTATGCTCTCTTTGAACCTACACATGGTTCTGCTCCTAAATATGCCGGTTTGTATAAAGTTAATCCTACGGCAATGCTTTCGGCTGTGGTTTTGATGCTTAATTATCTAAAGGAGGATAAATTAGCTCACAAGATAGAAGATGCAATTGCCCGGGTTATAGAAGAAGGAAAAGTAAGAACTTATGACTTAGGAGGAACAGCTTCTACTTTAGATGTAGCCCGAGAAGTAGCAAGTAAAATACAAAGTAATTAATAATGAGTGATCAGTAATTAGTAATAAAATGTGGACTAAAAATTGTTAGTTAAAGACCCAGGAGCCAGAAGTAGGGGCTCGATTCATCGAGCCCGTAAAACCATGATTTAAAACCTAAAACTAAGATAAAGATCAAATCAAAAATTGAAAATAAGTTACTTCTATCTAATAACTATAAACTAATGGCCATTTACCATTTACTAATGATTGAAATAACTGGAAGACCGGTTAACTGGCAAACCAGGTAACTAGCTAACCAACTAATCAAATTAAAAGGAAGGTTAAATAAATATGGAAACCATTAGTCAAAGATGGGCACGTTTTGCCCTGGAATTAGACTACGAGAAAATTCCTCCAAAAGCGATAAACGAAGCCAAACGATTTCTTTTAGATAGTGTAGGTTGCGCCTTTTCTGCCTTGAACAACAAAGACACCCAGGCAGCTTATGATTACATTCAAGATTTAGGTGGAAAGAAACAGGCTACCGTTATTGGCTGGGGGACAAAGGCCAATCTTCCCCAGGCTACTTTAATGAATTCTTTACTCATTAGAGCCCTGGATTATAATGATATCTATTGGGAACAGGACCCCTCTCATCCTTCTGATATTATACCGGCAATTCTAAGTACAGGGGAATTTAAGAAAAAATCCGGGAAAGAAATACTGCTGGGAATCATACTTGCTTATGAATTGGAAATGCGCTTGTGTCAGGCAGCTTTTCCGGGAGTGCGGGAGATAGGCTGGCATCATGCTACTCTAACTCAATTGGTAAGTCCGGTAGCAGCTGGAAGGATGTTGGGATTAAATGAAAAAGAGATAGTTGCGGCCATAGGAATAGGCGGCTCTTCTAATTTTACTTTAGGGGGAGTAGTAGCCGGACACCTCACCAATATGAAAAATGCCGCAGATCCTTTCGCCGTGGAGGCAGGTGTACGGGCTGCCTTGTTATCCAGTAAAGGTTATACCGGTCCGGTAGAAATATTTGAAGGCAAAGAAGGATTGTTTGAAGTATTGGATAAAGTAAAATGGGATGGAGATATTTTAACTAAAGGATTAGGAGAGAATTTTTTAATTAATCAATGTGGTTATAAAGCTTTTCCAACTGAAGCCCTAACCCATCAACCAATTACCGCTGCCTTAGAGGTGATGAAAGAAAATAAGCTTGACCCTGAAGAAGTAAAAGAAATTTTAGTGGAGACTACTACTCGGGGAGCAGATATACTTTCTGATTCCAGTAAATACAAGCCTACCACCAAAGAAACAGCAGATCATTCACTTCCATATTGTATTGCCGTGGCTGTGGCTAAAGGTAATGTTTTGCCTTCTGATTTTGAAGAAGACGCCCTTAGAGATCCTTTGGTTTGGTCTTTGCTTGATAAAATTAAAGTCATTGCTAATCCCGAAATTGATAACCTCTTCCCTAAAATAAAAAGAGCTATTGTTTATATTAAAACCCCTAAGGGAACATTTAAAAAACAGGAAGATTTTGCCAAAGGTCAGCCGGAACGACCTTTAAGTAATGAAGAACTCATCTCTAAATTTAAAGCCAACTCGGAAAAAAAGATTGCTTTTTCCAGAATGGAAGAAATTATAAAAGCTTCTCAAGAATTAGAAAAAATTGATAATATTGAAGATTATATGATATTATTAGTGAGTGATAAATAATTAAAATTAAGGCCTGGA
>JAYEGH010000063.1:0-4620 GCA_034659055.1 Candidatus Caldatribacteriota bacterium
TTCTCTAAAAACAACATTAGCCACGAATATTCCATCTTTACTTAATTTTATTTTATTTTTTTCTCTTTTTATCAATTTTAAATTTATCAACTTATCAATTTGGGTGCCAAATACGTTATCAATATCTATTTTAAATCTCTCTCGAAATCTTTTAAAACCTATACCCTCTTTAGTTCTCAATCCCAATATAATAGTTTCAGCCATTCTCTTTTTTAAAGATAACCTTTCCCCCTCATCAATAGGCAACTTACCTTCAGATATTTTACTAATATATCTTACAGGTTTTTTAATATTACCATATCTATAACCTTTTAGGTATGAATATGCACCTGCTCCAATTCCCAGATATTCTTGATTTTTCCAATAAATTTGATTATGAACTGACCTCTTTGATGGAAGAGCAAAATTTGATATTTCATATTGTTCATAATTATTTTGCTTCAAAAAATTAATTATCCATTTAAACATATCATATTCTTCATCTTCAGAGGGTAATTTCAATAAATTATTTTGGTAATCATAATAATATTTTGTTCCCGGATTAATAGTTAGTCCATATATTGAAACATGTTCCGGCTTTAGCTTAACTGCCTTTTTTAAAGTTGTTTTAAGGTTTTTTAAAGATTGCTCAGGTAAAGCGTACATAATATCTATATTAATATTTTTAAAACCAGCTTCTCTAGCCATATAATAAGATTCGATAATTTCCCTTACTGTATGTATCCGTCCCAATTTTTTTAATAAAAGGTCATCGAAGCTTTGACCGCCTATACTTAATCTATTTACTCCGGATTGATAAATAAGTTTTAATTTCCTTTTACTTAAAGTTCCGGGATTTGCCTCTATTGTAATTTCTATTTCCTTGTTCATTTTAAAAGTTTTTTTACAATAATTAATTATATTATAAATTGATAAACCAGACAGAACAGTAGGAGTTCCTCCTCCAAAATAGATAGATTCTATATTTCTATTCTTCATTTTTTCTGAATAGATCTCAATTTCACCGTATAAAGCATTTAAATAATGTTCTAATTCTTTTCCTTCAGTTAAGGGATATGAGTTAAAATCGCAATAAGGGCATTTTGAAATGCAAAAAGGTAAATGTAAATATAACCCTAAATCCATTTTTTCACCTAATCCATTTTTAGTATTCCTAAAAATGCTTCTTGCGGAATTTCTACCTTTCCTAATTTTTTCATTCTCTTTTTCCCGGCTTTTTGTTTTTCTAAAAGTTTTCTTTTCCTGGTAATATCCCCACCATAACACTTAGCTATAACATCTTTTTTTAAAGCCCTTATAGTTTCTCTTGCGATAATTTTACTTTCAATTGTTGCTTGAATTGGAACTTCATATAATTGTCTGGGAATAATATCTTTTAATTTTGCTACAATTTTCCTTGCTCTATAGTAAGCCTTATCACTGTGAATAATAAAAGATAGTGCATCTACAACATTATGATTTACTAATATTTCCACTTTAGTTAAATCAGATTCCAAATATCCGCAAATTTCATAATTTAGTGAAGCATAACCACTGCTTTTTGATTTTAATTTATCGTAAAAATCTATTATAATTTCCCCTAAGGGTGCTTTGTATTCTAATTTAACTCTACTCTCATCTAAATATTCCATATTTTCAAAATTGCCTCTTCTATTTTGAAGTAATTCCATCACTCCTCCGATATATTTACTTGGGGTAATAATGATTAGATTAATATAAGGTTCTTCAATTTTTTCAATTTCTATTTTTCCCGGAAAAGAAGATGGATTGCTCGCATTAATGATTTCACCATTCTTTTTAGTAATTCTATACATAACGCTTGGAGTAGTAGCGACTAAATTGATATCATATTCTCTTTCTAATCTTTCCTGAATAATTTCCAAATGTAATAACCCTAAAAAACCACATCTAAAACCAAATCCTAATGCCTGTGATGATTCAGGTTCTGTAAAAAGCGAGGAATCATTTAATTTTAATTTCTCTAAAGCTAGTTTCAAATTTGCATATTCCTTGCTATCAAGTGGATAGATACTGCAAAAAACCAAAGGAGTAACACTCTTATATCCCGGAAGTTTACTTTTAGCAGGTTTATCTAAATTTGTTATAGTATCCCCTATTCTTATATCTCTAACATTTTTAAATCCAGCAATTATATAACCTACTTCTCCTGCATTAAGCTTTTTCACTGATTTCATTTTTGGGCAAAATATACCAATTTCTGTTACTTCATATTCTTTTGCATTGTTCATGGTTTGAATGCGATTACCCGTTTGTATAGAACCCTCTACAATTTTTACATATACAATCGTACCTTTGTATGAATTATAAACTGAATCAAATATAAGCGCCTTTAAAGGATTGTTTGATTTTCCTGAAGGTGGAGGTATTTTATTTGCTATTGCTTCAAGTATTTCTTGTGTTCCGATATTTTCTTTAGCACTTGCTAAAATTACATCTTCTCTATTTAATTTTAATTCAGTAATTTTCAATAATTCTCTAATTGTCTTTTCAGAATTTGATGTCTTCAAATCTATTTTATTTATTACAGGAATTATCTTCAAATTATTTTTTATTGCTAAAGAAGTATTAGCCAATGTTTGTGCCTGCACTCCCTGAGATGAATCCACAACAAGCAAGGCACCTTCACAAGCAGTAAGGCTTCGTGATACCTCATATGAGAAATCGACATGACCGGGAGTATCTATTAAATTTAAAATATATGTATAATTATTTTTTGATTTATAATTTAATCTTACAGATTTTGACTTAATCGTAATCCCCTTTTCCCTTTCTAAATCCATATCATCTAAAATTTGATCTTTCTTTTCTCTATCGGAAATTGTACCGGTATATTCCAATAATCTATCCGCTATAGTTGACTTACCATGGTCAATATGAGCTATTATTGAAAAATTTCTAATATTCTTATTATTACTATTAAAATCTTTTACCATCCTTAATCATTCCCTTTTAAAATTATTTTTACATTTTGTTTTAAATTTCTTATTTCCTTAACCCCTAATACATAACAACTAATAAAATATACAACGCTTCCACTTAAAATGGAAATAATTACTTGAATAACTTGATTAATTTTATAACTTAAATCGAATATATTCCCCATGTAATTGTTAACTAAAAAGCATGATATTCCCAAAAATACAGAAGATAATATAATTTTAAATATAAATTTAAGTTGAGCCTTTATCTGAAAATATCCAATTTTACTTTGAATAATTTTTATCAAGAATATCATATTTAATATAGCAGCTATAGAAGTTGCTAAAGCCAATCCGGAGTGTGCCAGGTATTTAACTAATATCAAATCCAAAATTAAATTTATAATTACAATATATGCTCCTATTGTAACCGGGCTTTTTGCGTCTTTTAAAGCGTAAAAAGCCATGGTAACTAATTTTACAAATGCATAAGCAAATAATCCTATAGAATAATATAGTAGAGCATTTGCAGTCATAATTGAATCTGTTTTTGTAAATGCTCCATGTTCATATATTAATCGGACAATACTATTTTTTAACACAATTAAGCCTATGGCAGATGGTATGGTTATAAGTAATAATATCTTTAACCCGAACAATAATGTTTTTTTCATTTCAGAAATATTATTATAAGCTGCATATTTAGACAATGTAGGGAAAATAGCAGTTGAAATTGCTATTCCAAATGCTCCTAAAGGAAACTGCATTAATCTGTTTGCATAATACAAAGCCGATATACTACCATCGATTAAATTTGATGCTATCATCCTATCCACAACAACATTTATTTGAGTTATGGTTAAGCCTAACATTGCCGGTAATAACAATTTCAAAAATTTCCTTACTCCTGGATCTTTAAAATTTACTATAAATTGATATTTTATTTTCTTTTTTACCAGCATAGGAATTTGTATTAACAATTGACCAAATCCTCCAATAATTACCCCAATAGCCAAACTATATATACCATATTTAAAACTAAGCAAAAATGCAAACAATATTATGGAAACATTAAGCATTGCCGGAGATAAAGCAGGTATTAAAAAATGATCGCAAGAATTCAATATTCCCATAAATAAGACGGCTATTGCTACAAAACCGATATATGGAAACATTGTTCTTGTTAAATTTACTGCCAATTCATATTTAAATGGATTACTTTTAAATCCAATTGCAATTATGTTAATTAATAGAGGGGCTCCCCATATCCCCAGAAAAATTATTATTATTAATAATACTACTAAAATATTTAAAACATTATTTGCAAAATAGTTAGCTTTTTTTTTGTTATGATTAGTTAAATAATCAGTAAAAATAGGAATAAAAGCAGTTCTTAAAGCACCTTCCCCTAAAAATATTCTAAGTAAATTTGGAATCATAAAGGCAATAAAAAAAGCATCGGTTTCAATGCCCGCTCCAAACCTATTAGAAATAACTATTTCTCTCCCTAAGCCTAATATTCTGCAAAATATGGTTGCCGCAACTACAATTCCCGCATATTTTATAATTTTATGTTTTGTTTCCATATCATTAATTCACCAAACTATCTTCTCTACGAATTTATGATTTTTTTTATTTGACTATTAGCATATTATAACATATGCCTATTAGATATGCAGTA
>JAYEGH010000063.1:4720-13156 GCA_034659055.1 Candidatus Caldatribacteriota bacterium
CTGACTCCTGACTCCTGAATTCTCTTCTCTTAACCAACCATACTCACAACTAATTCCTCTAAAATCAAAGATGGATTCTTACGACTTTCTTTTAATTCTAAATCTGCTATATTCAATAATTCATAAGCTCTGCTTATTTCTTTAAAGGTATATTTTTTTGACTGATTTATTATCTTATGGATTACAAAGTGCGGTAGTTTTAATTTTTTTTCTATCGAAATAAATTCTAGACCATTTTCTCTTAACATTTTCGTTTTAAAAATAAGTTTTATCTGTCTATGTATCATTGCAAAAATTGAAAGATAATGTAAACTGCTATTATTTAACCTAACTATTCCATCTAAAGCATTTTTTACATCCTTATCACCAATATAATCAAGTATTTTAAATATATTTAAAGATTCCGAAACTCCTATGGAGCTCATTACATCTTCCATTCTAATAACTTTTTTATTTTGAGTATAAATATCTATCTTTTCAATCTCATTAAAAAGATCTTCTAAATTTGAATTAGTCATGGTTTGTAGATAATATAATGCATCCGGATCAATACTTTTGTCTACATTTTTAAATTTTGATATTATCCATGTTCTTATTTTTTTTCTATCTATAGTATTAAAATTTACTACTATCCCCTTTTCGCTTACTATATCTACGATTTTTTTGTCCGGCCTTTTATCTCCAAATATTATTATTAATTTTGATAAATTATTTTCAGATTTAAATCTTTTTATATAATCTGCTATTTTTTCCTTACTTATTTTGCTTATTTTTTCAGCCTCTTTAATTACAACCAATTTATATTTTGCAATAAAAGGTAATATTTCCAATTCTTCAATAATTTCATTTATCGGTGTCTTTTCTCCATAAAATACTTTACAATTTAATTCTTTGTATGCAGGTTCAAACAACTTCCCCTTAATTCTTTTTATAATATTTTCTTTTAAATACTTTTCTTTTCCATAAAATAAATATACATTATGTAATTTCCCCTTTTTTAAATAACTTGAAACATCACTATAATTTGAATAAATTTTTCTAGTCATATCTATTGTTTTTCCCTTAAAGTTTTTGTTAAATATCTATCTCCATCAGTTTCTATTATTATAGTTCCATTTTTATCAGTTCGAAATACTTTAATATCCCTATTTTTTAATCTATTTATAACGTCCTGCGAAGGATGACCAAAATTATTTTTTCCTGTGGTGATAACCGCAATAATTGGATCAACTTTGTTTAAAAACTCCGGATCAGTAGAAGTTGAGCTTCCGTGGTGACCAACTTTTAATACATCAGAGTTCAAAACTTCATTCCAGATTAACATCCTTTTTTCAGCTTCCTTTTCAATGTCTCCGGTAAATAGAAAATTACTATTCTTATAAAATAATTTTACCACAATTGAATTATTATTTAAATCATCTTCATCACATATATTTTTTCTTCTATATGAAGGATTAAGTATTAAAATCTCCAAATTTTTATTAATTGTAAGACTATCTCCTTCAACAGTATCATGATATGGTATTTTCTTATTCTTTATTATTGAAATAAATTCATTATACTCCGAAATATCGCAGATAATTTTATTATCAAGAACCATGTTTATTTTTAACTCTCTTACTACAGGTAATAAACCTTCCAGATGATCTAAATGTGGATGTGTTAATATTAATAAATCTATTTCATTTATCCCTATTCTCCTCAAATATGGTATTAATATCTTTTCACCTACATCGAAATCATTTTGAGGCGTACCTCCTCCATCAATTAATATGTTTATATTTTTTGGAGCCTCTATTAATATACAATCCCCTTCTCCAACATTTATATAATGCACTTTAAGTTCATTTCCCGGTAAAAATAAATTTAATCCGACTACAAATAATATTATTACTAATACTGTTATAGCCGTTCTTGTTTTAACCTTTAAAGAAAATTTTTGTTTATAAAATATCTCAATGATAATAAAAATAAATAGATAGTATAAAATTATATTCAGAACAGATGGTTGAGCAGTATATATAAAGGAAAAAGGTAAAGATGACAACAGTTTAGCTACAAAAACAATCAAGCCTAATGCCCAGTAATTTAAAAATGCTACCATGCTTGCTATTTGAATATTTAATATTCCAATAAAAAATGTAATAAACCCTAATACAATTGCGATTCCAGCCAATGGTATTATAACTATATTTGAGATTATGGAAATTAATGAAACCTTATTAAAAAAATAGGCAGAAAGTGGAAATATTCCTATCCAGGCAGCAATGGAGACCGATAAAGGATTTCTTAGCCATCCCGTCAAATTAGAAAGAATTAAACTTAAAATCGGTGTTAGATAAATAATAAAAAAAGTTACTATAAAAGATAGTAAAAATCCAGAATCATATATCGTTAGGGGATTTAATAATAAGATTAAAAAAGCAGCAAAGAATAAAGAAAAATAAAGATTTCTGCTTCTATTAATAAGTCTTCCGATAATTAATAAAGAAAACATAATAAAAGCTCTTACAACAGAAGGACGAAACCCCGTAATAGGTACATATGAGGCTAATAGTAAAATTATGGTAATGTATTTTACTTTCTTTGGTATTTTTAACAAACCGAGAAATATAAAAAGAAAACCGGCTATAATCCCCACATGTAAACCGGAAACTGCTAATATATGCATAACTCCTGCATTTATAAAAGTTTCTTTTACTTCTTGCGGGACAAATGATTTTTCTCCTAACATCATAGCTATAAGTAAATAATTGTAGGGATGGGGTAATGTTTTACTTAAAACTTCTTTTATTTTATCTCTTGAAAATAAAGATGATTTAATCAGGATATTGATCTTTTCCTTCCCAATTATTTCGACATCTTTGTTCATCCAAACATTTAAGCAGCTAAATATTTTCTTTTGAGCCAGATATGATTCATAATTAAAGTCTCCAAAATTTTTTGGCTCTAAAGGTTTTTGCAACCTTCCTTTAATTTTTAAAACATCTCCATATTCGTATGAGTAATTTCCGGTATATATATTTAATAATACAAGTCCATTAGTTTTAATATTTTGGCTATCCTTAAATATGTAGTTTGCTTTAATTTTTAAAGATATTTTATCATTATCAGGATAACATTTTTTATCTAAAACTGTTCCTACAATATTTACTTTCTTTTCACTTATATAATTTGCTATATTATTATTCCCAAGCGGTCTACTGTTGAGATTATAATTAAAAATCCCTATCAGTACCAGAATTACAAAAAATAAAGCAGTGGTAAAATTCCACTGCTTTATATATCCAATTATAGTAAGTAATACTAAAACTAAGATAATGAAAAATATAGTTAATAAATTAAATTTTAAGTAACTTCCCAATAATATCCCTAAAATATAAAAAAATAACATTAAGGGTAAGGGTCTGATAAAACTATAGTTGTTAGTTGAAGATATATTGTCTATTGAACACAAATTAAATCTTTAATTCCTTCAAATTTTTTTTCGCCTATTCCTGACACATCTTTAATATCATCAATCATACCGAATAATCCATTTTGATTCCTGTAATCTACAATCCTACCTGACAAAACAGGACCAATTCCCGGTAGATCTTGCAATCTACTTTCATTAACAACATTTATATTTATTTTACTATTTGAAGAAAATGATGAAGATGAAGAATAGGTTATTTCAGAATTATTAAAGACTTTGTTCTTATCTACTTCATCTGGATTATCTGAAACTATAAAAGGGACAATTATCTTTTGTCCATCCTTAATAAAAGCAGCCAAGTTTATTGCATCAAGATTTGCTTTTTCAGTTTCACCTCCTGCTGCTTTTATTGCATCAATAACCCTATCATCTTTATCTAATTGATAAACACCGGGTTCTTCAACTGCTCCGGCAACATGAACTATCAAAGGGATTTCTTTTTCTTCTATCGGGGCATTATTATTGTCTATCGTGGTTTCGACGGGAGAAACTATATCAAAAGTATTTCTGGAATAATAATTCTTATATAAAAGCGAACCTGCCACTATAATTATAATAGTTATCAAAACAATAATGGTAATCTTTTCTTGTTTAGAAAAATCCAACATTTTTTCTATCTCCTTCATTATTTTCTAAATCAATTATAATTTAAATAAGATTAATAAAAAAATCTATGCATGTTTATTCTTTGATTTAATTTTAAAATATTCCTTAGCCTCTCCTATGGTATGCAAAGAGCCCGTAACACATATTAAATCATCTTTCTGAGCTTTTAATAATGCAAAATATATAGCTTGAGGAACATCTTTTTTTATAACTATTTTATCATGATTTTTATATTTACTTATTTCAACGGCCATCACCTTCGATGAAGCAGCTCTTTTACTTTTGGCCATGGTTACAATTATTAGATCACCCATGGGGGCAATTTTCTGTATCATTTTTTTATAATCTTTATCAGAAAAAATAGCTAATACTAAAATAAGCTTTTTATACGAAAATATCTCTTTAAGTACTTTGCTAACTATTTCAATTCCATTGGGATTATGCGCTCCATCCAATATTAAAGTAGGTTTTCTTTGAATAATTTCTAACCTACCTTCCCATTTTACTCTTTTCAATCCTTCGATTATTGCTTTTTTAGAGATATTTATTCCTTTAAGATTGAGTGCCTCTATAGCTGTAATCGCAACAGAGGCATTTTCTGCTTGATGATTACCCAATAACGGAATATTGAGACCACTATAATTATTATTTATTCCTTTCAAATTGAAAATTAAACCATTAAGACCGGAACTTATTATTTCATAGTTAACTTCTGTTCCTATATTAAAAATACGTGATTTTTTTTCTTGGGCAATTTTTTTTATAACCCCGGTAACTTCCTTGTATTGTTTAGAATTAATTACTAATCCTCCCTGCTTAATAATTCCTGCTTTTTCTCTTGCAATTTCCTGTAAACTATTTCCTAATTTATCCATATGGTCATAATCAATATGGGTAATAACTGAAACTAAAGGATTACAAATATTGGTTGCATCCAATCTGCCACCCAATCCGACTTCTAATACTAAAAAATCAACCTTTTCTTCATAAAAATAAAGAAAAGCCATCGCAGTTATTACTTCAAAAAATGTTGGATGGTCACACCCTGTTTTGTGGGCAACTTCAGTTATATAGGGCTTAATTCTCTCCAATAATTTGCAAACTTTTACTCTGCTTATTTTACGATTATTTATTTTCATTCTTTCGGTAAAATCAATTAAATGAGGAGAAGTATACAGTCCAACTTTATAACCTTCAGAATTTAATATCCTATTAATTATTGATGCAGTCGAACCTTTACCATTTGTTCCGCCTACATGAATTATTTTTAATTTTTCATGAGGATTGCCCAACAGGAAAAGTAATTCTCGAATATTATTAAGTCCTAATTTTATACCATATTTACTCAGATTATATATATAATCCAGAGCTTTATTATAAGTTATCATCTCTACCTCAGATTTTTTAAGTTATTTTCTAATTTTTCTTTTATGCCGATTAATTCATCTACTTTGGTTTTTTCTTTATTAATTATATCTGTAGGTGCTTTTGATAGAAAATCTTTATTATTTATCTTTTTATAGGCTACATTAAGTTCTCTTTTTGTTTTTTTCAATCTTTTTTCCAAACGTTCTATTTCTTCTTTAATATTTATTACTCCTTTTAGAGGAATAAATATTTCTATATCTTCCAATACTCCGGTAGCCGAATTTTCCGGTTTTTCTATATCTTTCCCTATAATTATCGATTTTGTTCTAATCATTGTCTTAAAATAATATATATTTTTTTCAACTAATTTTAATTTATTATTATCTGCAATGTTTATATATAGGTCTATCTCTTTTCCATAGGAAATGTTCATATCTGCTTTTATATTTCTTATAGCTTTTATTATATTCATTAATTCAATCATGTTTTCTTCTATTTTATTATCAACATATTTCCCTTTGTATTCTGGCCATGGAGCAATCATTATGCTTTCTACCTTATGTGGTGATGAAAGTTTTTGCCATATTTCTTCAGTTATAAAAGGCATAAATGGATGTAAAAGTCTTAAAATGCTTTCAAGGGTAGTCCACAATACATATTGAGCAGTTTGTTTATCTTTAATATCTTCATCTTGATATAATCTTGGCTTAATAAATTCTATATACCAATCACAAAATTCATTCCATACAAACTCATATAGAATTTTTGATGCATCTCCAAATTTATTTTCATTAAGATATTCAGTAGACGATTCAATTATTCTATTTAGTCTTGAAAATATCCATTTATCGGCCAAAGACATCTCTAATTTTTCTATCTCTATTTTGTTAATATCAAAATCTTTTAAATTATTTATAGAAAATCTTGATGCATTCCATATTTTATTGGTAAAATTTCTAAAACTCTTTATTCTCTCTTCAGACAAACATATATAGTCACCTTGAATAGTTAAAGATGCCAGAGTAACCCGTAAAGTATCTGCTCCATATTTATCCACTACTGTTAAGGGGTCAATTGCATTTCCTTTTGATTTACTCATTTTCTTTCCTTCTGCATCTTTGACCAAAGGATTTATAACTATATCCTTAAAGGGAATATTACCACCAAATTTTAACCCCATCATTATCATTCGTGCAACCCAAAAGAAAATTATATCAAAACCGGTTACTAATGCAGATGTCGGATAAAAACAATTTAAATCATCGGTTTTTTTCGGCCATCCCAAAGTAGAAAAAGGCCAAAGTGCAGAGCTAAACCAGGTATCTAAAACATCCGGATCCTGAATTATATTTTTACTTCCGCATTTCGTACATACTTTTGGGTCTTCCTCTTCTACAATTATTTCCGAACAATCCTGGCAATACCAAACAGGTATTCTATGTCCCCACCATAATTGTCTCGATATACACCAATCTTTGATATTCCTCATCCATTCGTAATATACTTTGGTCCAACGTGAAGGTGTAAATTTTATTTTTTCATCTTCCACTATTTTAATAGCCGGTTCGGCAAGTTTTTTAATTTTAACAAACCATTGCCTTGAAAGTAAGGGTTCAATTACGGTATCACATCTATAACAATGACCAACTGAATGAGTATAGTCTTCTATTTTTACTAAATGTTTTTTTTCTTTTAACTCATTTAATAATTTTTTTCTACATTCCAAAACTTTTAAATTTTTATATTTCCCTGCTTTTTCATTCATTGTCCCGTTATCATTTAATATGTTTATTTCCTCAAGCTTATGTCTTTTACCAAGTTCAAAATCATTTATATCATGAGCTGGAGTTATTTTTACTGCACCTGTCCCAAATTCAACATCAACATAATCATCAGCCACTATCGGTAATTCTCTGCCTACAACTGGCAATATGGCAATTTTCCCTATGTATTTTTTATATCTTTTATCATTAGGATTTACGGCAACAGCGGTATCTCCGAGCATTGTTTCAGGACGGGTAGTAGCAACTGTAATAATATCCTTAGAATCTTTAATGTGATATTCTACATAATAAAGATTAGCATTTTCTTCTCTTGATTCTACTTCAATATCCGCAATTGCAGTTTGGCATCGAGGACACCAATTTACTACATAATTTTCTCTATAAATCAAACCCTCTTTATATAATCGTACAAATACTTTTCTGACTGCTTTGGAAAGCCCTTCATCAAAAGTAAAACGAAGCCTGGACCAATCACAAGAAAAGCCTAATTTTTTTAATTGTTCTATTATATTATCTCCATATTTAGTTTTCCATTGCCATACTTTTTCTACGAATTTTTCTCTTCCTAAATCTTCCTTGCTTTTGCCATTTTTAGCTAATTCTCTTTCCACTACATTTTGCGTAGCAATACCAGCATGGTCAGTTCCCGGCAGCCAAAGTGTGTTATAACCTTCCATCCTTTTCCATCTAATTAGTATATCCTGCAATGTATTATTTAAGGCATGCCCGATATGTAAAGAACCGGTTACGTTTGGAGGTGGAATTACTATAGAATAATGATTCTTTTTATCACTATTATTTTTTGGTTGAAAGTAACCTTTTTCCAACCAATATTTATACCAATTTTCTTCTACTTCTTTAGGATTATACACAGTTGACATTTCCATATCTTTTGTTTTCATCTTTTTATTCCCCTTTTATAATATAAAAAACTCCTTACGTTTCCCAAAGGACGAAAGGAGTTTTCCGCGTTACCACCTTAATTTCTATACAATATATAACCAAAAAACGATCTACATATTATATAGACTCTTAATCTTAAAGTTATAACGTAACTATCGTTTAATCCTACTTTTTTTTCAGATTAACATCTCGTGGATGACTTTCAAAAATATACTAAAGTATATATTTCTACTCTTCCCCGATTTGCTTTATCATTTTATAGCCATTATATTACTACAGCCTATACTCACTGTCAAT
>JAYEGH010000063.1:13256-19718 GCA_034659055.1 Candidatus Caldatribacteriota bacterium
TTTTTTTCAGATTAACATCTCGTGGATGACTTTCAAAAATATACTAAAGTATATATTTCTACTCTTCCCCGATTTGCTTTATCATTTTATAGCCATTATATTACTACAGCCTATACTCACTGTCAATTTTTATTAAAAATCAAGGAGGGGCAAACTTAATGACTAATTCAATCGGTTAATGGCTAAATTTTTAATTACCATATTTTTATTATGGAATTTTAAAATTAATGGATTTTTTGTAAGAGCTACTTTCAATACTTCATCTACATCTTTTACAGGTATAAATTTAAGCTTCTTTTTAATTCCCTTTGGTAGATTTTCAATATTACGAATATTTTCATTCGGAATTATTATAGTTTTAATTCCCGATTGATAAGCGGCCAATATTTTTTCCTTTAATCCACCTACAGGTAATATTCTTCCTCTTAGAGTAATTTCACCAGTCATTGCCACATCCCTACGAACCGGAATATCAGTTAGTGAAGAAATTATGGAAGTAGCTATAGCAATACCTGCAGAAGGGCCATCTTTTGGTATAGCTCCTTCAGGAACATGAACATGGACGTCACATTTCTCGTAAAAATCATCTTTAATATTAAACATATTTGCCCGTGATCTAGTATAAGTTAAAGCTGCTTTTCCAGATTCCTGCATTATTTCACCCAGCTGTCCGGTTAAAATTAATTTACCTTTACCAGGCATTACAATAGTTTCTATTGGCAATATCTCACCACCAGCTTCTGTCCAAGCTAATCCTGTCGCTAAACCAACCATGTTTTCTTTTTCATAATTATCTTTTTTGTACTTAGGCAATCCAAGGTAATTTTCTAAATTTCTTAAAGTAATTTTTATATTTTTATTACTCATTCCATAAGTTATTTTTAAAGCAATTTTTCTGCATATAGAAGCAATTTCCTTTTCCAATCCTCTAACTCCAGCTTCATGCGTATATTCCCTAACTACTTTTTTTAAGCTACTTTCAGATATTTCTACCTCTCCTTTTTTAAAACCATGATAGTCTAACTTTTTGGGAATCAAGTAATTTTGGGCAATTTTTATTTTCTCATATTCCGTATATCCCGGAATATTTATTATTTCCATTCTATCTCTTAAAGAATAAGGAATTCCATCAATTGAATTAGCAGTTGTAATAAATAGTATTTCTGAAATGTCAAAAGGTATTTCAATATAATTATCAGTAAAATTACTATTTTGTTCAGGATCTAAAACTTCTAATAATGCAGAGGCAGGATCACCTCTAAAATCTGAACTAATTTTATCAATTTCATCTAATAAAAATACTGGATTCATAAACTTTGCATTTACTATTCCTTGTATAATTCTCCCCGGCATAGAACCTACATATGTTCTTCTATGCCCACGTATTTCTGCTTCATCTCTTACTCCTCCGAGAGTAGCCCTAATAAAATTTCTATTCATTGCCCGGGAAATTGATTTTGCCAAAGAAGTCTTACCTACTCCCGGTGGACCAACGAAACAAAGGATTGCTCCTTTCTGTTTTTTACTTAATTTTTTAACTGCCAAATACTCTAAAATTCTCTCTTTTATATCTTTCAAACCGTAATGATCTTCATTTAATATATTTTCAGCTAATTTTATGTCAAGTTTTTCCTTGCTCTTTTGATTCCAAGGAAGAGATAAAACCCATTCCAAATAATTAATCAGTACTCCGCTTTCAGCAGATAGAAAAGGCATCTTTTCTAACCGTACTATTTCTTTAATCAATTTTTCTTGAATATCTTTTTCTAATTTAAGTGATAATATCTTTTTCTTATATTCATCTACTTCAGAAACATCTATTTTTTCTTTTCCTAATTCCTTTTCAATTTCTTTCATTTGTTCCTTGAGGTAATAATCTTTTTGAAATTTTTCCAAATTACCTTCAACTCTATTTTGTATCTTTTTTTCTACCCTTAAAATATTTACTTCCCTTTTTAGAATAGCAATCAACTTCTCTAATCTACTGGCAGGGTTAAATATTTCCAATAATTTCTGTTTGTCTTTTTTATCTATACTTAAATTTGAAGAAATTATATCTGCCAACTTACTTATTTTTTTTACATTTTGTATAGAAAATTTAAATTCAGAAGGTAATTTACTATCCAATTTTAAATATTCTTCAAAATTTCTTTTTGCATACCTCATCAATGCTTCATTTTTTATATTTTTTAATGATTTAGTTTTAATTTTCTCCAATTTTACCTTTATATAATCATTTTCCTCTTCTTTATTAGTTATTCTTGCTCTGCAAATTCCTTCTACCAGGATTTTTACGGTGGCATCCGGTAGCTTATATATCTGAATTATCTTTGATATTGTACCTATCGAATATAAGTCTTCCACTTTTGGATATTCAATTTCCAATTTTTTCTGAGAAACTATAAAAATGTTTTCTCTATTATCTACTGCTTCCTCCAAAGCTTTTATTGACTCTTCTTTTTCAATAAAAATCGGCATTACCATATGCGGAAAAATTACCGTATTTTTCAATGGCAATAAAGATAATATATTTTTATTTTCATTATTTGTTCTTTTACTTTTCTTTTGCATATATTATTAAAAAACTCCCTTTTCACATTGTGCTACATACTGTTTTTATTTTTTTCTTTTGCATTTCTATTTTCTTTTTCTTTCCTTCATTATTTGTTTGATGCTATCTTTCTTGATACTGTTTCTTGTATTTTTCTCTCTTCTTTTCCTAACTCGATACTACATACTACATACTCGATACTCGATACTGTCCTTTCTTGGACTCGATACTCGATACTCGATACTATATACTCTATCCTCACGCCGTCTCTTTTTTTGTTTTTTTATCATGCCTTTCAATTGTAGGCATTTTACTCTCATCAATAACTTCCTTAGTTATAGTACACTTTTTTATATTTTTTTCGGAAGGTATTTGATACATTATATCTAAAATTGCGTCTTCCATAATTGAACGTAAACCTCTTGCACCTGTGTTTCTTTTTAAGCTTTCCTCTACAATTGAATTTAATGCATCTTGTGTGATATCTAATTTAACTCCTTCTAAATCGAATACCCTTTTATACTGTTTTAATATAGCATTTTTTGGTTCTGTTAATATTCTTACCAGATTATCATTATTTAAAACTTTTAAAGTAGAAAGTATATGTAATCTACCAACTAATTCCGGGATTAGCCCAAATTTCACCAAATCTTCAGGTAATACATTTTCCATTAATTTATAGCTTTCAGTTAAATTATTCACAGTCTTTATATCTGACTTAAAACCTATATTATTTTTACCCATTCTATTATTTATAATGTTTTCCAATCCTTCAAATGTTCCTCCGCATATAAATAATATTTCACTGGTATCTATTTGAATATTTTTTTCTTGAGGGTGTTTTCTTCCTCCATAAGGTGGTACACTCGCTACTGTTCCCTCAATAATCTTCAATAGCGCCTGTTGCACGCCTTCTCCTGATACATCTCTTGTTATTGAAGCATTTTCAGATTTTCTTGCTATTTTGTCAATTTCATCAATATAGATTATTCCCTTTTGTGCCCTGGAAACATCATTATTTGTAATTCTTAGTAGATTTAAAAGTATATTCTCTACATCATCTCCTACGTATCCGGCTTCAGTCAATGTAGTAGCATCAGCAATGGCAAAAGGAACATTTAACTTTTTTGCTAATGTGCGAGCTATTAAAGTTTTTCCGCATCCTGTTGGTCCTATTAATAAAATATTACTTTTTTCCAATTCTATTTCTTCGTTATCAATATTTCTTTTTTTCTTGTTAGATCTACTTTTTTCATTACTTTTAATTCTTGTATAATGATTATATACTGCAACTGAAAGTACTTTTTTTGCTCTTTCCTGTGCAATAACATACTTATCTAAATATTTTTTAATCTCCTTTGGAGATGGTATTTTTTTAATTTGAAAGCTAGTTTTTTCTTTTTGACTTTCTTCTTTAATGATTTCATTGCATACTTCAATGCATTCATTACAAATACAAACTCCAGGTCCTGAAATTATTTTTTTTACTTCACTTTGATCTTTACCGCAAAATGAGCATTTCATCATTTTACCCCCTTCAATTATGGCTTATTCTTATTATTCATTAACTTTTTTTCACGGCTCTTCATAACTTCGTCAACAATGCCATAATCTTTTGACTCTTTAGCTGTTAAAAAGAAATCTCTATCCGTATCTTTTTCAATTTTTTTAAATGGTTGCCCGGTATGTAGAGTTATTATCTCATTGATTGATTTTTTAATTCTTTTCAATTCTTTAGTTTGTATTTCAATATCTGTAACCTGGCCCTGTGCTCCACCTAAAGGTTGATGAATCATTACTCTCGAATTAGGTAAAGCAAATCTCTTTCCTTTTGTCCCTGATGTTAATATTAATGCTGCGCCACTTGCCGCCATTCCTATGCATATGGTTGAAACATCTGATTTAACATATTGAATTGTGTCATAAATCGCAATAGTGGAACTAACTGAACCACCGGGACTATTTATATAAATATAGATATCCTTATCAGGGTCATTTGCTTCTAAAAATAGTAATTGTGCAATTATTGTGTTCGCTACATTATCATCTATTTCTGTTCCTAAAAATATTATTCTATCTTTAAGTAGGCGTGAATAGATATCATAAGATCTTTCTCCACGTGGAGTTTGTTCCACTACAATAGGTACTAAAGTCATTTTGATTTTACCTCCTTTTTTAAACTATTAACCTTTATTTTTTTGCTTAGAAAATCAATTACTTTTTTTCTTTTTATAGTCTCTTTCAAGTTGCCAATAGTATTATTTTTCTTAAAAGATGCTTCAACTTTTAAAGCATCCTGTTTGATCTCTTCAGCAATATCCTTTATTCTCTTTTTAACATCTTTTTCCGAAGCTTCTATCTTTTCGTCTTTTGAAATTTTATCTAAAATCAATTCATTTTTAACTCTTTTTTCTGCTACCTCTTTATACTCTTTTCTAAGCTTGTTTTCATCTGCTTTAATACTTTTGAGATAATCTTTCAAATTCATATTTTTTCTTTTTAAATCTTCTTCCAGTGATTTTATCATATAATCTATCTCTCTATCAATCAACACATCAGGAATTTTTACTTCACATATTTCTGACACTTCATCCATTAAATCATTCTCGTATTTAGTTTTACTATCGTTTTCTTCTCTTTTTTCTAAATCCTTTTTAAGAGCTTTTTTAAAATCATCAAGATTTTTATAACTTCCCAACTTTTTCGCAAATTCATCGTTCATCTCAGGTAGTTCTTTTTCCTTTATCTCTTTTATTTTTATTTTATGTACAACACTTTTACCCGCAAATTTATCATCTTTTCCGTCTTTAGGTATTCTTATTTCAATCTCCTTTTCTTCTCCTTCAGAACATCCGATAAGTTCTTTGATAATTTCCGGTGGTGTATTCTTACCCAATTGCATTAATTGGTCTTTCATTTTGCTATTATCTAATTCTTTACCATCTATAAAACTTTCAGAATCAAATAATATAAAATCATTTTCCTTGGTTTTTCCACCTTTTTTAACCTTTAACTCAGCCTTGTTTTCTTGTAATCTTTTTAGTTCATTATTTACATCGTCTGTTTTTATTTTATTTATTTCTTTTTTAACTGTTATTTTACTTAGATCACCAATTTTTACTTCCGGTCTTACTTTTACTTTAATCTCATAAATTAAAGGCTTATCTTCTTCTATCTGCACTATCTTAATATCAGGTCTATCAATTGGTTCAATTTTTGATTTTTCTATTGCCTCGTAATATGTTTTTTTAATCAATTCCTCAGAAGCAATTTTATAGAAATATTCTTTACCCAAGTGCATATTCAAAATATTGCGCGGAATTTTACCTTTTCGAAAACCTGGTATTTTTACTTTTGAAGATGAATTATTATACGTATTATTCAACTCATCTTTAACTTTTGAATTATCAACTTTAACTTCTAATGTAACTTCTCCATCTTTCTGCTCTTTTATCTTATAATCTATCACTAAACATTACCTCCATAAATTTATTCCGCTTTAAGACTAATTTCTAAAGCTTATTTCTTTCTTTTATTATATTTCCCCTTTTTCCATTTCAGTAAACCATTTTATCGTTCCAGAATCCCATTTTGTCATTCCTGTGTCTTCTCTTTTGTCATTCCCGTATCCTCTTTTGTCATTCCCGCGTATCCTCTTTTGTCATTCCCGCGTAGGCGGGAATCCAGAAAACCACGTCACCCTTTAATGCCCTGTATATCGCTTCAGTATATTTCATAACATCTTCAATCTAAATATAGCCGCAAAAAACATTTTGCGGCTATTTTATATTAAATATTTAATTAAAAAATACAATATCGAATATCTTACCTTCCATAGTTACAGGTGGTGCGAAGGGCGGGACTCGAACCCGCACGGTTTAACCCACTGGATCCTAAATCCAGCGTGTCTG
>JAYEGH010000064.1:0-4366 GCA_034659055.1 Candidatus Caldatribacteriota bacterium
ATTCCTTGACAAAAATAAAAAATAAGTTAAAATATATATTTAGTGATTTATTTAAAGGAGTAGTTGTTTATGCCAATTTATAAATACAAATGTAAAGAGTGTGGGCATACATTTGAAAAATTTCAATCTATTATCGATGATCCAATAACCAATTGTGAAAAGTGTAATGGAAAAGTATATAGACTAATAAGTAAAAATGTAAACTTTATTTTAAAAGGAAGCGGATTTTATAGTACTGATAATCCTAATGCCAGTCGTAAAAGCGAAAAGAAAAAACTAACTACTACCTCCAAAGAAGGGAAAAATAAAAAAGAGCTATCTGGCAAAACAGAATCTAAGACTACGGGAAAGGAAGAAAAACAAATTTCAACTAAATAATCTTCTCCACCAGGATGGTTTCGCTCTTTTTAATTTTCTTTTTAATTCCAAGATAACATTTTCAGCAGCTATTTCTCCTTCCTTGATGCATTTTTCAGGTTTAGAAAAATTAGACCAATGTATATGTCCTACTTTAGGATTAATCACAATATCGGCAAAAGATAATTGCAATTTCCTTAATTCAGTTGAAGTAATTAAATCAGAGCGAAAAAGAATGTCTACAGCATTTCCGAACTCAAGTTTCCTTTTAATACCTTGGCTTACATTAACCGCAATTACAAAAGTTGCACCCAGGGAATAGGCTACATCTACGGGAACTACACTAACTACTCCTCCATCTACTAATATTTTTTTGTCTAAAGTTACTGGGGGAAACATTCCCGGGATAGAAGAACTTGCCAAAATAGCATCGGAGAGCTTTCCTTTATTTAAAACGACTTTCTCCCCCTTTACTAAATCTGCAGCTACTGCTGTAAAAGGTATTTTAGTATCCTTAAAGAACTTATTATCAATCAATTCTTGAATTATTGTTTTCATGTCTTCTCCATCATTGAGATATCTTTTTCTAAGTTCAAGATTAAGAATATAACCCCTCTTTAAAAAATTACTCATTTTTCTAAGAAAAAAAACCCTTTCTTTTTTATTCTGCTTGCTAAAAGTTAAATCTATACTAAATTTATTAAGTTTAGAATATTTGTTGGTAATTTTTTCAATTTTATTTATATCTCTTTCTAAAGCATAAGAGGCTCCTAAAATTGCTCCCATAGAAGTTCCTACAATAAAATCAATGGGAATATTTTCTCTTTCCAACACCTTTAATACTCCTATATGAGCAAGCCCCCGGGCTCCACCCCCTCCTAAAACCAAACCAACTTTTAATTTTTCTATTGCCATTCTTTCTTGCTCCAAAATATATTTATTATAATTCTTAATTCCCGATATATATTCTATAGATACAAATTAAAAAAAATTCAAATTGCTATCAAAACCATAAATCTTGAATATAATTTGTATCAAAATTCACCTATATCTTTTTTGGCTTTTGTTGACATAATTTTTTTGGCAAAATTATTTAAGTCTATTATGTATCTTTCTACAGTACCTTCTCCCACCTTCTCTGTTTCATCAAAAGCACTTACTTTAAAAGTCAATCGATTTTTAAAAATATCAGTTAGAATGGCTTCACTGCTCACACTCATACCTATAGGAGAAGCAGCTAAATGAGTAATTGAAATTTTTGAAGCTACTGTAGCGTAACCCTCCGGAAGATATTTTTTTACCGCATTTATTGCAGCTGTATCCATCAATGAAACAAGCATGGGAGTAGCAAAGACATGAACCATTGGGTTGGTAAATCTTTTTGCGGAATTCTCTTCATTTACTGTAGTTTGGGCAACTCCTTTTAACCCTTTTTTTAAATTAAATTCTATCATGGTTATCCTCTCCTTTTTTAATATTATTTTCTTTGAGAATATTTGATATAGTTATTCTATAGTAAATAAAAATATACTTAATCTAATTCAAATAAAACCGGTTTTGCCAAAATCTAAATAATGATCTTAGATGATTTTTCTCCCTCTCTTAATCTTTTTTGATAATTCCCGTATCTTACCCTTTCTACTAATTCGATATATTCTACAAATTTCATTAACACTGCTACTGTATCTAACTTCTACAAATAATTAACTGAATCCTTCTTTTTTATAAAATAAAATAAATTAACCCACTACTTCTTTAAGTACTCTTAAAAAATTTTCTCCTAATATTTTTTTAATTTCTCTTTCTTTATATCCTCGCTTTATTAATCCGGATGTAATATTAGGAATTTTATCTGCTCCGGATAAGTTTTCAGGCAATGTCTTTGTTCCATCAAAATCTGAGCCCAACCCTACGCAATCCATTCCTCCTATTTTTACCAAATAATCGATATTATCAAGGATATCTTCTACATTAGTTTTTCTCTTTTCTGTAGTCAAAAAATTCGGGACAAAAGTTACCCCGATAACGCCACTTTTATTTGCCAATGCTTCAATCTGGGTATCTTTTAGGTTTCTTGGATGCGAACACAAGGCATAACAATTAGAATGAGAAGCAACGATAGGAGTTTTGCTATTCTTAATTACGTCCCAAAAACCTGCTTCTGAAAGATGAGATACATCAATCAACATCCCCAATTTATTCATTTCCTTTACAACTTTTAAACCAAACCCGGTTAAGCCACTATTGGTTTGAGCTTCACCAACTCCATCGGCAATTTGATTCCTCTGGTTCCAGGTAAGAGTTATCAACCTAATTCCCATTCTATATAATACTCTTAAGACTGCTAAATCTCCTTCTAGCGCTTCTCCTCCCTCTATGGAAATAATTGCACAAATCTTCCCCGCTTTATTTGCTTTTTCTATTTGGCTATAATTGGTAACCAAGGAAATTTTATCCTGATTTTTCCCCAGTTCATGATAAAAACTGTCAAACATTTGCAGGGTCCTTTTTAAGGCTCCATTTGGTTTATAAACATCTTCTATAAAAATAGCAAAAACCTGAACATTTACCCCTCCTTCTATTAATTTGGGAATATCCAGGTGACTTTTTGAATTTCTTTTACCTAAACTTCTTCCATGGTTTATAATCTCTAAAATAGTATCACAATGCCCGTCAAATACCATTGCTTTTTGATGTATCTGTTTGGCAATAGACAAATTACTCTTTTTTTTAATCAATCTTTCTTTTCTCCCCTTTTAAAATATATTGAAATAATATTTAAAATGACTTCATTTTTTAAATAAAATCCATAAAATTATCAAAGCAATGGATATCAATAAAATTTTTACAAAATTAATTTTATTCCTCGGCTTCTTTGCAACCTTTTTTAATTCTGCGATAGGAGCCCTTCGGTCAATTTCCGCAGCTTTTTTAAATTCTCTTATTGCTTCATTATATTTATTTACTTTTTTATAAGCTAATCCTAAATTACTATGAGCTGCGGCATAACCAGGATTTAGTTCTAAGGCTTTTTTATATAATGGTATAGCCTTTTTATAATTCTTTTCTTCTAAAAAAATATTACCCAAATTATTATAGGATTCGGAAAATTCTGAATCCAATTTTATAGCCTTTTCAATATATAATTTCGCCTCTTTGAATCTATTTTGACTGGCAAAACAAGCTCCCAGCTTACTATAGCTCTTGGCATCATTCGGCCATTTTTCTATAATATCTTTAACCTCTTTAATGGCCAGATCAATGTCGCCTTTTTTAAAATTGCCTTCTGCTCTTTCAAAATCAGTTTTGTACTCTTTATTCTCCATATTAATAAATTCCTTAAAAACTAATTGATTTTACTCTATTCCGTAATTTGGCGCTTCTTTTGTGATAATAACATCATGAGGGTGTCCCTCTCTCAAACCAGCTGAAGTAATCTGAACAAATTTAGTTTTTTCTTGTAATTCTTGAATATCTCTTACTCCGCAATAACCCATTCCTGATCGAACTCCTCCTAATAATTGAAATATACAAGCTGAAAGTAAACCCTTGTAAGAAACTCTCCCTTCGATACCTTCCGGAACTAATTTACTATCTTCTGCCTCTTCTTGAAAATATCTATCTTTACTTCCTTTTTTCATTGCTCCAATCGAGCCCATACCTCTATATTCTTTATAACTTCTACCCTTATACAGTACAACTTCACCCGGACTTTCCTCCGTACCGGCAAACAGACTTCCGAGCATAACCGAATCAGCACCGACAGCCAATGCTTTGGCAATATCTCCTGAATATTTTATACCTCCATCAGCAATAAGAGGAATATTATATTTTTTAGCTGCTCTTTTACATTCTTGAATTGCTGAAATTTGAGGCACTCCGACTCCGGCAACTACTCTGGTAGTACAAATAGAACCTGGCCCTATTCCAATTTTTATAGCATCAACTCCTGCTTTAATTAAACTTTCTGCTCCTTCAAAAGTTGCTACATTTCCCCCTACCAGTTCTA
>JAYEGH010000065.1:0-4354 GCA_034659055.1 Candidatus Caldatribacteriota bacterium
TTTCAGATTTCCTGACTTAGCAGGAAAACCAACTGACAGCTAAAAAATTACATGGAATTTTTAATATACTGATATTCAATACTTAAGCTAATTTTTTATAATTTGGTAATTTATTATTAAATCTGTTCCCGGAAAAATTGTTTTTGTCTTGTTCAATTCTTTACATAATACTTCTAATATTTTATCTTCCCTTCGTGTTGCCTGATGATGTAATCCAAGATTTAATATTTTCTTTTCGTTATTAACTGTAATATCTGCATTTGATTTGAAAAATTGACTTATAAGCGACCTTGCTTCTTTTGGCTTTGCCATATGTGGTTTTATTATTGAAACTAATGATGTTTCAGATCTTACTGATATTAATTTTATTGTGTCTATAAATTGTTTTCTTTCATTATGTACGTGTTGAAATTTTTCATCTTCTGCTAATTCAGAAAATTTAATATTTCTGGTAATATCTTTACGTTGTTGTTTAAGCGTTTCAAGTTCTTTTTCATATATGCTGATATCTTCTTGCAATTTAGATTTTTTATCTTCAAATTTTTTTATCTTTTTCTCTCCATTTGGGATTTATTACCATTGTGCTATCATCTATCTTGTTGTTAAAATAGCTTATAAGTGTATCAATATTAAAATTTTGGAGCATATATTTAAAAAAGTTTTCCTGACGCCAACGTGCAAACATATATATTCCTATGTTTATAATTGAAAATTTATAATTTGTACTTTTTATTGATGTCTGATGTCCTGTATCTGTTAATCGCCTTACTTCACGAATAAATAATTGGCGTTTTTTTCTTGTATATTTTTTTTTGATTTTTACATTATTCTTATTATTTTTCTGTTCTAAGGTGATAACAATTTGTGGTTCAGAAAGTTTTTCTGTTTCTTTTCCTTCTATTAAAACACATCTCTCTGCCAATTTAATTATTTCTTTTTCACCATATTCATTTTCTATCTCATATTCATTGAACTCTTTTTCAGCCCATTTATCTTTAACATATTTGTTATAAGTACTGCAGGATATACGTTTTTCCCACATATCAAGCATGAAATCATCACTATAGCCTTCCCTATCGTAGATTATCATAAATTTATGCAAATGTTTATCTGATGAAAGTTCTTTCAATGTCGGCTGATTGGGAACATCTCTCTCTAGTTTCGGAATAATATCTTCTTTTAATACTTTTATAAAACCAATATTGGCTGTCTTGGTAATTGAAAAAAATGGCTGCCCTAACCTGTCATTTACCCAATAATCTGTTGTTGCGCTTAGAGCCAGACGCATACGAGATATATATTTTCGTGGTATCTTTTGTTTTTTCCCGTAATAAACATCTTGATGTCCATCTATATAAAGCACTCCTGCTAATTCTTTATTTTGTTCCATCCATTGCTTGGATAATTCATCCATCCACTGCTGTGGTTGATTATTTTGGGATAGTATTTTTATTTTATTTCTTATGGTTCTAACCTCTGGAATACGGTCTAATCCTATCAATTTGCCCAGTTCCCCAGGAGATTCATCGCTTACTTTTTCTATGGTTTTTATGCGTAGTAAGAATACTAAAGCTAATGTTATAAATATGGAGGGTAAACTATAATATTTTTCAGTAAAATTGAATATATGTTTTTTTGATAATAAGCCATTTGCTAATAGTGAAGGGATGCTTAATAATACTCCTGCTTTTTCTACATCTATGTTATCTTGAAATTCTGCTGTAGCTACTTTTTTTTTATTATTGCATCAATTCTTCCTTCTGTGTTTGTTGTTCCCATTCCGAGTGGAGCTTCACTATCTTCTATGTTTCTTTGACTTTGTGTTTTGGCTTGAGCTTTTGGCTTATTTTTTACATCCGGTCTTGTCAGTCTTCCAGAACTTATAGCTTTTCTTATTGTATCTGCTTTTATTCCTAATTCATCTTGTATATCTTTGGGAGAACTGCCAAGATTTAGTAAAACCTGAACTTCCTCTTTTATTTCAGGTGTTAATACTGTTCCTCTATTACCCCCATTTCTATTCGTATAAAATGCTTTACCTCCTCCTTCTTTATATTTTTTAACCCAACGTTGCACACTTTCTTTACTTACTTTAAAAAATTTTATTATTTCTATCTGTTTAACATTCCCTAAAACAATCATTTGGCTTGTTACATAACGAAAACTTTGGTAATCTTTTGTATGATGTTGATATATGGGCATATTACCATTAAAATAATATACATCATCACTTATTGTTTTAACTCCTATTTCGGAATTAATCATTTTTGATCCCTCAGGATAAATTGGAAACAATGTGTTTGTCATTTTTTTAACTTTTATTAATTGAGTCCACTCCAAAAAGTCACAAAACATAAACTTGCTTAGAATGGCGTAAAAATTCGTTTATCAAGATAATTTACAATTTTAGTTTTTTATACGATTCTAAACGCGTTAAATTAAGAATTAGAAAAATAAAATCAACAAAAACGCCAAAATGTAAAGCATTTCGCACATTTGCTTCTATTTTTTGACATTCTTTTATCAAATTGCTTGCTATTCGGACAAAGTTTATCCATAAACTTCTAAGAATTGCCCATATTTTATTTTTGAAAAAGCCCCGGTATTTAGTTTTATCTTTTCGCAAGTGATAAGCAAGTTGAAAGATAGTGGCTTCTACATTGTTACGTTTGTTCCTTATTTCTTTAGGTAGTTGTTCTGCTTGTTTTCTAAGACGGCAGCTTTCTATTTGTTTATCAGTAAAATAGCGATACCCTGTTTTTGTTTTTATACGATATTTATTGTTTTTTGTAACGGTTACAGGAATTTGTGTATTAGTCTGATTATCAAAAATCTGAACTTTTCCATCCTTAATTGTTAAATCATATTGTCCAGCATGTCCCTGAAATCCGGTTAGATAAAAGTTTATGTCTTCTTCTTTGGTAAATGTTTGATTTTCTTCACTATTATACGCTCCATCTGTATGAACATTTTCTGTTTTATCTGATAAAATTTCCTGACTGTTTTTTATTGCCGGTTTTGTAAATTTATTATCTGGATGAGTTGCCGGACCAGTTTGAATATCGGTAATTAAATTAACTGGATTTGTTGAATCACAAGTTTCTGTAATATTGTGATTGTATCCTTTAGTCTTTTTGCCGGTTTTTTTGCGAAAATCACATTCAGTATCATAGGGTGACTGAACACTTTTAGCTGTAATATCTTTATTTGGAGTTATCTCTATTTTATTATCGTCAAGTATTTTATATTGTTCCTCGGATACTCGTTTAAGTGTCTGATAATAGGTATCATCACTTTCAGAAACATTATTTAATATCTTGTAAATTAGTTTCCCGAGACTTATTAAACGTTCTTTGATTTGTGATTTGGTACTACGATAAACAGTTTCTGACGATTTTTCTGTAACATATTCATCTAATTCCACACGTTCCTGATCTGACAAAAACTTGAATGGTTTTTCGTGGGTATGTTTGTAAAAAAGGATTAGAGATTTATGTATCAATTCATAACGGCTATAAAATGCAATATTACTACCTATAAGTTTACTATCCATTCGAATACTTTGTCCACTAATTTCAAAATCAATTATTTGTCCTTTTGTTATTTTTTGAAAAGTTTTCTCGAAAAGATCAATTCCTGTTTCTTTTTGATATTCGGTAATACGTTTACGAAGCAGGTAATATGTAGATTCTGCAGGAACAGGGTCGTCCATATTTATAAGTCCTAATGCTTTACGTGTCAATAAATTAAAACGACAATTTTCAAATAATTTTTGATCGCTGTATCCTTCACCTTCTTTAAGTATCATCATTCCTATTAGTGTTCTGATCGGAGCATTTGGAGCACCATTTTCTGAAGAAAATAATATTGAAAATAAATTTTCATCAATACGGTGTACAACTTGTTTATAGAAAATGTTTTGCCATGCTGTTTCATTTTCAAATCGTTTTGACGAACCCTCTGAAAGATATTGGGATACACTACTTAACAAAGAAATTTGTTGTGCTGTGTCTGTTTTTCTAAACATATTCTTCTTGTTTTTATGATTCAATAACAAAGATAAGCATTACACTGTTAATTATCAAATATATATGTTCCACGTGGAACATTTTACCCCTTGACTATCAGCACTTTATAACACTGTTGATAAGTTTTTTAAATCACTGCTTATCAACCCGTTACGGAGGTAAGTTATTAACAATTTTCACCCCGTTAGATACAAAATTATCTCACGGGGTGAAATGGCAAAAAAATCTTAATTTTGCACCTTACTTTTTAATCCCAGGCTCAAATATGAATAAAACTCAGATTTCCTGACTTAGCAGGAAAACCAACTGACAGCTAAAAAATTACA
>JAYEGH010000066.1:0-4333 GCA_034659055.1 Candidatus Caldatribacteriota bacterium
AGGTGTTAGATAGAAACCAGTTCTTATAGAAAATATATTTAGTAATAATAATTAGAAAAAAATTAAGGAAGGGAAGAAAAGAAATGAAAAGATTATCAGTAATTTTTGTAAGTATTTTAATTTTAGTTTTAATTTGCAGCTCATTTGCACTTGCTGCAGACCCTATCAAAATTGGAGTTCATGAACCTATGACTGGTCCCTTAGCTGCTGGTGGACAGATGACCATGGAAGGGGTTAACTTAGCTTATGAACAAACCTCAGAAGTATTAGGCCAACCTATTGAAATGGTCCTTGTGGATAATAAAGGTGAAAAAGTAGAAGCAGCTAATGCTATTGCCCGTTTAATTGAGTATGAAGATGTTATTTCTATTGTAGGTAGTTATGGTAGTACAGTTACTATCGCCGGTGGAGAAGTATCCAACCGTGCAGGCATTCCTATGGTGGGATGTTCTCCTACTAATCCCTTATGTACTCTTGGTAAACCATTTGTATTCCGTGCCTGCTTTATTGACCCATTCCAGGGTGCAGTAATGGCAAATTTTGCTATCAATAATCTCGATGCGAAAACAACTGTAATCATTCAAGATATTGCCGCTGATTATTCTGTTGGTTTATCAAATTTCTACCGTAATGCATTCATTAAATTAACCGGTAAAAAAGATTCTGTATTAGGGCTTATTTCTTACCAGGGTGGCGGTATTGGTGATCAGGATTTTACCGCTCAATTAAGTTACGCTGCCGGTAAAAACCCGGATGTTATCTTTATTCCCGGTGCTTCTTACGGTGATGTTGCTTTAATGATTATTCAGGCCAGAGAGATGGGAATTGATGCGACATTTTTAGGTGGAGATACCTGGGAAGCCCCTGATTTCCTGGATGTTGGCGGCAAGGCAATAGAAGGTAGTTACTTTAGCACTCATTTCGATGCTACTGCAGTAACTACTGAAGCAGCAGAAAAATTTAACAAAGATTTTAAGGCTAAGTATGGCAAACAACCTAGTGCTTTTGCTGCTTTAGGTTTCGATGCTTATAATATGGTTATTGATGCTATGGTAAGAGCTGATTCTAAGGATCCAAAAGCCATTCGTGATGCCCTTGCAGAAACAAAAGGTTATGAAGGAGTAACCGGGATTATTTCTTTGGACGAAAACGGTGATGCGGTAAAAGACGCAGTTATCAAAACCATAGAAGATGGCGAATTTAAATATGTAACAACTGTACATCCGGTAGAATAGGAATGACAGTTAAAACATAGATGATTAAAAATAACAAAATTAGATTGAGGGAAATATTTCTCTCAATCTAATTTTATGAAGTAGATAAAATAAAAATATTATAGTAGGGAAAAAATATGACTTTTAATGCATTTTTACAGAATTTATCTAATGGTATTTCCTTGGGTTTCTTGTTTGCACTGATTGCCATCGGATATAGTATGGTTTATGGAATATTAAATTTGATTAATTTTGCTCATGGGGATATTTTCATGATGGCTACCTTTTTTGCTTATTATGCTATTGCTTTTTTTTCTCTCCCCTGGGGAATAGCATTTTTTCTAGCCATCGTTTTAACTGCTGTTTTAGGTGTTTTAGTGGATCGATTTGCATATCGTCCCTTACGAAACTCACCTCGTATTTCTTGTTTGTGTTCTGCTATAGGCATGTCCTTTCTTTTAGAAAATTTTGCCATAGTAGTATTCGGAGGTCGCCCAAAAGCATTTTTTCGACCGGAGGTTTTTACCAAAGTGTTTGTTATGTCCGGTGTTAGAATTCATAGCGTATCCATAGTTACTCCAATTATAGCTATTTTAGCTTTACTGGCTTTAACTTACATTATTTATCGCACAAAGACCGGATTAGCAATGAGAGCAATTTCCCGTGATTTTGATACAGCGAATCTGATGGGAATTAATATCAACAAGACAATTGCGGTTACTTTTGCTATTGGTTCCGGCCTGGCAGCAACTGGTGCAATATTATGGGCTTTACGTTATCCTCAAATATATCCTTATATGGGAATTTTCCCTGGATGGAGAGCCTTTGCTGCTGCTATCATGGGGGGAATTGGTAGTATACGGGGCGCTACTCTGGGTGGTTTTTTAGTTGGATTGTTAACTATTATGATTGTAGCTTTCTTACCTGCCCTGGCAGGTTATAAAGATGCTTTTATATTTGTAGGAGTGATAATTGTATTATTATGGAAACCAAAAGGGTTATTTGGTGAAGATTAGGTGGATAAAATATGATAAGTAAAAAAATGAGAAATAATAATAAATTAAACTGTTTAGTCATTCTGTTAGTAATTATATTTGTTACAATTGCAGAAAGAAGTTTTGATGCTTATGTTATAAGAATATTAAATCTATGCGCTATATATATTATATTAGGAGTCAGCCTTAATTTAATTAATGGGTTTACCGGTCAGTTTTCTTTAGGCCATGCCGGTTTTATGGCAATCGGCGCTTATGCTTCCGCGCTTTTATATATGTCTCCACAAATAAAAGAGGTGAATTACTTTATCACTCCTCTGATTATGCCTTTTCGAGTTATAGAAACTTCTTTTTTTGTATCACTGATTTTTGCCGGTTTAGTCGCCGCCCTGGTGGGTTTTTTAGTAGGTGCACCATGTCTGCGGTTAAAGGGAGATTATCTGGCTATTGTGACCTTTGGATTTGCTGAAATAATTCGGGTTGTATTTAATAATTTACAGAGTGTTACCAATGGACCTCTTGGCCTTAAGGGATTACCTATCTACACGAATTTATGGTGGACCTGGGGAATTGCCATACTGACTGTACTGGTGGTAAAAAATATTGTTAATAGTAGTTATGGTAGAGCATTAAAGTCCATTCGAGAAAATGAAAGTGCTGCTGAAGCAATGGGGGTCAATCTTTTTTTTCATAAGTCATTGGCTTTTACAGTAGGAGCTTTTTTTGCCGGTTTGGGCGGAGCCTTACTTGGGAGTTTAGTTATGACTATTGATCCTAATACCTTTAGCTTTTTATTAACCTTTCAGTTGATTGTTATTGTTATTGTAGGAGGATTGGGCAGTATTACCGGGACAATTATTGCAGCTAGTGCTATTGCTGTGTTGATGGAATTATTAAGGGCTGTAGAAGCGCCCATGAATATTTTTGGCTTGCATGTACCCGGCATTCCGGGAATGCGTATGTTGATATTTGCTATATTGCTGATGACTGTTGTGCTATTCTTTAAACAGGGAATTATGGGAAATAAAGAATGGTCTTGGGAAGGTCTTTTTAAAATAATATTTCCCAAACAAAGAGACATAAAAGAAGGGGATTAAAAGATGAGTGTTCTGAAAATCGATAGCATTTATATGCAGTTTGGCGGATTAACTGCAGTTTCTAACTTTAACTTGGAATTAAAAGAAGGAGAATTGGTAGGCTTGATTGGTCCTAATGGAGCCGGTAAGACTACTATTTTTAATATGTTAACCGGGATATATAAACCGACCAAAGGTAGGGTTTATTTTTATGATCGGGAAATAAACGGATTGGGGGTAGATCGAATTACTTCTTTGGGTATTGCCCGAACTTTCCAGAATATTCGCCTATTTTCCAATTTAAGTGTTTTGGATAATGTAAAAGTGGGTACTCATGTTCATATAAAATCACCGATTTGGAAAGCTATTATGCATTGGCCTTCTTATTTAAAGGAAGAGGATAGCATTGATGAACAGGCCATGGAACTGCTGAAAGTAGTGCATTTGGATAAATTAAAGGATCATTTGGCAGGAAGTCTTCCATACGGAGAGCAGAGGAGATTAGAAATAGCACGAGCATTGGCTACTAATCCAAAATTATTGCTTTTAGACGAACCGGCGGCTGGAATGAATCCTCAGGAAAGCAGAGATTTGATGAAGTTTATTTTGGATATACAGGATAAGTTTAAATTAACTATAGTATTAATAGAGCATGACATGAAAGTAGTAATGGGAATATGTAAAAGAATAATGGTCATAGATTATGGTGAAACTATTGCCGAAGGGAAGCCTTTAGAAATACAACATAACCCAGAGGTAATTAAAGCTTACCTGGGAGTGGAGGCAGCGACAAACTATGCTTAAAATTAATAATTTGGATGTATATTATGGTGGAATTCATGCATTAAAAGGAATATCTCTTGATGTCTCTAAAGGGAAAATAGTAACTTTAATAGGGGCTAATGGTGCAGGAAAAAGTACCACCCTTCGTGCTATATGTGGATTGGTTAAAGCAAAAAAAGGGGAAATAAAATTAAGTGAGAAAAATATTACCAATAAATCTACTGATGAGATTATAAAAAAGGGAATTGCCATGGTTCCGGAAGGC
>JAYEGH010000067.1:0-4321 GCA_034659055.1 Candidatus Caldatribacteriota bacterium
ATGAAGTAGCGGTTCGGGGTGTGGGCATCTCTATCGAGCAATATAACCAGGTATTTAAGACAAAAAATTATGTCGTTGAAGGTTCGATGTTCGCCCCGGGTGAATCAAAAGCAGTAATAGGAGCAAGCTTAGCCGAATTGATGGATTTAAAAGTTAACGATTATATTACGCTTTTAGTCAGGACAAAAGAGGATACCTTCAATACCATCGATATTGAGATTGCAGGTCTGGTAAGGGCTCCCAATCCGATGATTAACAATGGCATTGTTTTTGTTCCTTTAAAGGTTGCCCAGCAGGCATTAAACGTGGGTAATGGTATTAGTCTATTTGCCTTGAAAACAGTTTCCGGAGATGAGAACACAGTCACCAAAGCATTGACGGACAGCTTTAAAAATAAAAACCTTGATTTAAAAGCATATTCCTGGAAAGAATCTGCTGCATCTGTCATCGCTTTAAGTGCTGCCAAGAAGGGTGGAATCGGGGCTGTTCTGTCAGTCGTTCTTCTTATCGGTATGCTGGGGATTATTAATAATGTTATCCTATCTGCTCTGGAGAGAACGCAAGAAATCGGTATGATGAAAGCCCTGGGAATGAGAGAGTGGGAGATTGTTTTCGTTTTTATGGTAGAAGCAACCGGTGTAGGCATACTCGGTGGATTAGCAGGATGCTTGCTTGGGTATGCAGGTGTAAGCGCTTTGGTAAAATATGGATATAGTATAGCCTATATAGGCGGAGATGGTTCCGACTTTGGCATTCCTATTCTCGATAGAATTTACGGAGCCTGGAATTATCCTGCTTTCAGTTTCTTGTTTATTTTAGGCGTCATCATCGCAATCTTGTCCAGTATATTACCGTCATATTGGGCAGCACATAAAGATCCGGTAAAAGCTATCTATCATCGATAAGGAGGTAAGAAATGAAATTTTTATGGAATTTAGCTAAAAAAAATCTATCAAGATCCAAAATTAGAACATTAGTTTCTATTATTGCTATTGCATTTGCTATTTTTGCCGTGGTCTTTGCCCGTGGATTAATCAGTGGAGTGTTGGAGTCTTTTTTTGAAAATCATATCCACTATAAAGCCGGACATATACGGGTTATCGATGAGGAATACAAATTAAAAGAACGTCTCATGTCCTTAAATTATACTTTAGACGGATTTAACGGTGAAGGTTACTCAGAGATGAGTGAAAAAATAATGTCAGTAGAAGGGGTGGAGCAGGTTGTTCCGCGACTTAAATTTGGTGCCATGGTCAGCCTGGAAGATGAATTGGTCGGTATGATGGGATGGGGCATTGACCCTGCAGAAGAAATAAAATTTATGGGAATTGATAAAAACATCACCGAAGGAAGAATAGTTCAGGAGGGAAATAAGGAAGTTGTTATGGGTGCCGGACTATTGAAAAAAATAGGTCGTGAAGTCGGAGAGAAAGTCACTATTTTGTACTCGACTCCCTTTGGTTCCTTTAAAGGTTCTACTTTTCGGATTGTCGGGAAATATCAAACTGATATCCAGGGAATGAATGATAGACTTTTCCTGATTCCATTAGGTCAGGCCCAGAGGATTTTGGAGATGCCGGGTGAGGTAACAGAATTGCTTTTAATTACTCCGGACTATAATGAAGTTGCTTCAGTTTTACCCGGCTTAAATGAATTGTTTTCTCGGGAAGATAAATCCGGAAAATATTTAGTGCAGCCTTGGAATAAGGGTTATGACTTGATCGAGCTTTTTGATTTTGCAGTTACAATGTATAATTCCATCTATGTGTTTATCATCATATTGGCTTGTTTTGTACTGGTGAATACGCTGATTATGATTGTCAATGAACGTACCCGTGAAATCGGGATGATGAGTGCCCTGGGCTTAAAAGGCAGGGAAATATTGTATCTCTTTACCATGGAAGGAGTAATTATCGGCATACTTGGAAGTGCATTAGGTGCTGTAATGGGCGGCATAATAACCAGAGTTTTTTCTGTTGTCGGCATCGATTATTCCGCGGCTTTCGAGGGAGTGGACAGTACAGTATGGTTGATGAGCCCGATTTATTACACGGTCTTTAGTTTAGAGAATCTTGTATTTTGCTTTACATTAGGGGTAGTTATTGTCACGATTGCCTGTATTATCCCGGCGAGGAAGGCTGCTAAACTTGAACCGACCGAAGCATTAAGGCAAATATAAAATACAAGTGATGAGTGATAAGTAATTAGTAATGAGCAATAAAGATAAGATATAGCAATATGTGCGGGAAAGAATTGCAAGAGAAAAAACAAATGCTAAAGAAGTAAGATTAAATAGTTGTTAGTGAAAAATTTGTAGGGGCAGACCTTGTGTCTGCCCAAAATAACAGGTTGAGAGTTTATATAGAGCAAGTAGGGGCGTATTGCCATACGCCCTCTCACATCTCCTCCCCCTTGAGGGGGGGGGAGGATTAAGGTAGGGGTGAAAAAAACGAAAGGGGAGCTAAAAATGAAAAAAATAAAATGGTTCTTATTAATTGGAATAACTGTATCGATATTAATTTCATGTTTAATTATAGCAATTGCTGCTGAAATGACTGCCGAGGAGATAATTTTAAAAAGAGATAGTAATGAATACTTTGATACAGCTGAAATGGAAGCAGAAATGATCATTGTCAATGGTAATAGAAAAATAATCAAAACAATGGTTACCTTGACTGATAAACAAAATTCTTTAGTGGAGTTTACTAATCCTCGAGATCGGGAGACAAAATTTCTCAAGAGAGAAGATGATTTATGGATGTTTTTCCCTGATGCCGAAGAAATTATTAAAATATCCGGGCATATGCTTAACCAGGGAATGATGGGAAGTGATTTTTCCTATCAGGATGTGATGGAAGCAGATAAATTAACTGATTTATATGATTTTGAAATTATCAAGGAAGAGGAATTTGATGGTCATCCCTGTTACGTATTGGAAGGCATTGCCAAAGAAGGAGTAAAGGTTTCTTATTATCGCCGTGTATCCTGGGTTGATAAGGAAAGATTTATCGGTCTAAAAGAGGAATTATATGCTCAAAGCGGTCGTATATTAAAAGAGACAAAAGCTAACATAATAGAAAATATTGAAGGGCGTTGGGTTCCCACAAATTCAGTGATGGAAAACAAGCTGAGAAAAGATACTTATACTGAATTTACAATTACTCAGATCAAATTTAATCTGGAAATCCCGGAAGAAACATTTTCTTTGCAGAATTTAAGATAAGCATAGTTAAATATTTTGCTCTAAAATAATAATTGGAAGGGAGTTAAAGTTTTTTTGAAAAAATATTTTTTAATTATCACTTTAATTATAATAATTATCTTATTATTGACAACTTCAGCCTCTGCCCGCATCGATATAGGCGGAGAATTGAAAGTGTCTTTAATAAATTCTTTATATCGAGAAAGCAATATGTCCGCATACCCTCAGGCAAGTTTGGATCTGGAATCATATATTCCTCCTTTCGATAACAACCAAATCAAATCTTCAGTCTATTTATATTTTAGTCCGACAACCAGTAAATTGGATTTTATGTTTAAAAAGCTTTATCTTAAACATAAGTTTGACAAATTGCATCTTACAGTGGGACGTCAACCGGTATCCTGGTCTTTTGGTTCGATGCTCAATCCGGTTGATTTCACTTTAGGATCAATGGTCATGGATGAAGAGAGTGGTTCCAAATATCAGAATGCAATAGAAGCCTATGTTCCGATAAATTGGAACACAAGCATTACCGCAATAGCCGCTTTTCCCGAAGGTATTGAAAATCTAAAATGGGGATTAAGGGGACGGACGATGTTTGAAGGGTATGACTTTACGCTTAACTATGTTCGAGAACCGGAAATGAATAAAGCAGGGTCAATTATTCCAATCAATCAAAGAATAGGTTTTAGCACAAAGGGAGACCTGGGTCCTTTTGGAGCATATACAGCTATAGGGTATAATTTTGAAGATATCAACAGCGGGGATTTTTCTTTCTTGGCAGGAGGGGATTACAGTTATTATTTTGAATCGGAAAGTAAAATCTATTTCCAATTAGAATATCTTTCCATAAGAAAAAAAAGATTATCTTCTTTATTGGGTTCATTGGCCCTGGTGAACAATACTAATGATTCGGAATCAAAAATAAATTTTCTTTTAAGCAGGATATCTTATGATATCAATGAATTTTCTGCGATTAGTTTGTTTACCATCTCCAGTTTAAATGATTTTAGCACTATAATAATGCCGAATTATTCTAATCAGTTAAATAATAACTTATCCTTTAATTGCAATTTTGCCTACTTCAGCGGGAAGGAAAATACCCTCTTTGGCCCCGGT
>JAYEGH010000068.1:0-22455 GCA_034659055.1 Candidatus Caldatribacteriota bacterium
TTGCTAAAGGGATAGTGGAAAGAGTAACAATAAAAAATTCCAAATGTATTCATAAAGTAAAAAATAAAGATAAAATTACCATAGAGCACGATTGTCCCAATCACAAAGAAGCTATAAAATTAATTGTAGATAGTCTTGTTCATCCTGAATACGGTGCTATAAAAAATTTGTCGGTTATTTCCGCTGTAGGCCATAGAGTGGTTCACGGTGGTGAAAAATTTCCAAAATCGGTTATCATTAACCAGGAAGCCCTCAAAACATTTAAAGAACTTGCCGGGCTTGCTCCCTTACATAATCCGCCAAATATTATGGGTATTGAGGCAGCTATGGAAATGCTGCCTGATGTACCTCACATGGCCATTATGGATACTGCATGGCATCAGACTATGCCTTCTTATGTATATACTTATGCTGTTCCTTACGAGTGGTATGAAAAATATGGGATAAGGAGATACGGTTTTCACGGAACTTCGTTATTATATGTGGCAAAAAGGGCAGCTGTTCTTTTAGGTAAAGACCCTTTTGAATGTAACTTAATTAGTTGCCATATTGGAAATGGCGTAAGTGTAAATGCTGTAAAAAATGGTCTTTCCTATGATACCAGTATGGGATTTACCCCTTTAGAGGGAGCCATTATGGGTACAAGAGCTGGTGACCATGATGCCGCTCTGGACTTCTATGTTATGCAAAAAGAAGGCTATACTCCTCAGGAGATGGATACCATTCTAAACAAGAAGAGTGGAATATTAGGTATAACCGGAAAATATATAGATAGGAGAGATGTAATAAAAGATGCTTCCAAGGGTGGTGAAAGAACGAAATTAGCCATAGAAATGGAAGCCTATCGACTGAAAAAATATATTGGTGCCTATACCGCTGCTTTAGGGAAATTAGATGCTTTAGTATTTACTGCCGGAGTAGGGGAGATGAGTGATATTATTCGTGCTAAGGTATTAGAAGGATTGGACATATTAAGCATTAAGTATGATCCAGAAAAGAATAAATTGGCCAGAACCAGGAATACTGAATCCGATATCTCTGCTGATGATTCCCCGGTAAAGATATTTATTATCCCCACGGATGAAGAATTAGTCTTTGTAGAAGATGTAGTTGCTCTATTAGAAGGAACTTATGATATACATACTAATTTTGAATATTCTTTTCAAAATTCTGAATATCGAAATTTAATGAGAGATAAAGCTTTTGAAAAAGAGTGTAAAAATAATAAAGAATTAATTAAAATAGGGATTAATTAAATCTTTAAACGAAATAGCAAAAGTATAAAAAGTTAGTGTATGCTTTAATAAAATAGTTAGCTGAAGAAGAGAATGATACCTTTCTTTATTTTTATTTCTTTCTTTGTACCCACGAGATATATAATTAGGAATAATAAAAATAATTTGCATTTTTTATCAAAAAATAATATACTTTTGTGGTTATTAAGAAAACAAGAATATATTATTGCAAAAGGAGATATGTGTTATGCCAATGCCAAAAAGGAAAACATCTAAATCAAAGACAAATAAAAGACGAACTAATTGCTGGAATTTAGATGAAAAGAATTTAGTTGAATGTCCAAGATGCCATGAAATGAAATTACCTCACCGAACTTGCCCTGAATGTGGTTATTATAATGGAAAAAAGATAATATTATCCAAATCAGAAAAGGAAAAGAAAAAGGAAAAGAAGTAAATTGTTTAAAACTAAATAACAGATTAACTATAAAGTGTCATAAGTTTGTTTCAAAATAAATTTATGACACTTTTTTATTTAAAATGAAATCACTCTTGATTTTTAGAGTAAATTAATATATACTTTCATTTAGTAGGTACTAATAGTAGGTACTAGTACATAAAGCAAGAATAAATGGAAGAAAAAATGAATCAAAATTTAAAAAAAAGTGAGAGACAAAAAAGGATTGAAGGGCAACTAAGGGAAAACCCATTTTTATCAGATAGAAAACTAGCCGAAATCTATGGAATTAGTATACAGACGATTAGATTAGATAGATTGGAAATGAGGATTCCGGAGATGAGGGAACGAATAGTTCAAGTTGCTAAAAATACCCCTACCTTAGACAAAGTAAAATCCTTAAAGAAAGATGAAATTATTGGTGAACTTATAGATATAGAATTAGGAAAAAATGGTATTGCTATTTTAAATACCACAAAAAGAATGATTTTTGGAAGAACAGGGATAGTAAGAAGCCATTATATATTTTCTTTAGCTGATTCATTGGCAATATCGATAATTGATGCAAAAATAGCTTTAACCGGTCTTGCTAGATTAAGGTATAAGAAACCTGTATATGCTGGTCAAACTTTAATTGCAAAAGCCAGGATTGCTCGTAAAAAAAATAATAAATATTTAGTATCGGTTCATGTAAAAGTGAATCAAGAGGAAGTTTTTAATGCAAAATTAATAGTATTTTCCTTTGAGGATAAGAAAAAAAAGAGGGGGATTAAATGAAAATTGCAATAGACGCCATGGGAGGAGATTATGCTCCTGAAGAAATAATTAAAGGTGTAGTTTTAGCATCAGATCAAAAGGATTTTGAAATAATCGTGTTGGGAAAAGAGTCGGAGATAAAAAATGAATTAAATAAGTATGATTTTAGAAAAAATAGTATATCTATTATTGATTGTAAGGAAACTATTGATGCCGGGGAGCTCCCGTTGAATGCTGTAAAGACTAAGAAAGATTCTACAATTTTAGTAGGAATGAAACTTATAAAAGATAAAAAAGTTGATGCTTTTATTTCAGCTGGAAATAGCGGTGCTATGATGGCAGCTGCTTTATTGCAGTTAGGATGTATTTCTAAATTACGTCGTCCGGCCATTGCCACTGTTTTGCCTTCTTTAAAAGGTAAAGTAGTAATATTGGACGTTGGTGCAAATGTAGATTGTAAACCGGAGCATCTATTACAGTTCGCAAATATTGGAACCAAATATGCAAAATACATTTTAAAAAATAATAATCCAAATGTAGGTTTACTAAATATTGGGGAAGAAGAAAATAAAGGTAATAAATTTTCTCAAAATGCCTATAAAATATTAAAAGGCAGCAATATTAATTTTCATGGCAATGTTGAGGGAAAAGATGTTTTTAAAGGTAAGGTTGATGTAGTGGTATGTGACGGATTTACCGGTAATGTATTGATAAAATTATCTGAAGGACTTGCTAAAATGCTTTTTAAGGAGATTAATGATAAAATTGTCGATAAATTACCGAAAAACATGGAAATGAATAAATTTCGAAAAAGTTTTATGGATATTGTGAAAAGCACTGATTATACAGAGATTGGCGGATTACCTTTATTGGGAATAGACGGTCTTTGTTTTGTATGTCATGGTAGATCTAAAGCAAAAACTATTAAAAATGCTATTTTTAATGCAGTTAATTTTGTACATTCTGATATTTTGAATCACCTGAAAGAAAACTGAAAAAAAGTATAAATTATTATGTAGTTATCTGGTATAATATTTTAATAATGCGAAAGGAGGTGAAAAACTATAAAAATGGACGCTATAGATAGAGTAAAAAAAATAATCATTGATCAATTGGGAGTAGATGCTAACAAAATTAATGAAGATTCATCCTTTGTAGATGATTTGGGAGCAGATTCCTTAGATATAGTAGAGCTTATAATGGCTTTTGAAGAAGAATTTGATATTGAAATACCGGACGAAGATGCAGAGAAGATAAAAACTGTCGGAGATACACTGAATTATCTAAAAAAATAATGTATTGGTTGTATAAATTCGTAATAGAAGTGTTTAAAATTAAAAAATATATACTTTTTAATGGATAAGGGCCGAGTATTTTCTCTCCCTTATCCATTAATTTTGTAGGAGAAAAGGTTTAGAATTAGAAAAATATCGTTTTAGGTTGATAAAATGTTAGGGAAAAACAGTAAATTAATAAAAGAATTAGAAGAAAATATCAATTATAAATTTAAAAATCTCGAGTTGTTTAAATTAGCATTAACTCATTCTTCATATAGCAAAAGAAATAAAAATAAAATTTCAAATAATCAAAGATTGGAATTTTTAGGTGATTCCGTTTTGGAATTAATTGTAAATGAATACCTATATCACCAATTATCTTTATTTTCCGAAGGTGAAATGACTAAAATAAAATCACTTATAGTAAGTAAAAAGATTTTAACAAAATGGGCTAATAGTATTTTCTTGGGAAAGTATATTATATTAGGAAGAGGGGAAGATCATACTGGGGGAAGAAAAAAAGCTTCTATTCTTTCGGGTAACTTTGAAGCTCTATTGGGTGCAATATATTTAGATGGAGGCTTTAAAAAGGCGAAAATATTTATATTAAGTTTTTTGAAAGATGAAATGAATGAAGTTACAAAAGTAAAGTATGTAGAAAATTACAAATCCTTGTTGCAGGAGATGTCTCAAAAAAAATATAAATGTCTTCCAAAATATGAAGTAATAAAGGAAAAAGGCCCGGATCATAAAAAATATTATTGTATCACAGTAAAATTAAAGCAAAAAAAATATGGTAGTGGTTTTGGTGAAAACAAGAAGGAAGCAGAGAAAAATGCTGCAAAAGATGCCCTTGAAAAATTAAAGATAATATAATGAGGTAAAGATGTTTTTAAAAGAACTAGAAATTTATGGATTTAAATCTTTTCCAAAAAGAACTAAAATATCCTTTAATTCTGGTATAACTGCAATAGTTGGTCCCAATGGTTGTGGAAAAAGTAATATAGCTGATGCAGTTAGATGGGTTTTAGGTGAACAGAATATTAGATCTTTAAGGGGGAAAAAAATAACAGATATTATATTTTCCGGAAATCATAACAGTAATCCATTGAATGTGGCAGAGGTTTCATTAACTTTGGATAATTCAAGTAAAATATTACCTATGGAATGGGAAGAAATAAATATAAAGAGAAGAATATATCGTTCCGGTGAAACTGAAAATTTTATAAATGGCCTTCCTTGTAAATTAAGGGAAATCCAAAGATTATTTATGAATACGGGATTAGGGAAAAATACTTATTCCATGATTGCCCAAGGTGAAATAGATGTTGTATTAAGTGCCAAGCCTTCCGATAGGCGTTTCTTATTTGAAGAAGCTGCATTAATATCCAAATATAAATATGAAAAACAAAAAACTTTAAAAAGAGTAGAAATAGTAGATAATAATTTAGACAAGATTAATAATATTTTATCAGAAATTAAGGAACAATTATTAATTTTAAAAGAAGAAGTCAAACAATTAGATATCTACAAAGAGACCAAAAAAAAGATAAAAAACATTGAGCTTTTTTTAATTTATCAACAATATAATTTATATAATACAAATATGACTAAAATTAATAAAAGAATAGATTTATACGAAAAAGAAATACAAGGAAAATTGAAAAATTACGATGAAAAAGAAGTGAAAATAAGAAGTATAAACAAAGAATTAGATAAATTAAACCTAGAAATAGAAAGATACAATAATAAAAATTATGAATTTAATAACCAAAAAAATCAATTACAAAATAAACTAAATCTGGCATTGCAAAAAAAGATTGATTTGGATAATAAGATATTCTATATAAGTAGAGAAATTACAAATACCACAACAAAAATTTCTTTAGCAAAAAATAGTAAAAAGAATTCGAGAAAAACTATAGATGAAATCGATAAAAATATCAAAAGTTCCAATGATCAATTAAAATATCTTCAAAACAAATACGATAAAAATATAAAAATATTAGAAAGAAACAACCTATTTAAAGATGGTTGCCATAATATGTTAGCAAGAGTAGAAGAAAAGGGTACATTGATTAAAGAAAAGAAGATAAAGCTGGAAACTACCTTAAATATGCTAAAGATAAATTTGAATAAAATTCAGGAAAGAAAGGAACTATTAAAAAGTAATTTTAAATTAAATAACAAGAAAATAGATAATTTTAAAAAAGCAAAAAAGGTAGATAAATTGGAAAATGCTGAAAAATATCTTGAAAAGAATAACGAAAAAATAAAAGAGGCTGAAACTAAGATAAATAAAGAAAAAATGTCTCTGGAAAAAAATAATCAGATTCTTAGTTTTAAAGAAGAAAGAAAGAATAATGTAACTAAAACAATTAGAGACATAGAAGAAGGAAATGAAAAAATAGTAGATAACTTTTGCTTAAAATATTATAAGAGTTATCCTAATGATCTTTGTACCAGATTAGTAAGCATTATTGATAATATTCCACCTAAATATGAAAAAGTTTTAGAAATTGCTTTAAAGGAGAGTATAAGTTCAATTGTAGTGAGTAATTCTTCATTTGCATTTAATATTGCTAATTCATTATCTAAAAATGAATTAAGTGGATTAAAAATAATACCAATTGATTATATAAAAAGACTACAAGATTTAAGAAAAGATAAGGTTGCATTAAAAAACAAAGACATTTGCGGATTTGCAGACAGAATAATAGATTATAATGAAAAGCATGATAAACTTTTTAAATTATTATTAGGTAATATTCTAATAGTAAAAAATATAGAGACTGCTCTTATTATAGCAAAGGAAAAAGCATATTTGGGCAAATATCAAATAATTTCATTGGATGGAATTATAATAAAAAATAATGGTACTATCTGTTTTTATAATGATTCAAAGGGTAATCAAAAAAATATATTTCGCCTGAATAAAGAAGTTAAGCAATTAGAAAAAGAGTTGGAAAATATAAGAAAAGAAATTTTACAAAGCGAAAAATCAATAAAAAAATATAATACCATCCGCAAATATATAATTGAAGAAAATAAAAAATTAAGGAATACATTTTTAGAAAATAGAGAAAAAGTAATTTTAGCCGAAGATAATTTAGCAGAATTAAATCTTCAGAGAAATAACATAAAAAATAGTTTGCATAACTTAAAATATGAAGAGAACAATATTTTGAAAAATATTGATGATGTCTCCAACAAGTACTGTAATATTAATAAAAAATATAAGTTTGTTACAAATTTTGAAGAAAATATAAAAAAGTTAGCTAAATTAATAAATAAAGTTTTATCAAAAGAAAATATAGAAATAAGTAAAATTAAAAAAAATATAAATGATATAAAAAATCATATCATGCTTAAAGAAGAAAAAATTAAAAATTTGCACGAAAAAGAGGAGAATATTCATTTGCAATTAGATGAAACTGATAAATTGCTGGAAAGCAAACGAATTGAATTAAAAGAAAATAATTTAAGCAGAAATGATATATTGAAAAATATTAAATTGCTAAAAATTGACATAAAAAAAATGAATTTTAAAGAATCTAATTGCAGGGAACAGTTAAAAGAAATTAAAAAAGAGCTTGGAGAAAAATCAATATTATTGGAAAATATTTTAATTGAAAAAAGGAAATCTCAAGAATATTATGATCAAATAAGAGATAAAAAGTACAAAGAGGAAATATCAAAGGCTCAATATGGAGAGAAAATCGATAATATTAAAAATGAGATTTTAAAAAATTACAAATTATCTGTTGAAAAATTAGATCTATTTAAAAAAGAATGTTCATCTAAAAAAGAAGCTAATCTACAATTAAATATTTTACGAGATAAAACAATAGAGATGGGACAAATAAATTTTGATGCAGACAAGAAATATTCACATCAATCTGAAAGATATAGTGCATTGCAAGTAAAATATGATGAAATACTGCAAGCAAAACAGTCTTTGCTTATTTTGATTTCAAAAATAGACAATATTGCTAAAGAAAGATTTAGAGCAACCTTTAATCAGGTAAAAAGATATTTCAATGAAATATTTAAGAATATATTTTCAGGGGGAGAAGGGGAGTTGCAGCTTACTTTTAATAACGACATATTGCAATCAGGAATAGATGTAATTGCTAGTCCGCCCGGGAAAAAGACAAGAAATATGGAATTGTTATCGGCTGGCGAGAAGGCTTTAACAGCTATAGCTCTCTTATTGGCATTATGGAAAGTAAATCCCAGCCCATTTTGCTTTTTTGACGAGATTGATACAGCACTTGATGAATCCAATGCTGAAAGACTTTCTTCTATATTAAAAGAAGAAGGTTTAAAGAAGGCACAGTTAATAATTATTACACATCAAAAAAGTACAATGGAAGCGGCGGATGCATTATGTGGAATTACTATGCAGGAATCTGGCATATCGAAATTAGTGTCAGTAAAATTTAATAATTAAGGGAGAATATTAGGAGAATTGAGCATTAATAATATTGTTTCAAGATATAAACAAGGACTAATAAAATTTAGAAAAAATATTACTGAAAATATTAAATTATTATTTAGAAATTCAAAAAATAAAGAAATATTTTTAGAAAAATTAGAAGAATTATTAATTTTATCAGATGTAGGTGTTTCTGCGACTGAAGATATAATAAATCATTTTGAGGAAATAAATTTTAGCGAATATAAAAAAAATAATTTTATGTATTTTAAGGAGCAATTAAAAAAAATGTTTACTGATATTTTGAATAATTCATCAAGTACTATAGATACTTTAGAAATAAAAAAAGACAAATTAAACGTAATGATGATAGTGGGAGTGAATGGTTCAGGAAAAACTTCTTCTGCTGCTAAAATTGCTTGTAAGTTTAAGAATAAAAATAATATTCTATTGGTACCTGCAGATACATTTAGATCAGCAGCAGTTGAACAGCTTAAAATAATGGCAAATAGGGCAGGAGTAGAAATAGTAAATAGCAAAGAAGGTGCTGATCCTGCTTCAGTTGTGCATGACGGAATAAATGCTGCCAAGGCAAGAAATAAAAATATTGTAATAATTGATACTGCTGGTCGCCTTCATACAAAAATAAATTTGATGAGTGAGCTAAAAAAGATAAAAAGAGTAATAAAAAAAGAAGCAGAAGAACATTCATTGGAAATATTGCAAACTATTGATGCTACAATGGGACAAAATGTTATCTCTCAAGCAAAATTATTCAATGAATCATTAGGAGTAACGGGTATCATTTTAACTAAAATGGATGGTACGGCGAAAGGTGGAATCGTAATTGCCATAAAAAAAGAATTAGATATTCCTGTAAAATTAATCACTTTTGGAGAAAAATTAAACAATTTGCATTATTTCGAAAATGATAAATTTGTAGAAGCTCTTCTTGATTGACACTAAGAGCATTTTTCTATATACTTATAAAGTAATTTTACTGATACAAAAAATGCTTTAGGTAGTACAAATAAGGAGAGTTTTTTTGTGTTTGCTGATTTATCTGAAAAATTTAAAAAAATATTTAAGAAAATTAAAAATAAGGGAAAATTAAGCGAGAAAGATATAAAAAATTGTCTTTATGAAATACGTATAGCCTTATTAGAAGCAGATGTAAATTATAAAGTAGTAAAAGAATTTATAAATGATCTAAACGAACAGATAATAGAAGAAAAAATATCTGAAAGTTTATCCCCGGCACAGCAGGTAATAAAAATAGTTCATCAGGAGATAACTAGGATTTTAGGATCCAAAAAGAGCGATATTGTAATTAGCTCTAAACCTCCTACGGTTATGCTATTGGCCGGGTTACAGGGAACAGGCAAAACTACTACAGCAGTAAAATTAGCAAATTATTTAAGAAAAAAAGGGAAACACCCGATTTTAGTAGCTACCGATATTTATAGACCTGCGGCAATAGAACAATTAAAAGTGTTTGGAGAAAAATCAAATATACCTGTTTTTTCAATGGGAGTTAAAGAAAAAGCAGTGAATATAGTAAAAGCGGCTTTAAAATATAGTTCTAACAAAGATTTTGATGTGTTAATAGTAGATACAGCAGGAAGACTACATATTGATGAAAAGTTGATGTCTGAATTAGAGGAAATAAATAAGGAAATTATTTCTCAGGAAAAATTATTGCTAATAGATGCAATGTCCGGCCAAGATGCTATAAATTCTGCAAAGGTTTTTTGTGAAAAAATAAAAATAACCGGGATCATTTTAAGTAAATTAGATGGAGATGCCCGTGGAGGAGTTGCTTTATCCTTAAGAAAAGTGCTTGATATTCCAATTAAATTTATAGGAATAGGTGAGAAAGTAAACGATTTTGATATTTTTCATCCTGAAAGAATGGCATCAAGAATTTTAGAAATGGGTGATATGCTAACCTTAATAGAAAAAGTTGAATCTGCATATGATGAGAAAGAAATAAATAGAATAAATAAAAAGATAAAAACTAATGATTTTGATTTAAATGATTTTTACTCTCAGTTAAAAAAAATGGAAAATGTTGGTTCAGTAGAACAAATTGTAGGGATGATACCCGGAGCTGCTAATTTGAACACGAACAAGATGAAATACGATAATAGAGAATTAAAAAAAATAGAAGCTATAATTAGCTCGATGACAATCGAAGAAAGAAATAATCCAAGTATCACAAATGGCAGCAGAAGAAGAAGAATTGCTAAAGGAAGTGGAACGCAAATATTTGAGATAAATAGACTATTAAAACAGTTTAATCAGATAAAAGGAATGATGAAAAAAAGAAAATCTATAAAAAATTTCCCTTTTAATTAGAAATATAGTATTATTCAGTATAAATAAATACTCAATATATTTTAAATAAGAAAATAACAATGAAATGGAGGCAAAATAAATGTCCGTAAAAATTAAACTTAGAAGAGAAGGTGGAAAGAAAAAACCCTTCTATAAAATAATAGTAATCGATTCGAGAAAACCTGCCAGTGGAAAATTTCTTGAACAAGTTGGTTATTATCAACCGATTTATGATCCATATATAGTTGAAATTAATAAAGAAGCTTGTTTAAAATGGATAAAAAAAGGTGCACAATTGTCTGATACCGTTAAAATAATATTTAAAAAAGCCGGAATTTTTGAAAATAAAGAAAAAAAATAAATTACAAGGTGATAGATTTGAAAGAACTTATTGAATTAATAATAAAGGGAATAGTAGATATACCTGATAAAGTGGAAATAAAGCATATTTCTACTGAAAAAAATGTAGTTTTTGAAGTAAAAGTCGGCTCTAGCGATGTAGGAAAAATAATTGGGAAACATGGTAGAAATATTAAATCTATTAGAACAATTATGAATGCTGCAGCACAAAATATTGATGAACAGGTAATTATCGAAATTCTAAATTAATCTTATTGTTATGAGATGAGGAAAACTTTATTGAGTGAAGAAAATTTTGTTACAATAGGTGAAATAATTTCTAAGCATGGGAATAAAGGAGAAGTCAAGGTTTCTTCCCTTACTGATAAAATAGAAAGATTTAAAAAACTTAAAAATATTTATATTGGCAGAAATCTAAAATTATTAGAAATTATAGAAGTGAAAATTATAAAGAACAATGTTATTTTAAAGCTGGAAGGTATAGATGATATTAATGGTGCTGAAAATTTAGTTGGTTCATTTATTAAAATAGAAAAAGATAATGTAATAAAATTATCGAAAGATTCATATTTTTTATATGATATAATTGGACTTGACGTATATTTCGAAGAAACAAAATACTTGGGTAGGGTAGAAAATATAATAAGCACCGGAAGCAATGATGTTTATATAGTAAAAAGTAAAAATGGAAAAGAAATACTTATTCCGGCAATAAAAGAAATTATTAAAAATATTGATTTAGAAAAAAAACGAATTGATATTGATTTAGTTGATGGTCTAATATGAATGAAAATTCCTTGGAAATTAATATAATTACAATTTTTCCTAAAATGTTCAAAGGTCCTTTCTCTGAAAGTATATTAAAGAGAGCACAAGAAAAGCATCTCATTAAAATAAATATAATAGATCTTAGAGAATTTACCACAGATAAACATAGAACAGTAGATGATTATTCTTATGGTGGGGGGCCTGGAATGGTGCTAAAAACTCAACCGATTTATGATGCAGTGCAAATGTTAAAGATTAAAGATAAAAAAAAATCACCATTGAAGGTACTGGTCACTTCAGCACAGGGGAAGATATTTAATCAAAATATGGCGAAATCATTGTCCAAAGAAAAAAAGATTGTGATTATATGTGGTAGATACGAGGGGATAGATGAACGTGTTTACAAATTAACTAACGCTGAAGAAGTATCTATAGGAAATTTTGTACTTAGCGGAGGAGAGCTTCCTTCCATGTTGATTACAGATGCAATTTCTAGAATGATTCCCGGGGTTTTAGGTAAAGAAGAATCGATGATTAATGATTCATTCTATAACGGATATCTTGATTATCCGCATTATACAAGACCTGATGAGTTTATGGATATGAATGTACCTAAGGTATTACTATCAGGAAATCATAAGAAAATTGAGAAATGGAGAAAGAAGCAATCATTATTAAGAACTTTAATTAGGAGACCTGAAATTTTTATTAATAAAAAACTGAATAAAGATGAAGAAAAGATGATTGAGAATATGGAAAGATATTTTAAAGAAGAATAATAAATATAAAGTAAACTATAAAAAAATGTAGAAAGGGTGATATTGAATGATAGATTATATAAGTAAACTAGAGAAGGAACAAGCAAGAGAAGGAAATAATCAATTTAAATCAGGTGATACTGTTGAGGTACATCAGAAAATAGTCGAAGGCAAAAGGGAGAGAATCCAGGTCTTTAAAGGAATAGTTATAGCTAAGAAGCACAGTGGAACAAAAGAATCCTTTACAGTTAGAAAGATATCTAAAGGCGTGGGAGTGGAAAAAATATTTCAATTGCATTCTCCGAATATAAAGAAAATAGTAGTTTTGAAAAAGGGTAAAGTTAGAAGAGCTAAATTATATTATCTAAGAGGTAGAGTTGGTAAGAGAAGCGTAGTTAAAGAAAAAAGATAATTAGATGTTAATTAGAAGAGAAAATATTTCTTTAAAGAAATCAAAGGGTATCTTCTATAATAAAAAACAGACAATTGAAAATCTATATAAAGAAAAATTAAGAGTCTTATACCTTTATCATTATGAAAATATATATAGAAAAAAAGGTATGACGTTAATTTCTGGGTTGGATGAAGCTGGTAGGGGTTCATTGGCTGGGCCTGTAGTTGCATCTGCAATAGTATTACCTTTAAATTTGTTTATTTACAATATTAAGGATTCTAAAAAATTAACCCCGAAAAAAAGAATAAAAATATATAATAAAATATTAGAAAAAGCCAAGGATGTAGGAATTGGAATTGTAGAGCCGACTATTATCGATAAGATAAATATTGCACGTGCATCATTTTTGGCCATGAAAAGAGCAATTTTAAATCTAAAGCATAAGCCGGAATATTTATTAGTTGATGGTTTTGAAATTCCTCAAATTTTAATTCCTCAATTAGCTTTAATAAAAGGTGAAGACAAAAGTATTTCTATCGCTGCTGCATCTATAGTTGCCAAGGTTTTTAGAGATAATTTAATGATAAAATATGACGAAGAATTTCCCCATTATAATTTAAAAAAAAATAAAGGATATGGTACAAAAGAGCATTTTCAGGCATTGAGAAAATATGGGGCAACCAGGATACATAGAAGAAGCTATAAAGGGGTTTGTAATCCTTAAAGAAATTAAAAAGTAGATAAATTATGAATAATTTAGGAAAAACAGGAGAGAAAACAGCCTTAAAATATTTATTGGCGAAAGGGTATAAAATACTAGAAAAGAATTATCGTAATTTTTTAGGGGAAATAGATATAATTAGCAAATTTAGAGACGATATTATTTTTATAGAAGTAAAAACCAGAAGTTCGCATAAATATGGGTACCCGGAAGAGTCTATAAATTTAGCGAAACAGAAAAAGATTATAAAAATTGCTTTGGGCTATCTTAGTGAAAAAAGATTCAAAAAAAATAATTATCGATTTGATGTAATTTTAATTAATGTATTTATAAATAACAATATTGATAAAATAAGACATATAGAAAATGCATTTTATATTACTAAAAATAACAATCCTTTTAATTTGCAGCAAGTATAATAAAAGTAGGTGTTCTTTTGCTATCAAAATTATATAGTGCAACTATATTTGGCATAGATTCATTTTTGGTAGAAGTGGAAGTTGATATTCGGCAGGGTTTGCCTTTATTTAATATTGTAGGATTGCCTGATACCGCAATTCAAGAATCAAGAGAAAGAGTTCGTGCTGCTATAAAGAATTCTGAATATGAGTTTCCCAGAAATAGAATTACAGTAAATCTTGCACCTGCAGATATAAAAAAAGAAGGACCAATTTTTGATTTACCGATTGCCTTGGGAATATTAGCTGCAAGCAGACAAATAAAGCAAGATATATTAAATGATTTTTTGATTATTGGTGAGTTATCTCTGGATGGTACTGTTAAATCGATAAACGGAGTATTGCCAATAGCAATAATGGCCAGAGATATTGGTAAAAAAAAGACAATTGTTCCAATTAATAATGCGGAAGAAGCTGGGGTGATAAAAGAATTAGAGGTAATTCCAGTAAGTTCCTTAAATGAAATAATTGAATTTTTAAACGGAAAAATATCCATAAAACCCATAGAAGTAGACATAGATGAAATTTTTAATAAAAGTAAAATTAATAAACATATAGATTTTTCTGAAGTAAAAGGGCAGGAGCATGCAAAAAGGGCTTTAGAAGTAGCAGCAGCGGGAAGTCATAATGTAATTATGATAGGACCTCCCGGCTCAGGAAAAACTATGCTTGCTCGAAGATTGCCAGGCATAATTCCTTCTTTAACTTTGGAAGAATCCATAGAAATCACCAAATTATACAGTATTGCTAATTTATTACCTTCAGGTACACCTCTAATCATTGAAAGACCTTTTAGAGCTCCACATCATACTATAAGTAATGCCGGTCTAATCGGTGGGGGAAGAATTCCAAAGCCGGGAGAAATTAGCCTGGCGCATAATGGAGTCTTGTTTCTGGATGAATTGCCCGAATTTTCAAGAAGTGCTTTAGAATCTTTGCGACAGCCGATTGAAGATGAAATTGTTACTATTTCTCGTTCACTTAGTTCAGTTACTTATACGGCTTCTTTTATGATGGTTGCTTCCATGAATCCTTGTCCATGTGGTTTTTATGGGGATCCGGTAAAAACCTGTACTTGCAGCTCGTCACAGATAATTAAATATCGTTCAAAAATTTCAGGCCCTTTATTGGATAGAATAGATATACATATTGAAGTTCCAAGGGTAAATTGTAGAGATGTTTTAAAAAAAGATTTAGCAGAGAGTTCTAATGATATAAGAAAGAGAGTTGAAAAGGCAAGAAATATTCAAAGAAAAAGGTTTTTTAAAGAAAATGTATATAGTAATGCGCAAATGTCTAGAAAAAATATAGAAAAATATTGTCAGATAGATTCTAATGGAGAAAATTTAATTTACAAGGCAATGGATAAATTAGGTTTAAGTACAAGAGCCTATGACCGAATATTGAAAGTTGCAAGAACTATTGCTGATTTGGAACAATCAAACAAGATTGAAGTATCTCACTTATCTGAAGCCATTCAATATCGAAGCCTTGACCGTAAATTATGGTTATATTAAAATTCTTTACTGAATATTTTTTAGTTTTAATCAAAATATTATTTTTAAATTTATCAATAAAGGGGTGATTAAATAATTATGATAAGGAAAATTGCTCCCTCAATATTAGATGCGAATTTTACTAATTTAGGGAAACAGATAGAGTTAATTGAAAAAGGTGGAGCAGATTTAATCCATTTAGATATAATGGATGGTTGTTTTGTTCCGAATATCTCATTTGGTACAAAGATTGTAGAATCTATTAAAAATAAAACATCCATTCCTCTTGATGTTCATCTGATGATAGAAAATCCAGAAAAGCATATAAAATCATTTATAGAAGCAGGCGGAGATATTATTACTGTTCACTATGAAACCTGTAAACATTTAGATAGGGTTATTCAAAACATAACCGAGACAGGAACAAAATGCGGTTTAGCTTTAAATCCTGCAACTTCTCTTGCTGTAATTGAATATGTAATTAATAAAATTGATCTACTTTTATTGATGACAGTTAATCCTGGATATGGTGGTCAAAAATTTATACCGGAAATGATTCCAAAAGTAAAACAAGCCAGAAAAATAATAGAAGAACAGGATAAATTGTTAGATTTGGAAGTAGATGGAGGTATAAATTTTGATAATGTTTCTGAAATTATACTTGCCGGCGCAAATATTATTGTTACCGGTTCAGTAATATTCAAAAGTGAAAACCCGAAAGAAACAGTAAAAAAAATGAAAAATTTGATTTTAAATTGTTAATATGTTAATTATTTTATATAACAAAAATATATAAAAAGATAAGAGTGAGTATCATGAAAAAACCGTTAGTGGCAATTATTGGAAGGATAAATGTAGGGAAATCAACTTTATTTAATAGGATTACTGGAACTAGAACAGCTATTGTTAAAGATAAACCGGGAATTACAAGAGATAGAATATATTCAGAATGTGAATGGAAAGGAAGACCATTTATATTAGTTGATTCGGGAGGAATCAATATAAATGGAAAAGAAGAGTATAACAAAAAGGTAAACATTCAGACTGATTTAGCTATAAAAGAAGCAGACTTAGTATTATTATTAGTAGATGTAAAAGAAGGGATTAATGTAGAAGATTATGAGGTTGCAAAAATTATTAGAAAAAATAATAAAAAAACCATACTTGTTGCTAACAAAGGAGATATATCTGGCAGTGAACTAAAATTGTTTGATTTTTATGAATTGGGATTTGGTGAACCTTATCTTGTTTCGGCAGAACATGGAATTAAAGTTGACAATCTATTAGATAAAATAGTTTCCTTTTTTCCGGATAAAGAAGAGAAGGTTGAAAAAGAAAAAGATGATTTAATAAAAATATCAATTCTCGGAAAACCTAATGTAGGCAAATCAAGTTTGTTGAATAATATTCTGGGAGAAGAAAGACTAATAGTAAGCGAACATCCCGGAACGACTCGAGACGCCATTGAGGTAAGACATAAACAAGGTTCGTTAAAAATATTATTTATTGATACTGCGGGGCTAAGAATTAAATCAAAAATTAAAGAGGATGTTGAATATTATAGTTCTTTAAGAGCTATGAATGCTGTAAATAATTCTGATATTGTATTATTAGTAATTGACTCAACGCAAGGCATAAGCACACAGGATAAAAAAATTACCGGTTATGTTAATGATTTAAAGAAAGCCGGAATTATTATATTAAATAAATTTGATCTGATTGAGGGACATGTTGATAAGAAATGGTTAATAGATGAGATAAAATACGAATTGCCTTTTGCAAAAAATTATCCGGTTGTATTTACTTCTGCTTTAACTGGATACAATATAAATGAAATATTTGAAAAGATAAATGAAATAACCTTACAGTATTGTAAAAAGATACCAACTCCCCAATTGAATATATTTTTTAAGAAAATAATTCTTAAAAATCCACCCAAATACATAAACAATCAATCATTGAAGATAAATTATGTTACACAAATTGGAATAAAACCACCAAAGTTTCTCTTATTTGTAAATAACCCGAAATTGATGTACAATTCATATCAAAAATATTTGGAAAATGAGATGTATAAACAATATGGTTTTGAAGGATCACCGGTGAGTATTAAACTAATAAGAAAAAATAGAAAGGATAGCAGATGAAAGAATTATTAGTAATCATTATTTGTTATCTAATGGGCTCATTACCCTTTGGTTACATTGTAGCTAAATCAATTAAGAAAATAGATATAAGAGATTATGGCAGTGGCAATATAGGTGCAACCAATGCCTTTAGAATACTGGGTCCATGGCTTGCCTCCCTGGTATTAATTGGCGACCTTATGAAAGGGTATGTATCTATATATTTGTTCCACTTATTAAATATTGATAGTTTGGTTATAATAATAATTGGAGGATTAGTGGTAATATGTGGACATGATTGGTCTATATTTTTAAAATTAAAGGGTGGGAAGGGCATTGCCACCACTTATGGCGTTATTCTTGCCCTTAACCCCAAGATAGCTCTGTTATCAGCTTTGATATGGATTATTATCATCGCCTTAACCAGGTATGCATCATTGGCATCCATTTTATCTCTAAGCGTTTTGCTTATTTTGATGGTATGGTTTAAGCAGCCTCAGGAATATATTACCTTTAGTGTTATTATGCTGGTGTTGGCATTGTACAGACATAGGAGTAATATAATAAGGTTAAAAGAAGGCAAAGAAAAGAAATTTGGAGAAAAAGTAGACACTGATAAAAAATAAATATGATAATAATTTAAAAAAGAAAGGGAAAATTATTACAGATTTTAATAGGTAAAGATAAAAAATGACCAAAGTTTTAATTAGAAATACTAAGAAAAATAAAATATCTGAAATAGTAACTGAAATATTTGACGAATACGATGTAAGAAGCAAAGTATTTAATAAAACAGTTTTAATAAAACCAAATTTGATCGGTTCCTTTCCTCCCGAAAGAGGGGTTACAACCGATCCGAGAGTCGTTGCTGCAATTGTTAAAGAACTGAAAAAATGCAATACAAAAGAAATTGTCGTGGGAGACAATTCAGGCAGCATACATTTTGATCCCATGAAAATAGCGAAAGTAACCGGAATGCTTAAAGCATCGGATGGTTGTTTTATTAACATTGGTAGTGAAGTAGAGGAAGTCGAAGTAAAATCTAAATTTATAAAAAATCTTTTTATATCAAAAAAGATTCTACATGCTGATTATATTATCAATGTTCCAAAATTCAAAACACATAGTTTAACTACCATTACTGGAGCAATAAAAAATATGTTTGGAATTATACCAGGAGGGAAAAAAGCACAATTACACACCATATCTCATTCTATTGATGAATTTGCTGAATTGTTAGTGGATATTTATCAAATAAGAGTTCCCGATTTAAACATTATGGATGCAATAATTGGTATGGAAGGAATGGGTCCTACTAATGGTAAGATTAGAGAAATAAACAAAATAATAAGCAGTGATAACGGAGTTTCTGTTGATTCTGTGATGTCTTTTATGATGGGTCTTAATCCAAATTCCATTGAATTGTTAAAAATTTCCGCTAAAAGAAATTTAGGAGAAATTGATACCTCAAAAATAGTAATTGATGGTACATTAGAGAAAATTCCTGAATTTAAGACACCAAATAATGGATTATTGCAAAAAATAATAAAAGTTGCAGTTCCCCACATATTTAATTTTGCAGCGGTAAAACCCATTGTTGATCATAATAAATGTAAAATATGTAAAAAATGTATTGAGGTTTGCCCTACAGGGGCAATGTCAATAAAAGATAAATATCCTGAAGTTGATAGAAAAAAATGCATTTCCTGTTTCTGTTGTGATGAACATTGTCCTTATGGAGCAATTACTTTACCTTCATGGCAGAAAGATATGTTTAATAGATTAATGGGGAAATAAAAAAAATATATATGTATGTAGAGGTAAATAGATGGGCAAATTTTTAGTAATAGTGGAATCACCAACTAAAGAAAAAACATTAAAAAAGATATTGGGCAGAGATTACACTATTAAATCAAGCAAGGGACATTTAATTGATTTACCTAAATCAAAATTAGGGATAGATATTGAAAATAACTTCAAGCCGGAATATGTAGTTATCTACAAGCAAAGAAGGGTATTGAGAGAACTGGAAAAAAGTATTAAAGGCAAAGAAAAAGTATTTTTAGCAACTGATCCGGATAGAGAGGGTGAGGCAATTGCCTGGCATATTGCGCAAAGATTAAATGTTAAAAAGGGAAAAAACAGGGTTAGTTTTAATGAAATAACTAAAAAGGCAGTATCGCAGGCATTTAAAAATCCAAGAGAAATTGATGTTAATATGGTTAATTCTCAAAAAGCCAGAAGATTATTGGATAGATTAGTAGGTTATAAAGTTAGTCCATTACTATGGAAAAAAATTAAGAAAAATTTAAGTGCAGGGAGAGTGCAATCGGTAACGCTAAATCTAATATGCAAAAGAGAAGAGGAAATAAGTAAATTTAAGATTGAAGAATATTGGACATTAGATGTTTTACTCAAAAAATATGAAGATGAAAAGGCAGAACCTTTTAAAGCAAAACTCGTTTTTATAAATTCTAAAAAAGTAAACATTAAAACTAAAAAAGAGGCGGAAAATATTTGTGAAAAAATAAAAAATCAGGAGGTCTATATAAAAAGCATAAACAAAAAGAAGGTTCGGAAAAATTCACAGCCGTCATTCAACACTAGTTCTTTACAACAAGAAGCTTATAATAAACTGTATTTCCCCATTAAAAAAACAATGTCAATAGCTCAAAAATTGTATGAGGGTATTAACTTAGGCGATAAAGGAAATATTGGTTTAATCACCTATATGCGAACAGACTCGGTAAGGGTGTCAGATGAGGCAAAAAATGAGGCGAAAAAATATATCGAAGATCATTATGGTAAGGAATATGCTAGATCACTTCAAGATTCAAAAAAGAGAGGAAATAAAACAAAAAAAGCAAAAATACAAAATGCTCATGAATCTATACGTCCTACATATTTACATTATTACCCGGAATTGCTTAAGAAATATTTAACCAATGACCAGTATAAGTTATATAGACTAATTTGGGTAAGATTTATAGCAAGCAGGATGAAAGCTGCCTGTCTGGAAAATGTTACCATAGATATTGAATCTGGAAGTTATATCTTCAGAACTTCCGGTTCTAAAATATTGTTTAAGGGTTATATGGTTTTGTATAGCCAAAAAAATAATAATTATTTCGATAAAATACCTGATTTCAAGGAAAAAGAAAGACTTAGTTTATTAGATATTGAGAAAAAACAATCTTTTACCAAGCCTCCTCCCAGATACACAGAAGCAAGTTTAGTGAAAAAATTAGAAAAAGAAGGAATAGGCAGACCTAGCACATATGTACCGACTATAAATACATTACAATACCGGACATATGTGAAAAAGTTAGAGAAAAAATTTATTCCTACAGAATTAGGAATAATGGTAAATACTTTTTTAGTTCAATATTTTTCAGATATCATAAATATCACTTTTACTGCAAAAATGGAAGAAAGGCTTGATAAAATCGAATCTAATGAAAAAAACTGGGAAGATATATTAAAAACGTTTTACAAACCATTTTCCAAGGACTTAGAGAAAGCAAATAACGCAAAAAAAATAGAGATAACTCCAATATATAGCAAGGAAACTTGCGAAAAGTGTGGGAATAAAATGCTAATAAAAAATGGACGTTTTGGCAAATTTTTGATGTGCCCTAAATGTAGAAATATAAGACCTTTCTTGGATAAAATTGGTATACCTTGTCCTGTAAAAGGATGCTCAGGGGAAATTATTAGAAAAAAGACTAAAAAAGGAAGAATATTTTACGGATGCAGTAATTACCCAAAATGTTCTTTTGTTTCTTGGAAAGAGCCGATTAATAAGAAATGCCCAAAGTGTAATTCTATTTTAGTAATAAGTAAAAGTAAGAAAAGTGGTAATTATTATAAATGTTCAAACCCTTCTTGCAATTTTATGGAAAAAATAGAAAAATAAATAATAATATAGATAAACTGTAAATAGAATCGTGAAAGACGGAAATATATTAAAATATGAAAAAATATATTGATGATTTTAAATATTATTTAAAAAATGAAAAAAATTATTCGGATAACACAGTTAAATCATACAAAGATGATTTAGTACAATTTTCTAATTATTTAAAGATAATATTTTCTGATAAAAATGTTAAAATTAAACATATTAACCACTCAATATTAAGAAAATACATAGTTTATTTAAAGGAAAATAAATATTCAAAAAGGAGTACAGCGAGAAAAATATCAGTAGTGCGTTCTTTTTTTAAATTTTTACTCAAGGAACGCATTATTGATATAAATCCAACATTAAATTTAGTAATTCCTAAAATAGATAAAAAACTGCCTTATTTTCTATATATACAGGAAGTTAATAAACTTATTGAGGCTCCAATAAAGAATAAACCTCAAGGAATTAGAGATAAAGTAATTCTTGAAATTTTATACGGAACAGGCATGAGAGTTAGTGAACTTGTAAATTTAAATGTTGGAGATATTGATTTATATGAAAAAATCGTAAAGGTTTTTGGGAAGGGGTCAAAAGAAAGAATATTGCCCTTAGGTAATCCAAGTTTGAAAAAAATACAGAATTATCTCGCTATTAGAAATACTTTTTTAAAAAAAACTAATTATGTATTAAGAAATAATAAAGCATTGTTATTAAATCGTTTTGGAGGTAGATTGACAGCACGGAGTATACGCAGAATTATTGATAAATATATGAAAATATCTGGTTTAAATAAAAAAATAAGTCCACATGTTTTAAGGCATTCATTTGCTACTCATCTTTTGGGAGGAGGAGCAGATTTACGTTCTGTACAAGAATTATTAGGGCATGAAAGTCTTTCTACAACACAAATTTATACCCATATTACAAAAGAAAGGCTAAAAAAGATATATCAAAAATCGCATCCAAG
>JAYEGH010000068.1:22555-45799 GCA_034659055.1 Candidatus Caldatribacteriota bacterium
GATGGGCAGATAAGCATGGGTAATACCATTATGAAAAACGATACTAACAAGCTTCGTAAATTATATAATGATAGTGTTTTAACAGGTTTTGCAGGAGCCAGCGCTGATGCCATTACCTTATTTGAAAAACTTGAAAAGAAAATAAACGAATTTCACGGGAATTTACCTAAAGCAGTAATATCTTTAGCTAAGGAATGGCGAACAGATAAAATGTTACGAAAATTAGAAGCAATTTTAATAGTTGCAGATAAAAAAAATATATTTATAGTCTCTGGCACAGGAGATATAATCGAACCTGATGATAATATTGCCGCCATTGGTTCGGGTGGTCCCTATGCATTGGCAGCAGCAAAAGGGCTGATTAAATATTCTAAATTATCTGCTTACGAGATTGCTTTAGAATCTTTAAAAATTGCTTCATCGATATGTATTTATACTAATGACAAAATTAAAGTCGAAAAATTATAAAGAAAGGAAGGGATTGTGTTGCTTAATAATTTAGATTTAACCCCTTTACAGACTGTGAAGGAACTTGATAAGTATATTATAGGTCAAGATAATGCAAAGAAAGCAGTGGCTATAGCTTTGAGAAATAGAATAAGAAGAAAGAAATTACCTCCCGAATTAATAGATGAAGTTACGCCAAAAAATATAATAATGATTGGTCCTACAGGAGTAGGTAAAACTGAAATTGTTAGAAGGTTATCAAAATTAGTTAAAGCGCCATTTGTGAAAGTTGAGGCAACTAAATATACAGAAGTAGGATATGTAGGGAGAGATGTAGAATCAATAATTAGAGATTTAACGGAAGTAAGCGTTCAGATAGTACGTAAGGAATGGGCAAAAAAAGTTGAGGTCAAAGCAAAAGAATTGGCGGAAGAAAAGATAATAAAATATTTGTTTCCAATAGTAGATAAAAAAAGAAACAAGGGAAAGGATTCATATATAGACAATGAATCTAATAATAAGGAAAATGAAAATAATTTAGATCAAATAAATAGAGACGATAAAAAAGAAGGCAGATTTTTAAGGACTAAAGAAAAATTTAGAGAAAAATTAAAAAAGGGAGAACTTGAAGATAGAATAATCGAAATAGAAGTTGAGGAAAATGCTAAACCATCGGTAGAAGTTTTTTCAAATACAGGAATAGAAGGAATGGGTGTTAATTTTAAAGATATTTTAGGAAAAATGTTTCCCCAAAAAAAGAAAAAACAAAAGGTTACTATAGCAGAAGCTCGAAAAATACTAACCTATAGCGAAACACAAAAATTAATAGAGATGGATAAAGTAATAAGTGCGGCAATTGATAAGGTGGAAAATTTAGGAATTGTTTTTATAGATGAAATAGATAAAATAGCAAGACAAGAAAAATCATACGGTCCGGATGTATCAAGAGGTGGAGTGCAAAGGGATATATTGCCAATAGTTGAGGGTTCAACTGTTATGACTAAACATGGTGCAGTAAAAACGGATCATATACTATTTATAGCTGCAGGAGCATTTACTGTTTCAAAACCTTCTGATTTAATACCTGAGCTACAAGGACGATTCCCTATTAGGGTTGAATTAAATCACTTAAGCAAAGATGATTTAAAAAGAATTTTAACCGAACCGTGTAATTCATTAATTAAACAGTACGTATGTTTACTAAACACTGAAGGAATACAAATAAATTTTATCAACGAAGCTATTGATGAAATAGCAAATATTGCATTTTTAGTAAATGAGCAAACAGAAAACATCGGAGCGAGAAGGATTTACACAATATTGGAAAAGTTACTAGAAGATATTTCGTTCAATGCACAGACTATCAAAAGAAAAAATATTACCATAGACAGAAAATATGTAATTAAAAAGCTAAAAGATATTGTAAAAAGTGAGGATCTTTCCAGATATATTTTGTAATTTACCGATTCACCAATTTAATTAGACAGTATTGAGTAAAGAAAAAAATAACATAAAAATTAAAGATAGTAAATACGTCATAGATTATCAAGTAAAAACAAAATCAAAAATATAGTATAATTACTTAACGGTTGGTTAATTAAATTAGTTGTTAGTGTAAATACGATGATGAGTGGTAAGTAATATAAGAAAATAGTTAGCCAGTTAGCTGAACAGAGTCGTTAATAAAAAAATACAAAGAATAAAAAAAGATAATTAGATTGATTGATTGACTAATTAATCAATTGACCAATTTAAAAATTATATAATTAAATAATTGGTAACGAGTTGAAAGAAACAATTAAAAGGAAGAAAAAAGTAGTTTTTTCTTCACTTAATACTCGAAACTGAATTATAAAATTCTTGATTTAAAAAAGGAAGCATGCTATACTATTTCTGATTTTGCGCATTTAATAATATTAATAAATAATATAATAAAGAAAAAAATGGAGGACAATAAATGAGTATAGTTTCAATGAAACAATTGCTGGAATCCGGAGTTCATTTTGGTCACCAGATGAGAAGATGGGATCCAAAGATGAAGCCATATATCTTTACAGAAAGGAATAATATATATATTATTGATCTTCAGCAAACCGTTAAATTAATCGACATAGCTTACGATATTATAAGAGATATTTCCAGTAAAGGTGGAAATATTCTTTTTGTTGGTACAAAAAAGCAAGCACAAGAATCGATAAAAAATGAAGCTGAAAGATGTAATATGTTTTATATGAACTATAGATGGTTAGGAGGAACCTTAACTAATTTCGATACAATTAGAAAAAGAGTTAAAAGGCTTTTTGAATTAGAAAAGATGGAAAGCGATGAAATATTTGAAGTTCTTCCCAAAAAAGAAGTAATAAAATTAAAAAGGGAAAAGGAAAAATTAGAAAAAGTACTAAATGGAATTAAAAATATGGAAAAGCTTCCTGATGTTATTTTTGTAGTTGATCCCAAAAAAGAAAAAATTGCTATTGCAGAAGCAAACAAACTTTCAATACCAATTGTAGCCATTGTAGATACTAATTGCAATCCAGAAGAAATAGATTATGTTATTCCTGGAAATGATGATGCAATAAGAGCAGTAAAACTTATATCTTCGGTAATGGCTGATGCTGTAATTGAAGGTAATAAATCAAACATAGAAGAAAAAGAAGCTAAATAGATATCTTAATTGATATTGTATTTAATTTAAACAAGGAGATAAAGATGAACATAACTTCTGAAATGGTTAAAGAATTGCGAAAAAAGACAAGTGCAGGAATAATGGATTGCAAAGCAGCCTTAAAAAATACTGAAGGTAATTTTGATAAGGCGATAGAATATTTAAGAAAAAAAGGGATTAATGCTGCCGCTTCTAAGATTGGTAGAAAGACATTAAGCGGTAAAATTGAATCGTATATACATCTAAATGGAAAGATAGGTGTTTTGCTGGAAGTAAATTGTGAAACTGATTTTGTAGCAAAAACAGAAGATTTTAATAATTTTATTAGAAATATTTCTTTGCAAATTGCTGCCTTAGATCCAAAATATATCAAAAGAGAAGAAGTCCCAAAAGAAGTAATTGAAAAGGAAAAAGAAATATTTCACACTCAAGCAGTAGATGTAAAAAAACCAGCTGCTGTTATCGATAAAATAGTAGAAGGAAAATTAGAAAAATATTTTAAAGAAACATGTTTGTTAGAGCAGATATTTGTAAAAGAAAACAATAAAGATATTAAAACTTTACTTTTGGAAACGATAGCAAAATTAGGCGAAAATATCATTATAAGAAGATTTGCAAGATTCAAACTCGGAGAAGAAATATAAAATATAAAATATATTAAGGGAATAGATAATGAAAAAACCTATTTATAAAAGAGTTCTTTTAAAGTTAGGTGGTGAATCACTTTCCGGAAAAAAGGGTTTTGGAGTTGATATAGAAAAAATTAATTTTATTTCTCAACAGTTAAATGCAATTAAAAAATTAGGAGTACAAATAGCTATCGTAATAGGTGGAGGAAATATTTTTAGAGGGCAAGAAGGCAGTAAAAAGGGAATTAATCGAGTTTCCGCTGACTATATGGGCATGTTAGCAACTGTTATAAATGCATTAGCCCTTCAAGATTCATTGGAAAAATTAAATGTAGAGACTAGAGTACAAACAGCAATAGAGATGAAAGCAATTGCAGAACCATATATTAGAAGAAGAGCTATTAGACATTTGGAAAAAGATAGAGTAATAATATTAGCAGCTGGAACAGGGAATCCTTATTTTACAACAGATACCGCTGCTGCTCTAAGAGCAATTGAACTAAATGCAGAAGCAGTTCTCAAGGCAACAAAAGTTGATGGAATTTATGAAGATGATCCGTTATTAAATAAGAATGCAGCAAAATTTAAAAAATTAGGATTTTTAGAATTTTTAAATAAGGGTTTGAAAGTAATGGATGCTACATCAATTTCATTATGCATGGAAAATAATATTCCTGTAATTGTATTTAATTTAAATTTAAAAGGAAATATGAAAAGAGTTATTGTAGGAGAAAAAATTGGAACAGTGGTAAAGGGGGAATGACTGTGTTATCCGATTTTACAGAAAAGACAAATAAAAAAATGGAAAAGACGATTGATGTTGTAAAAGAAGAATTTAATCATATAAGAACTGGAAGAGCATCTTCAACGTTAGTTGATAGATTAAAAATAATTTATTATGGAGTTTCTACTCCTTTAAAACAAGTAGCAAATATTTCAATACCAGAATCAAATTTAATAGTAATACAGCCTTGGGATAAAAATTGTATTTCAGAAATAGAAAAAGCGATATGGAAATCTGATTTAGGATTAACTCCCTCGACTGATGGAAATATCATTCGCCTTTCAATACCACCTTTAAATGAGGAAAGAAGAAAAGAATTAGTAAAATTAGTAAAAAAAGAAGCAGAAAACGGGAAGATAGCAGTGAGGAATGTAAGGCGGGAAACAAATGATTTAATAAAAAAAGATGAAAAGAATAAAAATATTTCCGAAGATGAAAGTAAAGAATACCATGACAAAATTCAAACAATTACAGATGAATATGTAAAAGAAATTGAGGTCTTGCTAGAATTGAAAGAAAAAGAAATTATGGAAGTTTAATATTGAATTAAAAAAAAGGGGAGGAATTTTGAATGGCATATAGAATAACAGATGATTGTATAAAATGTGGTATATGCGTAGATGAGTGTCCGGTAGAAGCAATATCTGAAGGAGAAGATAATTATATTATTGATAAAGATACTTGTACCGATTGTGGTAGTTGCGCTGATGCTTGTCCAAATGAAGCAATAGTCCAGGAATAAATTAATTACCCCCTTTAAAATATTATTATATTATTATATAAATCTATTTTAAAGGGGTTTTTTGTAGGTGAAAATCATTAAAACAAATAATGAAATAATGAATAGAAATTATCTACCAAAACATTTAGCCATTATCATGGACGGAAATGGCAGATGGGCGATAGAAAGAGGACTGCCTAGAACTTCGGGGCATGAAGAAGGTGCAAAAGCAGTTAGAAGAGTAATTTCTGACTGCATTAGTTTAAATATCCCTATACTTTCACTTTATGCATTTTCTACGGAAAATTGGAAAAGACCAAAAAACGAAGTAATTTACTTAATCGATTTATTTAAAAATGTTTTAATTGAAGAAAAAGAAAATCTGATTAAAAATCGAATAAAAGTTAATTTTTTAGGCAGGATTAATTTTCTTCCGAAATCCTTGATTAAAAAGATGCAGGGGATCAAAGATAGTACCAATACAAAACCAAAACTAAATCTAAACATTGCCATTAACTATGGAGGAAGGGCTGAAATAGTAGATGCAGTAAAGAAAATTGCATCAAAAGTTGTTGATAAAAAATTAAAAATAAATGATATTGATGAAAATGTTTTAAAAGATAATTTATATACAAAAGAATTGCCTTATCCGGATTTGCTGATAAGAACAGGTAATGAAATGAGAATTAGTAATTTTATGCTTTGGCAAATTGCCTATACGGAGTTTTGGGTAACACCTGTTTATTGGCCTGATTTTGATAAAAATATCTTATTAAATGCTATAAGAGACTTTCAGAAAAGGAAAAGAAAATATGGAGGTAAAATATAAAACTCTTTTAAAAAGAATTATTGTTATTATATTTGGAATACCTATATTGAGTTTTTTAGTATTATGGAAAGAATTACCCTTTTTGATAACAATTATAATTTTTGATATATTTGGATTACATGAACTATATAACATGTTTCGTAAAAAAGGGCATCAACCCTCCATATTGTTTGGAACTATATTTTCCCTTTATTTTATATACCTTTCAACTTATAGTTACGGTACATTTAATATAAAAATAAGCAATCTTTTTATAATAACTATTTTTATTTTGCTATATCTGTTAACTCAATTATTTAGAAAAAATAATTCAGCTGTATTAACCAATATCTCAATAACAATTTTTGGTAGCATTTATATAGGATATTTATCAACGTTTTTACTAAAGATTAAATATTTGGCAAACGGCAATATTTATCTTATTTCCTTATTTATTATTGTTTGGACTAATGACGTTGCTGCATATATTATAGGTACGGTATTAGGGAGAACAAAATTAGCACCAAAGATTAGTCCAATGAAGACAATTGAGGGTTCGATAGGTGGCATTATTTTTAGCATAATATCCGTTTTTGTATTAAATAACTGGTTAAATTATGATTTTGGTAAAGCACTATTTATTGGAATAATAATATCTGTAATTGCACAATGTGGTGATCTGTTTGAATCTTTGTTAAAGAGAAGCTCAAACATTAAGGATTCGGGAAATGTAATACCTGGACATGGCGGAGTATTGGATCGTTTTGATAGTCTGTTATTTGCAGCTCCTGTATTTTATTTTTGTATTATGTACATTAAACAAATAAATCTATAGAGAAGTGGTATAAAATGAAAAAAAAGATTGTAATTTTAGGTTCAACAGGCTCAATAGGAAAACAAGCTTTAAAAGTTATTTCAGATAATCAAAAAGAATTTGATTTAATAGGTTTAAGTGGTTGGGAAAATGTTGAGCTTTTGAATAAGCAAATATTAAAATATAAACCGAAGATCGCAGTAGTAAAAGATGAATATCTTGCTAAAAAAGTAAAAAATAATACTAAAAATAAATTTAGTGTAAAAATAATGTGGGGAATAAGAGGTCTCATAGAATTGGCTACCATGGAAGAAACTGATTTGCTTGTTATTGCTATTACCGGCATTGCATCACTAATTCCCACATATGAAGCAATTAAGAAAAATAAAAATATTGCATTGGCAAGCAAAGAAGCAATGGTGGTTGCCGGTGAAATATTAACAAATGAAGCAAAGTTGCATAATATAAATATCATACCTATTGATAGCGAACATAATGCCATTTTTCAATGTATCAAAAATGAAAAAAAAGAAAATATCGAAAAAATTATTTTAACTGCCTCGGGAGGTTCTCTTTATAACCTTACAGAATCTACACTAAAAGATGTAACTGTGGAAGAAGCTCTAAATCATCCTAATTGGAAAATGGGTAAAAAAATAACTATTGATTCGGCAACATTAATGAATAAAGGATTAGAAGTCATTGAGGCAAGATGGTTCTTTAACATGCCTTTAGATAAGATAGAAGTGGTAATTCACCCTCAGAGTTATATACACTCAATGGTCCAATTTATTGATGGTACTATTCAAGCGCAAATTAGTGAACATGACATGAAACTTCCAATTCAATATGCCATGACATACCCGGAGAGGATTAAAAATAATTACCCGGTAATAGATTTAGTCAAGATAAAACAATTAACTTTTAAAAGTCCCAATTATAAAAAATTTCCATGCATTAAATTAGCTTACAAAGCAATTGAAATTGGTGGTACTATGCCGGCAGTCTTAAATGCGGCAAATGAAATAGCTGTTAGTGCTTTTTTAAATAAAAGAATAAAAATAGTTGAAATATCTAATATTATTCAAACAATCATGAAAAATCATAAGGTAAAAATGAATCCGGTTATTGCTGATATATTTGATGCTGACTATTGGGCCAGACAGGAATCACTATCAATAATCATGAATAAATAGTAAATAAAAAATCAGAAAGGAATATATGATAACTTTAATTGCATTTATATTTGTATTTAGCATACTAGTTTTTTTTCATGAACTAGGTCACTTTCTTTCGGCAAAAGCTTTTGGTGTGAAAGTCTATAAATTTTCTTTTGGCTTCGGACCAAAATTATTTGGTTTTACAAAAAATGAAACAGAGTACAATATTTGCCTAATTCCTCTCGGAGGATATGTAAAAATGGCCGGTGAATTGGGCCAAGAAGATAAAGATGCTACATTAGAAAAAGTTCCGGATAAACAGAGATTTGATAAAAAACCTATAAGCATAAGAGCAATAATTATTGCTTTAGGTCCTTTAATGAATATTATTACATCTATTGTAATTATCAGTATTATCTTGTTATTAAATGGAATTCCCATGACTACCAGCGTAGTAGAAACCGTTATTGAAAATGGACCGGCTTATAAAGCAGGAATCTTAGCTGGAGATAAAATAACGGAAATAAACTTCGAGAAAATAGATGATTCAAAAGATATTGTAGATATTATCAGTAATAATACGGGAAAAGAACTTATTATAACTGTTGACAGGGGTGATAAAAAATACGACTTAACAATTATTCCAGAATATAATAAAGAATATAAGAGAGGCATGATTGGAATTAGCCTGAATGTTATAGCAAAAAAACTAAATCCACTATCTGCTATAGGTGAAGGAATAAAGACGACAGGAAATATTATCAAACTGATTTTTACCAATATAGTAGGAATGCTAACCGGAAAAGTAGAAGTTGAGGTTGCCGGACCTTTGGGTATTGCACAAATGACAGGTGAATTTGCTAAACTTGGTTTTTTAAATTTGTTATACTTTACAGCTATCCTAAGCATATTCATAGGAATATTCAATTTACTTCCTATCCCAATTTTGGATGGGGGGCAAATTATAATATTATGTATAGAAAAAATAAGAAATAAGCCTCTGGAACCTGAAAAGATGAATGTTATATACTTTATTGGAATTTTATTAATTATTATGGTATTTTTATTTGCCACATACAAGGATATCACCAGGATATTTTTAGACTAAGTGAGACAATATAATGATTATAAGAAGAAAAACTAAAATCGTAAGAATTGGTAATTTAGAAATTGGCGGAGAAACTCCTATTTCCGTGCAATCAATGACAAATACAGATACAAGGAATGCAGAAAAGACAATAGAGCAAATAAGAAAATTAGAAAAAGAAGGATGTGAACTAGCAAGAATTGCAGTCCCAAATATAGAATCATGCAAGAACATACCTTTTATAAAAGAAAAAATAAAGATTCCTTTGGTTGCTGATATTCATTTCGATTATAGATTAGCATTAAAAGCAATGTTATATGGTATTGATGGGATAAGAATTAATCCCGGCAATATAAAAATCAAGGAAAATATAAAAACCATTATCAGCCTGGCAAAGAAAAAAGGTATTGCTATTAGATTTGGTATTAATTCGGGATCTCTGGATAGAGACATAATAAAAAAATTCAAAAAGCCTAACGTAGAAGCAATAATTGAGTCTGCTGAAAAGATTGTTAAAGTATTAGAAGAAACAAAATATGAAAATACTATTTTTTCACTAAAATCTACTAATATTATTGATACAATTGAGTCAAACGAAATATTTTCCAGTAGACACGATTATCCCTTACATGTAGGAATAACTGAATCCGGATTTTCCTCACAGGGAATGGTTAAATCTTCAGTGGGCTTAGGGATTTTGTTATATAAAGGAATTGGTGATACTATAAGAGTTTCATTAACAGAAGATCCGGTAAAGGAAGTTAAAATTGGTTATGAAATACTTCAATCTTTAGGGATTAGAAAAAAAGGTTTAAATATTATTTCCTGCCCTACATGTGGAAGGTGTGAAGTTAATTTAAATGAGATCTTAAAGGAATTAGATAAAAAGATATTGAGTAGAAACAAAACATTAACAATAGCTGTAATGGGATGTATGGTTAATGGGCCTGGGGAAGCAAGAGAAGCTGATATAGGTATTGCTTTTAATAAAAAGAAAGGAATACTTTTTAGAAAAGGCAGAATAACCGGAAAATATAATGAAAAAATAGCAATAAATAAATTATTGGAAGAAATAAATAAATATAAAAAATAATTTCAAATTTTTTAAATAACTAAAAAATATTCCAATGACAACTATAAACTTACTCGATATTATGGTTCTTAATATTTTATTACATTTTCTGACTTTTTATTGTAACTTTGAATCTTAAGTTATTTTTTTTACTCTTTGCGCTTTTGGACTTTAGATATAAAAAATACAAACATATTCTGATTTTAGATTTACGTTATCTTTCAGATATGTAATTAAATATTTACGATATGTAAATTATTTTAGTTAATGTGAATTTTGGCGGTATATTTAAAAGAGAAAATATTGTATATGAATAATATTTTTGTTAGCAATTAATAACAAGAGAAATGCTTTTTTTATATTGATGAGTGCTGTGAAACATGTTATAATTATTGGAAGCATTTAAAACAATGGTACAATAATTAAATATTTTTTTATAATGGAGTAGTAAATTGATAGATAAAATTATAAAGAAAGTTAAAGAAACTGAAAGAACTGCTGATAATATTATTAAAGAAGCTGAAAATAAATCGGTTAAAATAATAAAAGATGCGCAAAATAAAACAGATGATTTATTAGGAAAAGTAAAAGAAGAATCATTTCACAAAGGTGAAATACTTATCTCCGAAAATGAAAAAAGAGCAAAAGAAGAAGCTGAAAATATTAGTAAAAATTGTGAGAAGGAAAAAGAATTATTACAAAAGAAAGCATTTGGTAAGATAGAAAATGCAGTAAAAATAATTACAAAAAGAGTTGTAGAAGGTAAATAATGACTGTATGTAAAATAAAAAAAGCAAATTTTTTTACACATATTAAATTAAAAGATAAATTAGTCAAAGATCTTCAAAAAGTAGGTTGTATCCAAATTAAGGACATTACCTCCAAGATGGATAAATCCCATCTATCTCAATACAAAGAGGTCAAAGACCTTCAAATTGATTCAATGCTATCAGAAGTCAAGTACTGCATAGATTATTTCTCTCTCTTTAAAGACAAATCTAAAAAACCCGAAAAATTTATTGATAAGACAAAAATACTTTATGATTATAATAAATTGGATAAACTGTTTACCGATTACGAATATACAGGTGTCTACAATGAATGCAAAGAATTGGATAATACCTTAAAGGATATTAAAAATAGAGAAAATTACTTGAATAATCTCAAGGATTATTTATCTGAATGGGAAGATTTAACTATAAAACTGGAAGACTTAAAGGATTCAGAGAAAACCAGTATCTTGGTAGGAATTATTGAATTAAAAAATCTTTCATTATGCACTCAGGAAATTAGTGAAGTTGGAAAAGAAATTGAAATAATTAAAATAAGCCAAAGTAAAAAGCATTGTAAAATTGCTATAATCTCCATTAAAAGTCTTTATGATGCCATTAGGAAAAAATTGAATAAATTTAATTTTAACTATTTTAAAATTCCCGGAGAGTATAATGGCAATATAAAGTATGTAAAACAAAAAATAAAAAAAGAAATAACTGAATTACAAAAAAAACGGGAAATAATTAATGAAAAAAGTATTAATATTTATGAGGAAAATGTTTCTCTTTATGTTATCTATGATTATTTATCCATACTTAAAAGTAGAAAAGATTTGGAAAAATACATGAAGCAGACAGATAAGGTCATTATCATAGAAGGATGGGTTCTGGAAAAAGATCAGGATAGGTTAAAGAAATATCTTTATGGAAAATATAAAGAATTGGAAATAGTATTTAGTAATCCCAAGAAAGATGATAACATACCTGTTGCTTTAAATAATAATCAGTTTGTAGAACCATTTGAATCAGTTACAGAATTATATGGTATTCCAAAGTATAAAGAAGTTGATCCTACCCCTCTATTTACACCTTTTTACTTTATATTTTTCGGCATGTGTTTATCTGATGCAGGGTATGGATTGGTAATTGCTGCTTTGTCTTATTTTGCTTTGAAAAAATTTAAATTTGAAGGTATGGCAAAAAAGCTTTTCGGATTGTTTTTTCTGGGAGGTATATCTTCCTTTTTGATAGGAGCAATTATGGGCAGCTGGATGGGGGATTCGCTGAATTATCTTCCTAAAAGCATGCAATCTATTAGAATATTTTTAGCAGATAAAGTAACTTTGCTTGATCCTATTGAAAATCCAATGCCCCTTTTACTTATTTCATTGATTTTGGGAGTGATACAGATATACACCGGATTTATTGTTAAATTTGCGGCTAATGTTAAGGAAAAGAAGATAACCATAGGCTTGATGGATCAAGGTTCATGGCTATTACTCATTTCCGGGATTATTTTTTCTATCATCACAGCTGTAATTCCTTCATTTTCAGGAATGAAAATGATTGCGAATTACGTTATTTATGCCGGATTGATATCCATAGTGCTTACCCAGGGAAGGAGAAATAAGGGGATCATCTTAAAGATTGCCGGAGGGGTTATCAGTTTATATGATCTGATAGGTTATTTTAGTGACATTCTTTCTTATTCACGATTATTTGCATTGGGATTATCAACTGCAGTATTAGCAGTGGTCGTGAACAATTTTGTTATGTTGTTTAAAGATATTCCGTTTTTAGGTATAATTTTGGCAATTTTTGTGTTTATTATAGGCCATATCTTTAATATAGTTATTAACGGAATGGGAGCTTTTATTCATACTACACGTTTGCAATATGTAGAATTTTTTACAAAATTTTACGAAGGCGGGGGTTCAGCCTTCAAACCGTTTAGAGTAAATGCAAAATATATAAAGATTCAAGCCAATATTCACTAACGGTTACTTTAATATATTATTAATTAGAAATGGGAGGGAAATATGATTACACAGGGAATAGTAATAGCATTTTTAGGTTCGGCAATTGCCATAGGATTGGCTTGTTCCGGATCAGGTATAGGAGTGGGGATAGCCGGAGCTGCCGGAATAGGGGTATTAACTGAAGAACCGGAAAAATTCGGATTAGTATTATTCCTGCAGGCCTTTCCGGGAACTCAGGGAATTTATGGATTATTGGTAGGATTTTGGGTATTGATGAAAACCGGTATTCTTGGAGGATCATCCATTCCGGTCACCCTGGATCAAGGATGGCAAATATTTTTTGCTTGTATACCAATAGGAGTAGTAGGATTTTTTTCCGGATGGTATCAGGGGAAAGCTGCTGCTGCAGCCATTGGACTGGCAGCACGAAATCCGGGAGGACTTGGAAAAGCAATAGTAATGGTTGTTATGGTAGAAACCTATGCGGTATTTGCTTTATTAGCTTCCTTGTTACTTTTTAATGGAATAAATTTATAAAAGGATGATAATTTTATGACCATAAAAGATATAAACGAAAAAATTATGTCAGATGCTCAAAATAAGTCAGAAGAGATTATTTTTCAAGCAGAATCCAAAGCCAGGGAAATTATTAGAAAAGGCAAAAAAAATGCAGAAAATATAAGTGAGGATATTTTAGATAAAAACAGGCAGGAAGGCCTGTTGAAGAAAAATAAAATATTAACTGAGGCTAATTTAGATGCAAAGAAAACAATATTATCAGAAAAACAAAAGATTATAGATGATGTTTTCAATCAAGCACTAGAAAACATTTTAAAGTCAGATGACCGGGAATATTGTCAATTTATTAAAAAGCTGATATTAGATAACATTGAAAAAGGTGATGAAACTATCTTTATATGTGGTTCAGATAAGAATAGAATAACAAAGGATTTTATAAATAGCATAAACAATGAATTAAAAACTCAAGGAAAAAAGGGCGCATTAAAGCTTTCTTCATCTTATATTTCAATAGAAGGGGGAGTAATTATTGGTTCCGGAAATATAAGGAAAAATATTTCTTTAGAACTATTATTGCAAAAAGTAAGAGAAGAATATGAGACAGAAATAAGTAAAAAATTATTTAATTAAAGTTTTGTAATTTTATTGGTTAAGATTAATTAGAAAGGTAATTATGTTTAGATACTATAGGGCGGATACAAATAATCAGGAAGAATATGCTTTTTCTAATGGCATTATTAGAAAGTTAGAAAAAGAACTGATAAGCCAGGAATTAATAGACAGATTATTAAAAGCCAATGATCTTGTATCTGCTTTAAAAATAATAAACGAGAACGATTCAAGTAACTATTCTTTCGATTTGAATAATCCGACTAATTTTGAAAATGCATTGAATGATGACCTATTATATTCCTATAACACAATAAAGAGCATTTCCAAGGTTTCTCCATTTAATTTTCTTTATTTTACCTTTGCTTCCAAATATGATTTTCAGAATATTAAAATACTTATAAAATCTAAATTTATTGGAAATGATAATTCAGATGAATTAATTTCAAAAATCTCTACTATTGATGCAAACATGATTAAATTATCAATTAAAGATGAAAAATATGAAGATATTCCAGGTTCTTTCGAAACTCTAATTAAAAAAACTTTTGTAGAATATAACAAGTTTAAAGATCCGGAAAAAATAGATTTTATCTTAGATAAAGAAAGATATATTATGATATTGAATAAAATTAAGGAAGTAGAAATAATAGAATCGGAAGAACTTTTTTTAAAAAGATTTATAAGAATAAATATAGATCTGCATAATATAATTAATTGTATTAGGGCAAAGGTAAGAGGGGATAAAAAAGTTTTTACTAAAGAATTTATAATTCCAGAAGGTGATTATAGAATAGAAAATATTGTGGAAATATATAATTCTTCATTAACTTCGTGGGTTGAAAAATTAGTTTATACCGATTATAAAGATATAATAGAAATGGGTATAAATTATTATAAAAAAAATAACTCACTAATGGAGCTTGAAAAACTTAGAGATAATTACATTTTAAATTTTTCAAAAATTGGAAAATATGTTACCTTTGGGATAGAGCCGCTGGTGGGATTTATTACAGCAAAAGAAAATGATATTAAAAATATTAGAATAATATTATCGGGAAAATTGAACAATATTTCAAATGATAAAATAAAAGAAAGAATAAGAGATACATATGTGTAAGATTGCCTTAATGGGAGATAAGAATACAATTATTGGATTCAAATTGTTAGGTGTAAAATTATTCCCAGTTGTAGAAAAAGAAGAAGCAATAGAAAAATTGAATAGACTGGTAAAAGAGAAATACGCCGCAATATTCATAACCGAAGAGATTGCCAGTAAAATATTGAGTGTTATAGAAGAATTACAAAAATATTCTTCTATAAGTTTTACTGTAATTCCCAGTAAATTGGAAAATAAAAATATGGGAATAAAGATGTTGAAAAGAAATGTAGAAAAGGCAATAGGAACAGATATTTTATTTGGAAAAGAGGGGGAATAATGGAAACTGCTAAAATAGTAAAAGTTGCTGGACCGGTAGTTACTGCCAAAGGATTAAAAGACGCTAAGATGTATGATGTTGTGAAAGTAAGTAATCAAAAATTAATTGGTGAAATAATTGAACTTAACAAAGATTTAGTAACTATACAGGTTTATGAAGAAACCTCCGGTATTGGTCCTGGAGAACCTGTTTTTTCGACCAATATGCCTTTAAGTGTAGAATTAGGACCTGGACTAATATCATCAATCTACGATGGCATACAAAGACCTTTAGATAAAATAAAAGCGATGAAAGGTGATTTTATAACTAGGGGAGCTGAGGCTTTTTCTATTGATAGGAAGAAAAAATGGTCATTTGAACCGGTTTTAAAAAAGAAAGATAAAGTAAGTTCTGGTGATATTATAGGTACTGTTCAGGAAAGCAGCATTATCAATCATAAAATTATGGTTCCATATAGAGTTTGTGGAGAGATTAAAGAAATATATAAGGGTAATTTTACAGTCGAAGACATAATAGCATTAATAGAAGATCAAGAAGGAACTATACATAAAATAAAAATGTTGCAAAAATGGCCGGTAAGAGAACCAAGACCTTATAATAAAAAATTACCTCCATTTGAACCCTTAATTACAGGACAAAGGGTAATAGACACATTTTTTCCTATAGCAAAAGGAGGAACAGCTTGTATCCCCGGTCCTTTTGGGAGTGGTAAAACTGTAGTACAGCATCAAATATCTAAATGGTGTAATGCAGAAATTATTATTTTTATAGGATGCGGTGAGAGAGGCAATGAAATGACGGATGTATTACTGGAGTTCCCGGAATTAATAGACCCTTCATCGGGAAAGCCTCTAATGGAAAGGACCATATTAATTGCTAATACCTCTAACATGCCTGTAGCAGCACGAGAAGCTTCTGTTTTTACCGGTATCACTCTTGCTGAGTACTATAGAGACATGGGATACAATGTTTCACTTATGGCAGATTCTACTTCACGATGGGCTGAAGCTATGCGTGAAATATCAGGAAGATTAGAAGAAATGCCAGGCGAAGAAGGTTATCCGGCTTATTTGGGTACTCGTATTTCTAGTTTTTACGAAAGATCCGGTAGAACAAAATGTTTGGGAAGTGATAGCAGAGAAGCAACTTTAAGTGTTATTGGGGCTGTCTCACCTCCGGGCGGAGATTTATCTGAACCTGTTACTCAAAATACTCTACGAACTGTTCAGGTATTTTGGAGTTTACAAGATAAATTAGCCTATAAAAGGCATTTCCCTGCAATAGATTGGCTAACCAGTTATTCTCTTTATTTATCGCAATTATCAGAATATTATACAAAAGAGGTCAACAAAAGATTTTTAGAATTACGTAATAAATCCATGGGAATTCTTCAAGAAGAGGCAGAATTAGAAGAAATTGTAAGATTAGTTGGAATTGATGCATTGTCAAATCAAGAAAAATTGATTTTAGAAACTGCTAGATCTATTAGAGAAGATTTTTTACATCAAAATGCTTTTGATGAAGTTGATACATATACTTCCATTAAAAAACAATATTTAATATTGAATTTAATTATATTGTTCCACGAAAATGCAAAAAAGGCAATTGAAAATGATGTAACCGTTGAAAAATTAAATGCATTACCTGTTAAAGCAAAGATAATTCGAGCTAAATTTATAAAAGAAAAAGAGCTAAAAACATTTTGTGAAATTGAAAAGAATATAATTTCCCAGATTAGTTCAATAACAAATTTAAGGGAAGGAGAATAAATCGCAAAAGATGATAAAAGAATATTTAACCATATCAGATGTGGCCGGTCCTATACTAATAGTAGAAAAAACTATGGATGTAAAATATCAAGAATTGGTAGAAATAGAACTGTCGTCAGGGGAGATAAGAAGAGGACAAGTTCTTGAAATTACTGAAGATAAAGCTGTTGTTCAAGTATTTGAAGGTACAACCGGTGTTGATATTTCTAATAGTAAAGTGCGTTTTTTAGGTAAAGTAATAGAATTGCCTGTTTCTTTAGATATTTTAGGAAGAATTTTTGATGGTTCCGGAAGGCCTATAGATGATGGTCCGAATATAATTCCGGAAAAGAAATTAGATATAAATGGAACTCCACTTAATCCTTATGCTCGGGATTACCCCGATGATTTTATCCAAACTGGAATTTCATCTATAGATGTATTAAATACATTAGTTAGAGGACAAAAACTGCCCATATTCTCCGGTGCAGGTTTGCCTCATGCAAAAATAGCTTCGCAAATTGCTCGACAAGCAAAAGTATTAGGAAAAGAAGAAAAATTCGCGGTAGTTTTTGCAGCAATGGGAATAACTTTTGAAGAGGCTAATTTTTTTATAAGCGATTTTAGAAGGACTGGTGCAATAGAAAAAAGCGTTATGTTCATTAATTTAGCTAATAATCCGGCAGTAGAAAGAATAATTACTCCTCGAATGACTTTAACCTGTGCAGAATATTTAGCTTTCGAAAAAGATATGCATGTATTAGTAATTCTTACAGATATGACTAACTATTGTGAAGCTTTAAGAGAAATATCTGCTGCAAGGAAGGAAGTTCCGGGAAGACGCGGATATCCTGGTTATTTATATACTGACCTGGCTACTCTATACGAAAGAGCAGGAAGAATAAAAAATAGAAAAGGTTCGATAACTATGATCCCAATATTATCCATGCCAGAAGATGACAAAACCCATCCTATTCCAGATTTGACCGGATACATTACTGAAGGTCAAATAATTGTAGCAAGAGATTTACATCTTAAAGGAATTTATCCTCCTGTAAATGTATTGCCTTCTTTGTCTCGTTTGAAGGATAAAGGAATTGGAGCAAATAAAACGCGTGAAGATCATGCAGATGTTATGAATCAGCTTTTTGCCTCTTATGCTCGAGGAAAAGAAGCAAAAGAATTATCTGTAATATTGGGGGAAGCTTCACTAACAGAGATAGATAAAAAATATGTTAAGTTTTCAGATAAATTTGAAGAATTATTTGTAAAACAGGGAGAGGACGAAAATAGAACTATAAAAGAAAGTTTAGATATAGGATGGAGATTATTAACGATACTTCCAAAAGAAGAGTTAAAAAGAATAAAAGATGAATTTATAGAAAAATACTTGCCAAAGGATATCAACTAACCATGGAGGATAATAATAATGCTACTAAGGGTTAATCCTAATAGAATGGAATTTCTGAAATTAAAAAGGAGATTAATTGTTGCAAAACGTGGGCATAAATTATTAAAGAATAAAAGAGATGCTTTAATTCAGGAATTTATTCGAGTGGCAAAAGAAGATAAAGAGATTAGAGAAGAATTGGAAGAAAAACTTATGAAATGCTATGGCATTTTTTCAAACGTTTCTTCTTTAATGAGTAAAATAACTTTAGAGGAAACTCTAATGTTTCCAAAAATAAAAAGCGAAGCAGAAATATCATATAAAAATATTATGAGTGTAAATGTTCCCAAGTTTAAATTTAAATCTAATGGTAACTATTTTTCCTATAGTTTAGTCGATACAACTGCAGAAATTGATAGTGCTTTAAATAATTTTTATGAAATATTACCTTTAATGTTAAATTTAGCCGAATTAGATAAAACGGTAACTCTTTTGGCTAACGAAATTGAAAAAACAAGACGGAGAGTGAATGCTTTAGAATATGTATTAATACCCGATTTGGAAGAAACGATAAAATTTATTACTATGAAATTAGATGAAATGGCAAGATCGAATAGCTCAGCGATTATGCGAATTAAAGAAATTCTAAAATAATAAAAAAAACGGCGTAAATTTTACGCCGTTTTTTTTATCCCAAAAGATTTTTATCTTTATAAAAAGGGTAATAACTAAATATGAAATATGGAATTATTTCAGATATTCATAGTAATTTAGAGGCATTAAATATAGTATTAAATGAAATGGAAAATGTAGACGAATTTATATGCACAGGTGATATTGTTGGTTATGGAGCCAATCCTAATTATTGTATTAAAAGAATTAAAGATATAAACTGTAAGTCTATAGCAGGGAATCACGATTTTGGAGCAATAAATAAGCTGGATATAAACTATTTTAATTATGCAGCGAGAGAAGCTATTGTATGGACTTCTCAAAAATTAAATAAAGAAAGTTTAAATTATTTGTTAAGCTTAGATAAATATCTTGATATTGAAAATGATGTATTCGCAGTTCACGGAAGCCCTCGAGAACCAATGTGGGAATATATCTTGGATAAAAATACTGCAAGTTTAATTTTTATAAAATATGATTTTAAAATATATTTTATAGGACATTCCCATATTGCAGGGTGTTTCTCTTTTGATAAAGATAATCAACAAATAGATTATACTAATTTTATAAATGGCGGATATGTTAATATTTTAAAAAATAAAAAGTATATTATTAATACAGGAAGCGTTGGTCAACCTCGCGACGGTAATCCCAAATCAAGTTATGGAATTTATGATACGAATTCTAAAAAAGTTACAATTAAAAGAATTGAATACCCGATTTACTTAACTCAAAAGAAAATAATTGATGCAAAATTACCTAATATTTTTGCTGAAAGACTTAGTTGGGGAAAATAAAATGTGCCCGTGGCTTAATTGGATAAAGCGACGGCCTCCGGAGCCGTAGATTGGAGGTTCAAGTCCTCTCGGGCACACCTTAAAGAAAAGGATAAATTAGATGTTTTATCATATAGCCAAAGCTATAGGCTGGATATTATTTAAAATATTTTGGCGAATGGAAATCATAGGTAGTGAAAATATTCCTAAAAAAGGTCCATTAATAATTGCTTCAAATCATGCAAGCTATTTAGATCCTTTAATTTTAGGAATATCAATGAAAAGAAATGTTCATTTTATTGCAAAAAAAGAAGTATTTAATAATGTCTTTGGAAATTTTATTTGTAGGAAATTAAACGCTTTTCCAGTGGACAGAGAGAAAATAATAGATATGACTGCTTTAAAAACTTCCATACATATTGTGCAATGCGGAAAGGTGTTAGGTATCTTTCCTGAAGGTAGGCGTTCAAATAATGGAAAATTACAAGAATTTAAATTAGGTATAATAAAAATTGCGATGAAAACAGGTGCACCAATTTTGCCGGTTGGAATTATTGGTAGCAATAGAATATATCCTCGCGGAAAGATATTTCCCACTTTATTTAGACATAAGATAATTGTTCGCTATGGTTCCCCAAAATATTTAGAATCCAAAAATAATAGAGATAAAGATTATCAAAAGGAATCTTTGGATATGATTAGTGAGCAAATAAAAACTCTAACTTCCAGATAAAACTGCTAATTTTAGTTAAACTATCTAAAAATGATTTGTAAAGATTCTATTAAAATAGTAAAATAAAAATATCGATAATAAGAAGGTTCTATTATGAAAAAAAATTTTCTAATTATTTTTTTATTAATTTTTATTTCAATTTCGATAGATAGTGCTGCTAATGTAAATTACATTACTTCATTAACCTTTGGAGGATATGGAAACAGGGCAGGGGAATTTAATTATCCTGTTTGTATAGCTATTGATGATAATGATAATCTGTATGTAACAGATTGGGAAAATGATCGGATACAAAAATTTACAGATAAAGGGAGATTGTTGCAGGTCATTCCTGGAGAAAATAGTGATTTAATTATTGACGGACCGGTAGGAATTGTGTTGGATAGCAATGGCAATCTTATAATAGTAGAACAATTTAATCATAGAATACAGAAAATATCTCCCGATGGTAAGAGTTTACAAATGATTGGAAAAGAAGGAAATGGTCCGGGTGAATTTTCAAATCCCAGAGGTATTGCTATTGATGAAAATGATAATATTTATGTTGTAGATACAGGAAATAGCAGGATACAAATATTTTCACCAACTTTTGAACTTATCAGAAAATTTGGAAAGGAAGGCATGGGTAATGGTGAATTTTATTACCCCAGAGGAATTGCCCTTGATAAGAATGGGGATATCTATGTTGCCGATACCTTCCATAACCAAGTCCAAGTATTTAATAAGAATGGTTTATTTTTGAGAAAATTTGGTGAAGGCGGAAGCGAACCGGGAAAATTTGATGGAACCAGATATCTGGCATTTGATTCAGGAAATAATCTTTATGTGTCTGATTATAAAAATAGTAAAATATTAAAATTTGATGAAGGAAATAACTTTATATTGGAATTTGGTAATGAAACAGATAAAGTTAACCTGAATTATCCGGAGGGGATTGCAATTAACAGTAGAGATTATATTTATGTAGCTGATGCAGGAAATAACCGGATTGTTAAATATTGTGTATCTAAAATTGTGATCCATAGTCAATTGGGAGACAAGTATCTAAATGAAAATAATTGGGAAAAAGCGAGTCAGGAGTATAGACAGGTTATTGATATTGATCCTCTGAATATTGATGCTCGAAAAGGGATTGCTTTAGCTTACTATGAAAATGAGAATTGGGAGAAAGCAATTGTAGCTTTTAATTATCTTAAAAAAATATATCCGGAAGATCAAAAATATCAACTTAAAATTACTGATTCTAAATATAATTTAGCTATGGATTATGAAGCAAATTCTTCGTTTAGAGATGCCGCAGCGGGATACAAGGAAGTATTAGATCTGAATCCGAATTATCCATCGGCTAAAAGAAGATATTATATGTCCTATATAAAAATGTTGTATTATTCACAATATATTAGAATAATATTTATTGCATTGATTGTATTAATATTACTTGCAATTATTATACCAAGAATCAAGAAGAAAAAAGATAGTCGTCATTCCAGAAGAAATAGATTTTAGAAATTAATAATAGTGTTATGCCTATAATTATTATTAATTTAAGAGGGTGGGGGATATGGCTATATGGAAAAAAATAAAATAAGGAAAGCTGTATATAGTGGTAGTTTTTATGAAGATAATTTAGATAAATTGAACAAACAAATTGAAAATTGTTTTTTGCACGAAATAGGTCCCGGGAAATTACCCGTGACAAATCTTGCAGGAAAAAGCAAAATTATTGGTTTGATTAGCCCTCACGCAGGATATATTTATTCAGGACCTGTAGCTTCTCACGGATTTTATCAATTAGCCCTTAATGGTATACCTGATGCGATTATTATATTAGGTCCTAATCATCGTGGTTTTGGAGAAGAAATTTCCATAATGAGTGAAGGAAGCTGGGCAACACCTTTAGGCGAATTGGAAATTGATCAAGATTTGGCAAAAATTATTTTAGAACACTCAAAAATAATTAAAGAAGATAGCAAAGCTCACCAATCTGAACATTCCATAGAAGTACAAATCCCTTTCATACAGTATATTTTTGGAAATGATGTAAAAATAGTACCAATTTCTATGTCCCAACAAGATATAAACACAGATATTCAGGTTGCCAGCTCCATTTGTTCTTCTATAAAAGATAAAAATATTGTAATCATCGCCAGTTCAGATTTTACCCATTACGAATCACAAGAATACGCAAAAAACATTGATAAAATGGCAATTGAAGCAATTAAAGCCTTCAATCCTGAGAAGTTATATGAATTGATATATGATCGTAGATTGACAATGTGTGGTCCCGGGCCTGTCACAGTTTTGTTGATTACTTGCATGACATTAGGCGCAAATAAGGCAGAATTGCTTAAATATGCTACGTCAGGTGATATTAACGGAATGTATGAACAGGTAGTCGGCTATGCTTCTATATTGATAA
>JAYEGH010000068.1:45899-51344 GCA_034659055.1 Candidatus Caldatribacteriota bacterium
ATGATAGAAAATTATAGTTTTGGAAAAATTACAATTAACCGGAAAAAATATAATTCCGATCTTATTATTTATGAAAATAGTGTTGACGATACTTGGTGGAGAAAGGAAGGGCATAACCTTCGTATAGAAGATATTCATATAATATTGGATAAGAATCCAGAAGTATTAATTATCGGAACAGGTGCCTATGGCCTAATGAAAGTTTCTTCCGATCTTATAGAGTATTTAAAATCAAAAAATATTAGAGTTATTATAAAAAAAACAAAAGATGCTTGCGATGAATATAATCATCTTTCCCAAAATAAAAAAGTGATTGCAGCCCTACATTTAACCTGTTAAATGAATATAATTGAAATCCACTACAATATATATATAAAAATATAAAATAGACCAATAAAATAATATTTTACATATTAATTAACTTATAATTAAAAAAAAGTTTTATTACTACATTTTGCTTAAAAAATAATAAATAAATAGAAAACAAGAGATAATTTATAAAAAAATTATTTTACTTTACATAAGATATATTATAGGACGTTATAAAATTGCAAAAAATATAAAAATCTTCGAACGTCCTATTTTACTATTCTTTTTCTTATGATAAAAGTCATTAATTAGAGCCTTCCTTCTGTATTTTTTATATTACTTTTTTATAAATTTCATTGCAAGCTTCATTCCCGTTACTCTTTTGTCATTTCCATTGCCCCCTATGTCATTCCCGCGCAGGCAGGAATCCATGCTTTCTATTCCTTCTCGTATTTTCTTTCTCCCTCTGTCATTGCGAACTTTTGAAGAAAGTGTGGCAATCTCATCATTCCTTTATGCCTTTTTCATCCATATATTACTTTTATTCTTAATTATCATCTTGCAACTAATATTTTGCATTTCCTTTTACTTTTTTATTATTTTTCTTTGGTTTATGTAACCCAAATCCTTTACCTATTTCCGAACTAAATACTAACGACTAAATACTAATAATAACGCTGTAAGCCTTATAAACAAAGGCTTTGATGAATTTTCAAAAACGTTCATATACTGCGTATATGAAGAATATTTGATTTGCCCCTTATAAAATTGTAACTATTATGAAAAAGACCCCCCCCTAAAATCGAAATTTCGAGGTCTATTTTTTTGATAATTATCTTTTTTAAGTTAAACGTTCTAATTTAGTATTTCCGGTTATCTTTTTTTATTATCTATTGTAATTTTCCATTATTATGGCAATTATCTTAGAAATTACTTCATTTTCATCATATTCATCTAAATTTATCCATTCAATATTTTTAATTTTATTGTTAAACCATGTCATTTGTCTTTTTACATAATTTCGTGTCTTTGTTTTTATTGAATCAATGGTTTCTTTTTTGCTACATTCACCATTAAGATACTTATTTATCTGTTTATAACCTAGACTTTGCATTGAATATAATTTTTCATCATAGCCCATTTTTCTTAACATTTTAACTTCTTCTACAAATCCATCTCTAAACATATTATCAACTCTTAAATTTATTCTATTATATAAATATTCTCTATCAATTTTGAGACCTATAATATGATATTTAAAAATCGTTCTTTTATCTAAATCTTTTTCCTGCAAAGAAGAAATAGTTTTACCTGATAACTTATATACTTCCAAGGCCCTAATTATCCTTCTTAAATCATTAGGCTTAATTTTTGAAGAAGAAATTGGATCTATTTTGCTTAATTTTTCATGCAAATAATTTTTACCGTGTGTTTTAACTTCTTCTTCTAATTTTTCTCTATATTTATTATTTTTAGAAGGTCCCTTGAAAAGCGGATTAATTATTGAAGAAATATATAGTCCGGAACCACCAACTATTATTGGTATTTTATTCCTGTTAATTATATTGTTGATTGATGCAATAGACAATTTGCTATATTTAGAAGCATCAAAGTGTTGATCAGGATTTATAATATCTATCATATGATGTTTTACTTTGTTTAATATTGCTTTTTCGGGTTTAGCAGTACCAACATCCATATATTTGTATATTTGCATGGAATCAGCAGAAATTATCTCTATATCGGTTAATTTTTCCGCTAATTTAATAGAAGTTTTTGTTTTCCCTATACCGGTAGGCCCTAATAATATTAATACATTATGCTTAATTCTATTATCCATCAATTTACTAATTCTCCAAACAATGTCCATGCATCTGATTCTATTACCCTTACTTTTACTATTTTACCTATTAAACCTTTTTCACCGTTAAAGATGACGGATTTATTAGTATCCGTTTTTCCTGACAATTGATTAATTATGTTTTTTTGAGAGTACCCTTTCACCAATACATTTACAACTTTCCCCTTTAGTTTTTCATTAATTTTATTAGATATTACTTTTTGTAAGTTACTAAGTTTCCATAGTCTTTCTTTTTTTGTTTGCAATGGAATCTGATTTGGCATCAGCGAGGAAACAGTTGTTTCTCGATTAGAATATATAAAGCTGTACATACCATCAAATTTTATTTCTTCAAAAAGGTTTAAGGTATTACTAAAATCTTTATCTGTTTCACCTGGAAATCCCACCATTACATCGGTAGTGATACTAACATTATCTACCTTATCTCTAATTTCATTAACAATATTCTTATAGTGATTAGTATCATATTTTCTATTCATTAGCTTTAATATTTTATCAGAACCGGATTGAATGGGAAGATGTATATGATTACAGATTTTATCACTATTTTTTATTGTCTTTATTAAATCAAAAGATAAATCTTTGGGGTGTGAAGTTATAAATCTAATTCTAACTATATCATTAATATCGTTTAGCAATTTTAATAATTCAGAAAACCTAACTGATTTAGTTAAATCCTGTCCGTAAGAATTTACATTTTGCCCTAATAAAAATATTTCTTTGTATCCATTTTGGACTAAATTATTTGCTTCATTCAATATCTCGGAAACTCCCCTACTCTGTTCAGGTCCTCTGGTATAGGGAACAATGCAATAAGAACAATAGTTATTGCAACCCCTCATTATCTGTACTAAGGCCGAGATATTATTGTTTCTTTTTATAGGTGTATTTTTTAAATTAAATTTAAGTTTATTTTCACAATCAATAATTTTCTTTTTTGATTTTTTTAGCATATTGATAGTACTTTCTAGGTTACTAATTTGGGAAGTCCCTAATATAAAATCTACACACGGAAATCTTTTAAAAATATCTTCTTTTTCTTTTTGTGCAAGGCAACCACACAATCCCAGTAGTAAGTCTTTCTTAACAATTTTTATTTTTTTAATTCTACCGATAAGACTGTATATTTTTTGTTCAACATTTTTTCTCACACAACAACTGTTTAAAATAATAAGATTAGCCCTTAACATATCATCTGTAATGGTGTAATTTAAATGTTTTAACTGACCGATAAGATATTCGGAATCATTTACATTCATTTGACATCCATATGTTCTAATATAGGCTTTTTGTTTTTTGTTAATACTATTATTATTAAATTGGTTAAGCATTTTATCATTTTTCCCCATATATATAATTTTGGTTTATAAAAAAATAAATTGCAGATTTTTGTGAAGAGCGGTGTATCTTTGCAAGAAAAATATGGGGCGGATAAATCCGCCCCATATATCAAAAATATAAATAACGAGAAGAAACATCAATATTTTGGTATTTCTTTTATTAGCTTCTCATAACTTACTTATACTCGATCCTCTATTAGTATAATAGCTATTTACTTTGCATATTCAACAGCACGGGTTTCTCTAATAACCATTACTTTAATCTGTCCTGGATAGTCTATATTTTTTTCAATTTTAACCGAAATATCTCTTGAGATTTTTTTAGCCATATACTCATCAATTTCTTCCGGATTTACTATTATTCTTATTTCTCTGCCAGCTTGTATGGCGAATGCTTTTTTTACTCCCTCAAAAGAATTAGCAATATTTTCTAAATTTTCTAATCTTTTTATATAAGTTTCAAGCATTTCTCGACGAGCACCAGGTCTGGAAGCTGATATTGCATCGGCAGATTGAACTAGGACTGCTTCAATAGTTTTTTGTTCAACATCAAAGTGATGAGCTGCAATCGCATTTACCACCTCGGGTATTTCACCATTTTTCTTGGCAATTTCAGCTCCAATCGCAGCATGTGTACCTTCTATTTCGTGATCAACTGCCTTACCAATGTCATGAAGTAAACCGGCTCTTTTAGCTAATTGAGAGTTTACTCCTAATTCTGATGCCATTATTTCAGAAAAATAAGCAACTTCTTTTGAATGTTGTAAAACATTTTGTCCGTAGCTTGTACGGTACTTTAGTTTTCCCAGTAAATTTACTAATTTTGGACTTATATTTTTAATGTTTAAATCAAATACAATTTGCTCTCCCGCTTCTTGTATTTCATTATTGACAATTACTTTTGATTTTTCTATAACCTCTTCAATCCTTGTTGGTTGTATACATCCATCAACAATCAACTTTTCTAAGGATATTCGAGCGATTTCTCTTCTTATAGAATCGAAACCAGATATAACGACCGCCTCCGGTGTATCATCAACAATTAAATCAACTCCTGTTAACATTTCGAATGCCCTGATATTTCTGCCTTCTCTTCCTATGATTCTTCCTTTCATGTCTTCATTTGGCAAAGGAACAAAAGAAGTTGTTGAGTCTACTGTATGATCAGATGCAAACCTTTGAATTGCTAATGATATTATGTTTCTTGATTTTTTATCAGCTTCTGCTTTTGCTCGATCTTCAATCTCTTTTATCATCTTGCCGGATTCATGAGCAAGTTCCTTTTCTAAATCATTAAATAATTCTTTTTTCGCCTCCTCTAAAGTCATCTTAGATATTTTTAACAGTTGATTTTTTTGTTCTTGTAATAATTTATTGATTCTTTGTGAATTTTTTTCCAGTTCTTGATTTTTGTAATTTAAAGACCTTTCTCTCTTTTCGAGTGATTCAAACTTTTGGACCAAATTGTTACTTCTATTTATTAGCTGGTCCTCATGTTTTTGTATTTCATTTCTTTTTTCTTTTATTTCAATTTCAATTTCTCTTCTTGCTTTATAAGTATCTTCTTTTGCCTGAAACATTATTTCTCTTTTAATTGATTCAGCTTCTCTTTTTGCATTTTCTAAAATATTTTTTGAATTTGTTTCTGCGGATGATATTTTTGATTTGTTAATAAACTTAGTTATAAAATATCCCATTGCTATACCAATAAGAATATTTAAAACGAAAATATAGTATATTTTTATATCACTTCACCTCCTATTATTTAATTTACAAGGTACATAATATTTGTTATTTTTTTATGTTATTTATTTAAAAACAAAAAACATTTTTTATCCAAACAAAAGAGTTTTAGATTATAGAAGATATCACTGCAAATATTTTAACCCTTATACTTTAAAAAGTCAATAAATAAAACAGTATCGAGTATTGAGT
>JAYEGH010000069.1:0-4260 GCA_034659055.1 Candidatus Caldatribacteriota bacterium
AAAATTTATAGAAGTCTATAAAAAATAGTAGCAAATTCAATATATATTATATACTGATTAGCATATATTAAAAACAGTGAAGAGCGATGTGGAATAAATAATATATCCTATTTATCTTGATCTTGTACTAATCCGGATAAAACCGATACTCTTACAATGACACCAACCAATTTATTATCTTCATTAACTACGGCAATTGGGTATTTCGTGTCAATCGCTTTGGGTATCAGTTCCTGTACATAGGTTTCTTCATCGGTAGTAAAATAGTCATGCTTTAATACATCTTTCATGGTTTTTTTATTTTTTATGGCTTCAATAGCATCATCAATGGTTACAATTCCCTGTAACCTTCTTTTCTCATCAACTACAAAAACACTGGAAATCCCGTTAGTTTCCATTTCATTAATAGCCACTTTTAATCCGTGTTTTTTTGTTACCAAAGCCCCGGGCTGAAACATAACATGTTTAGCCTGTAGGACCTTTGAACGGTCAATGTCTTTGACAAAATCTTCGATATAAGCATTAGATGGATTATTTAAAATGTCTTCAGGTACCCCTATCTGCACTATTTCTGCATCTTTCATTACTGCTACACGATCACCCAGCTTAAAGGCTTCATTAACATCATGAGTAATAAACACAATAGTCTTTTTTAATTTATCTTGAATATCCAATAATTCCAACTGCATGTCCCGGCGAATCAAAGGATCGAGAGCGCTAAAAGGTTCGTCCATTAATAGGATATCCGGATTATTCGCTAAAGCCCGAGCCAAACCGACTCTCTGCTGCATCCCCCCGCTTAATTCGGTAATATACTTATCTTCCCATCCGTTTAATCCAACAGAATCAATAGTTTCTTTAGCAATTTTATGCCTTTCTTCTTTATTCATTCCCCTAACCTCTAAACCATACTCTACGTTTCCGATTACGGTTCGATGGTTAAAAAGACCGAAACCCTGAAATACCATAGTAGCCTTTTTTTGTCTAAATTCTCTCAATTGATGATGATTATATTTAACAATATTTTCACCATCTACATAGATTTCTCCGGCAGTAGGTTTATTTAACATGTTTAGACATCGGATTAAGGTTGATTTTCCGCTTCCTGATAGACCCATAATAACAAAAATTTCTCCTTCATTTACACTAAAAGAAGCTCTACTTACCCCGACAGTATTACCTGTCTCTTTAAAAATTTTATTTTTTGATTGATTTTTTACTAATCGTTTTAATATTTCTTTGGGTTTATTCCCAAATATTTTAGTTAGTTTTTCTACTTTTATTTTAATCTTTTCACTCATAGTAGACTAAGCTCCTTTGGTTTTCTTATCTAGAAAAAGTTTATAATTTGACTTATTTTGGATATTTATACTTATTGGCAATTCCCTGAGTAATTCTATCAATGGTGATAGCTAAAATAACGATACTTATTCCTGCTTCAAAACCCATAGTGATATTAATTCGGTTAATTGCCTGCAGGACATTTAATCCCAGTCCTTTAGCTCCAATCATAGATGATATTACCACCATAGCCATTGCCATCATTGTGGTCTGATTAATTCCCATCATAATAGTAGGAAAGGCCTGAGGCAGCTCTATCTTGGTTAAAATTTGCCATGTTGTCGAACCAAATGCATGGCCTGCTTCCACCATCTCTTTGGATACACCTTTTATGGCTAAAGTAGTTAAACGGATAGCCGGGGGAGTAGAATAAATTACTGTAGCAAAAACAGCAGGTACGCTACCTAATCCGAATAACATAATAGCGGGGATTAAATATACAAAACTGGGCATAGTCTGCATGGCATCCAACACAGGCTTTACCACGGATCCCAAACGGGAATTATAGGCAATTAAAATACCTAGGGGAACTCCGATTAAACAGGCGATTACTACGGCAACTAAAACTACGGATAAAGTAAGCATCATTTCATCCCATAAACCCATGGCACCGATTATAAAAAGTAAACCGGCAAAAGTTATTCCGGATTTCCAATTAATAAGCTTCCATCCAAGAAAAAGAACAACAATTATTACTGCAATCCAGGGAAACCACATAAATATACTTCTTGTTTGCAATAAAAACCATAATACCCCGTCTTTGATTGCATCGAAAACGAAATCGTAATTATGGATTAGCCATTTTACAAATGCCTCTACATATTTACCTAAATTTAATTTAAAAACTTCTGGAAAATTAAATAATATGTTCATAACACCAATGATAATTGTTGCCTGCTTCAACGTTTTAAAGCAGGCAACAATTTTTTCCTTTTATGTTTATTTTAGAAAAAACATTATATGTTTAACTAATTTATTTTATAGCTTCTTTTACTTTTTCTGCAACTTCTTCTGACACCCATTGTGTCCATACATCTTCTCTGGTCTTTAAGAACCAAACTGCTGCCTCCCTGGTATCGCACTCGTTTTCCATCATATAAGACAGAGCTGCACTGGCCATAGCACTGGTAGTATGATAGTTTTTAAGAAATTCTACCACTTCCGGTGCTCTTTCGGGTAAATCTTTATTAACAGCAATTGCAATATCCATAGCTGCCCATTCACAGGCATAACCATTTTTCTCAGTCCATATTTCAGCACTATAAGGTTCATCTTCCAGCAAGGTCATATCCAGCATACCCATAAGCCAGGTAGGTTCCCAGTAATAAGCTACAATAGGTTCGCCTTTCTCGTAAGCACCAACAATTGCTGCACTTAAGGCACTATCCGATCCGGGACTAAAATAATTATAAGATCCATCCAAATCAGCACTTATAACTTTTGCTCTCAAAATCTGGTCAACTGCCCAACCGGGAGGAGAGCCATAAATTCTGCCCTTAGAAGGATCTTCTTCATCCTTAAATACTTCCCAACAATCTTTTAAATCTTTAACAGTTTTTAAACCAGGTGCCATTGGTTCAATTCCTCTTTTACTGTCACCCTTAATTATGTAAGTAGGAACATAAAGTCCCTGGGCATTATCGTTAAAGTTTATAGATGTTTCGATAATTATCCCTTCTTCTACAGCCCCATAATAGATATCTTCTAAATTAGTGGTCCAAATTTCCATATAGGCATCGATATCCCCTTCTTTTAATCCTAAGAATGTAGCTGCTGTAGAACCAGAAATAACTTCCGTAGGATAACCATAACCTTCTTCTATTATCGTTTGGGCTACACCGTTGTGGAATCTGACACTATCCCAACCCGGATCTGCAAAGACGATTTTATCCTTTGCTGATACGCTCACTGTCAAGCTTATCAAAACTATACTAATTAACAATATAAATAACACTGAAAATATTTTGTTTCTCATAAAATTTATTTAATCTCCTTTTTTGTTTTTTTACCAGGTAAAAATATTTTACCTTAAGATGATTTAATATTTCATAGATTATTCTAGTAAAATAATCACTGAAAATATTTATTTCAAGTTTTTGGTGATATCGATACCTCCTTTTTATTTTTTTGCTAAATAGATATAAGTATTCTTAGTTGATTTAACATAAAGATAATTAATACAAAATACGTTTAGATAGATAAAGGTAGAACTAACGTGATAGAGAAAAAAGCTATATATAAATATAGCTATTCGAAGGCAAATTGATGAGAATTAAATATGTGCTTTGACTGTTTTTTAATAATATTTGATAACATATTGAAATAAGTATACTTGATTTTACCTAAAAAGTCAAATGAAGTGAGTACATATGTTCGCAAATAGCGAATAGAATACAATGACGAGTAATAAGTAATTAGCAATAAGTAGGGGCAGACCTTGTGTCTGTCCGTGATAAGTGAGGAAGTTTCAAATTACGGTTTACAAGTTTATTAATGAATAATTCTAACTGGTAAACTGGTAACTAAATAATTGATAAGTAATGAGTAATGAGTCAAAAGTAGAAACTTGATTCATCGAGCCCCTAAAGAATTACCCGTATATCCGGGCTTGATAAATCCAAACCCTACAAAAAATTCAAGGAAATAACATAAAATGCAATAGTCTGACAACCAAAAACTATCAACCGTAAAATTGCATTTAAAACTAGCGAATATTTATTAACGAACTTAATCGCTAATTGGTCAATCGGTCAATTAGCGAATCAGCAAATATTCTTACGGTAATCTGATTTTATTTAAAGGCCAAAAAATTACCCAGGCTTTACCAATTACATTTTTGCGGGGAACAAATCCCCAATATCTGCTATCACTGCTATTTGGCCTATTGTCTCCCAGGACAAAATAGGAATCTTCGGGGAC
>JAYEGH010000070.1:0-4217 GCA_034659055.1 Candidatus Caldatribacteriota bacterium
TGTAGTAAAAGCGGGTCAGAGAGCCATTGACATCTGGTGTTTCGGCCGGGAACTCGGCCAGGGAACGGCGCAGATAGCGAAAGGAATCCCGATGGCGTCCGGTCATCCAGAGATAGTTCGCCCGGGGCAGAACATCTGCCAATTCCGGGCGCCCGGCCAGCAGACAGGCATCCTGCAGCCGTGACTCATTTTTGGCCAGTTGCCGGCAATACGCGTCATCAACCGGCAACAAAAGCAGCTGAAAAGGAGCCGCCGCATCAACCAGCCACGAATCAGCCGGCAAACGAGCAAATGCCTGCCCGGCTTTGTCATCCTCGTTCCGGTAGAAGGCCACCAAGCCCTTGATAAAAAGGCGCCAGTGGGCAAAAAGGGAACGGCGACCCAAGTTGCCGACCGCGGCCAGGGCTTCATCATAGGATTCAGCGCAGATCAGCGCCAAAGCCCGGTGAACCTGAGCCAATTCGGCTGCCGGTCCGGAATGTTCGGCTGCCAGGCACGAAGGAAAATCAGCAAAAGACAGCACCAGGACATCGGCCGCCCGCAGCATTGGAAGACGATCGTCATCATCCTGGACGTCGGCAGTCAGCAGGCGGGCGGCAACCTCCGCGGCGCCGGCAAAATCACCGTTTTCCCGAGCCAGACACAAAGCCAGATCATCAATCTCCGGCGCCGGTGACATTTTCTTGAGCGGGGCAAAAGCGGCGCGGGCCTGGGAAACCTTCCCCTTATCCAGTAAAACCTTCACTAAAGCTACGTGCGCCCGGCAAAGAAGCGGTTCATAACGCTGCTGATCACAATCACACAGCCGCTGGGCGGCACTGACCGCCTGGCGAAAATTTTCGCTTTCAATGCTTTGCTTGAATTGAACTTCCAACTCTTCAATCGTCAGCGCTTTTTTCGGTGTGCGGGATTTTTTACTCCGCTTTTTCTTCTTTTTAGCCATCAATTCTCCCACAAAAGCGTTTTCAGAAAAGATAAAAATACTCTCACAGAGGCACAAAGTCACAGAGAACCCCAGTCATTTGCCCTCTGTGACTCCGTGTCTCTGTGAGAAATAATAAAAATTTGTCAATCTATAGAAAAGAGGGACACTCCCCCCTTTAATTTCTCCAGAGAGGCAATGTATGATTGCAAGACCTGACCCCACACTAACCCTAACCGGTTTTGTTTGAAATAATTCAGATTATCTGATAATGATTATTTTCCGCTTTCAATAAACCTCAACTTTCTGAGTTGCTCTAAAAACAGCTGAATAATAAATCTTCAGGGATGTTCCGGCATGGCTCTCGCTCATTCTCGCCGGCCGTCCATGGCCGGCTTCCGAGGCGTCCGCCGCGAATCACATCGTGTGATTCGTTCGGCGGCCAATACCGCTATGAGCCAAGCCCGAACATCTGGCAATATGTACTTGGCAATACAAGTCAGAAAGTTGAGATTAAACTTTAGTAAACTTTAGAGGATCTTTTCATATCACATGACAGCATTATTTCAAAATAAAATTCTGGTTACCGGTGGTTGTGGCTTTATCGGCGCCAACTTCATTCACCTGGCCCTGAACCAGCTACCGGGGTGCCGGATCATTAATCTGGACAAACTTACCTACGCCGGGAACCCGGCCAATCTGGCCGAGTGTAAGGAAAATCCCCGTTATCACCTGGTCAAGGGCGATATCAATAATCGGCCGCTGCTGGAACAGCTCTTTGCCGAAGAAAAGCTTGATACCGTGGTCCACTTTGCCGCCGAATCCCATGTGGACCGCTCCATTACCGGGCCGGGAGAATTCATCCGCACCAATATAGATGGTACTTTCACCCTGCTGGAGGCCGCCCGTCAGGCTTGGCTCAACCAGACCAGGGAGGGCGCTCAATCAAAAAACTATCGCTTCCTTCACGTCAGCACCGACGAAGTCTACGGCTCCCTGGGGGCCGACGGTTATTTCACTGAAACAACCCCATACGATCCTCGCTCCCCCTATTCAGCCAGCAAGGCGGCCGCCGACCACCTGGGCCGGGCCTATTTTCACACCTACGGCCTGCCGGTGATGGTGACCAACTGCTCCAACAACTACGGACCCTACCAGTTTCCCGAAAAACTGATCCCCCTGATCATCAACAACGCCCTGGAAGGCCGGGAATTGCCGGTTTATGGCGATGGCAAAAATGTCCGTGACTGGCTTTACGTTACCGACCATTGCCAGGCCCTGCTGCAGGTACTGGAAAAAGGCCGGCCCGGCGAGACTTACAATATCGGCGGCAATAACGAGAGACAAAACCTGGAAATCGTTGAAACCATCTGTGATCTGGTTGACAAAAAGGTCGGAAGGCTGACGGCTGCTAAACCCCGCCGCTCCCTGATCAGCTTTGTCAAGGACCGACCGGGTCATGACCGGCGCTATGCTATCGATGCCGGCAAGATCGCCCGGGAGCTGAGCTGGCAGCCGGCTATATCCTTCAATGACGGTATCCGCCGGACCATCGACTGGTACCTGGAAAACCGCCCCTGGCTGGAAGCAGTACTGGACGGCTCCTATAAAGAATATTATCAAAAGATGTACGATAATCGCTAAAGTTGTAATCGTGGGAAAGCTGTCGCTGCAGACCTTAAAAATATTATTACAGCAACAATATTAACAACGCCCCCGGTAATGACATAGTGACATAGGAATAGCATGGCTCCCATAACTAAAGGAATTATTCTCGCCGGCGGCGCCGGTACCCGGCTCTATCCCCTGACCCTGGTGGCCAGCAAACAACTGCAGCCGGTCTATGACAAACCGATGATTTACTATCCCCTGGCCACCCTGATGATTGCCGGCATCGATAATATCCTGATTATTTCGACCCCCCAGGACATCCCCAGGTTTCAGGAGCTGCTGGGCGACGGACAGCGCTGGGGCATTTCTATTGACTATGCCGTACAGCCGGAGCCCAAGGGCATTGCCCAGGCTTTTTTGATCGGCGAACAATTTATCGGCAGCGATTCCGTCTGCCTGATCCTGGGTGATAATCTTTTTTACGGCCGCCTGGGCCTGAAACGAATTGCCGAATCTTTCAATGGCGGGGCCCGCATTTTCGGCTACCCGGTCACCGATCCCAAGCGCTATGGGGTGGTCGAATTCGATAAAACGGGCAAAGCCATCGGGATTGAGGAAAAACCGGACCAGCCACGCTCGAGTTACGCGGTTCCAGGCCTCTATCTTTATGATAACCGGGTGGTGGAAGTCTGTAAAGAGCTGCGGCCTTCGGAACGTGGAGAGCTGGAAATCACCGATGTCAACCTGGAATATTTGTGCCGGGGAGAACTGATGGTGGAAAGGCTGGGGCGCGGCATTGCCTGGCTGGATACCGGCACCCACAAGAGCCTGCTGGAAGCCAGCCATTTTATCGGCACCCTGGAAGCCAGGCAGGGAAAGAAAATTGCCTGTCTTGAGGAGGTTGCCCTGGAGATGGATTATATCGACCGGCAGCAGCTGGAAAAGCTGGTGGATAAAACCCCGAATTCAAGCTATCGGGATTATCTGGAACGGGTACTGGCGGAAACGGCGGCGGAGATGGAGACCTGAATGAACCTAATCCACACCGAGATCCCCGGGGTTTTCATGGTTGAACCCCAGGTTTTCAGCGATGATCGCGGCTTCTTTTTTGAAAGTTTCAACCAGAAAAAATGGCAGGAGGCGACAGGCTTGGAGCGGCCGTTTGTCCAGGACAACCATTCCCACTCAATGAAAAATGTCCTGCGCGGCCTTCATTATCAGATCAATAAACCCCAGGGAAAACTGGTGCGGGTGGTTGCCGGCGAGATTTTTGATGTCGCCGTTGATCTGCGGCAAAACTCGCCAACCTTTCGCCAATGGTTCGGCGTTCGCCTTTCAGCTACCAATCACCGGCAATTATGGATTCCTGAAAAGTTCGGCCACGGATTTCTGACTCTTTCCGAAGCCGCTGAAGTAATTTATAAAACCACTGATTTTTATTTCCCTGAATACGACCGGGCCCTGGCCTGGAATGATCCTGAGATTGGCATCAACTGGCCTCTGGATCATGGCACCCCGATTCTCTCTGCCAAAGACTCCGCAGCACCCGCTTTGCAGCAGGCCGAGCTGTTTGTTTAAAATTAGGGACACTCCCCATATTTTTTAATGGTAGTTTTGGGGACAGTGGTAGTTTTGGGGACAGTATACTTAATTGCCTTTCCACTCAGCCTTTTTCACTCAATAG
>JAYEGH010000071.1:0-4196 GCA_034659055.1 Candidatus Caldatribacteriota bacterium
ATGAAAATAGGATTATATAATCTGGTTTCAGATGTACACAATGAAGGGTATATTAATAGTACTCTGCAAGGTTTTTTGACAGAAATTGAAAAAAAATCAGGTAAGAAGTTTGAAAAAATAAGCCTGGAAGATTTTAACCAGAAAGATTATTTCCCCCTCATTTTTGTAAAATCCGGTGGTGCGGAAGGAAAGTTTAAACAGATTTTTCAGCGAATCAATAAACCCTATATTATCTTATCCAGTGGGTTGCATAATTCTTTAGCTGCTTCCTTAGAGATTGCTTCCTTTTTAAGACAAAAAGGAAAGAAGGTAGAAATAATCCACGGAAGCAGTGATTATATTGCCGGAAGGATAAAAGAACTCAGTAAAATATTTGAAGTGAAAAGTAGAATGGCTTCAACTAAATTAGGAGTTATCGGAAAACCTTCAGATTGGCTTATAGCCAGTGATGTAGATTACAAGAAGATACGGGAAGTTTTAGGGATTTTCTTAAAAAATATTAATTTTGATGAATTGATTAAAGAAATTAATAAAGATCATCATTTTGTTTATCCCAAAATAAAAGAGATTAGAAGCAAAGGGTTTAATGGTAAATCAATTAGTGGGGCTTTAAAAATATACAGTGGACTTAAAGCCATAGTAAATAAATACAAATTTGACGGTATTACCGTAAGATGTTTTGACTTATTAGATACCTTCAGGAATACAGGCTGCCTGGGACTATCCCTGCTGAATTATGAAGGAACTATAGCCGGATGTGAAGGAGATATCCCTGCTCTTATATCTATGGTTATCCTAAATTATTTAACTGATGAACCTGTTTTTATGGCTAATCCTGCAAGGATCGATGTTGATAAAAATGAAGTAATCTTGGCTCATTGTACTTTACCCTTAAACATGTCTGATGAATTTTATTTAAATACTCATTTTGAATCAGGCCTGGGAGTGGGAATAAAGGGAAACATCAGGGAGGGGGAAGCCACTATTTTTAAACTTTCCGGAGACGGGAAAAAATATTTTGTATCCGGTGGAAAGATTATAGAAAATTTAAGCGAAAAAAATCTGTGCAGGACTCAGATAAGATTGAAAATGGATGAAGATGTAAGATATTTTTTACAAAATTCTATCGGAAATCATCATTTGATCTGCAGAGGAGATTACAGTAAATTTGTAAGAGAATTCTTCAAGTGGTAAAATAATAATGATTTTGAAAGAGAAAATTTTGTTGTTAGGAAAATTTTATAAGTACTAAAAAAATAGTAAAAGATATTGGGATGCGATTCTAGAATATACCAGAGGACAGTTTCCCCCACGGCGTTTTTATAGAAAAATAGGATGTGTCCCTATTTTTATCAGGAGGTAATGGTAATGGGAGATATTATGCGGTCAATTCCTTTTAAGCAGTTATTGCAATGGATAACTGAGGAGTATCGGGCACAAAGAACAATCTTCGGGATACCTGAATCCCAATTTTTTAAAAAACAGAACCAGGAAAGCATTGAAGTATTTGGTGAAAAATGTGATACCCCTATAGGACCGGCAGCAGGTCCTCATACCCAATTAGCTCAAAATATAATTACCGCCTATTTGGTCGGTGGACGTTTTTTTGAACTTAAAACCGTACAAAAACTTGACAGCCTGGAATTTGAAAAACCTTGTATTGATGCAAGAGATGAGGGTTATAACACTGAATGGTCTACTGAATTATCCCTGGAGCAGGCCTATGATGAATATATTAAAGCATGGATAATACTGCATTTTTTGGAAACAATTTTTAACCGACAGCTACCCGTTAAGCAATCTTTTATTTTTAATATGAGTATTGGTTATGACCTGGAGGGGATAAAGACACCAAAAATGGATTCCTTTATCAATAATTTGATTGATGCTTCAGAGAACCCGTTTTTTAAAAAATATTTGGAAGAACTAGATTCTTTTATCCGCGAAGCAAATTTTCCCGAAGCCATACATATAAAAGAAGAAATCGAAGGTATTGAAAACATTTCCCGAATTATTCCATCCCATATCACCCCTTCAGTAACTCTTTCTACCATGCATGGATGTCCACCCGAGGAACAGGAATCGATTTGCAGGTATCTTTTGGTAGAAAAAAAACTTAATACCAATGTAAAACTAAATCCGACTCTCCTTGGGTACAAATTAGTCCGCGAGATGTTGGATAAGCTCGGATTTAATTATATAAAGATTAAAGAAACTACCTTTAGCAAAGATTTGCAATGGGATGATGCAATAGGGATAATTAAGCGTCTTTCTAAGTTGGCTTCTGAATGCGGACTTAATTTTGGCGTAAAACTCTCCAATACCCTGGGGACAGTAAATACTTTAGGAGTTCTCCCCGGAGAAGATCTTTACTTATCTGGTCGCATTCTCTTTCCCTTTACCATTAATTTGGCTTCCCGACTGTCCCAGGAGTTTGAGGGAACTCTACCTATATCTTATTGTGGGGGAATCTCCCAATTAAATATCGGTCAGGTATTTAAAACAGGAATTAAGCCGATTACCATAGCCACAGAGCTCTTAAAACCGGGCGGTTATATGAGAATGGCAGAAATAGTTCGGGAATCGGAACCAATAATGGAAGGAAAGAAGCAATTTGATATTATTGATGTAAAAAGAATTAAGCGATTGGCCGAAGAAACCCTTCGAGAAAATTATTATAAGAAGGATTGGAGAGGGACAGAGAAAATTTTTATTGACCAAAAATTACCTTTAACTGACTGTTATATTGCCCCTTGTGTTCTTTCCTGTCCTATCCATCAGGATATTCCTGAGTACATTCGGTTGGTAGGAGATGGACAATACGATAAAGCCTTAAAACTGATTTATTCTAAAAATCCTCTTCCTAATATAACCGGATACATTTGTGATCACCAATGCATGTACAACTGTACCCGTCTCGATTATGAAGGAGCGGTCGGTATTCGTGAGATTAAGAGGATTGCTGCTGAGCATGGGAAAGTCGAACATTTTATCAATAACAATAATGCTGCCAAAGAACTTAATATAAGAGTTGCCATTATTGGAGCAGGACCGGTAGGACTATCTGCAGCTTACTTTCTGGCCAAAGCCGGATTTAAAATAACTGTATTTGAAAAAGAGAATTCTCCCGGTGGTGTAGTAACTCATGTATTGCCTAATTTTAGAATTCCTGTATCTGCTATTGAAAAAGATATTTCTGTAATTAAAAGTTTGGGAGTGGATTTCAAATTTGGAGTATCAGGAGATTTCTCTATTAATGATTTAAAAGATAAAGGGTATAAATATATTTTTATGGGAATCGGGGCAGAGGTTTCGAGAAAGTTAGAGATTGCAGGTGATAATGATAATTTCCATGAAGCCCTTGATTTTTTAAGAACTTTTAATAAAAATTCGGAGATTCTCAATATCGGACGAGATGTTGCGGTAATAGGAGGTGGAAATACTGCAGTGGATAGCGCACGGGCAGCTCTGAAAGTAGTTGGAGTAGAGAAGGTCTTTATCATCTATCGCCGTACTGAAAACGAAATGCCTGCGGATAAAGAGGAGTATGAGCGAGCCCTTGAAGAAGGGGTTATTTTCAAGCCTCTCTTACTACCGGAATCATTTTCTAAAACCGGTACTCTGAAATGCCGCAAGATGACTTTAGGCACTTCTGATTCCAGTGGCCGCCGACGTCCTGTTCCTACTGAGGAGTCCGAAGAGATATCTATAGATTCTGTGATAAGTGCTATCGGGGAGTATACCGATTCCGAATTTTTATCGGCATGTGGGTTAAAGATTGAAAAAAACAACAGACCGCATGCAAACCCGGAAACCCTTGAAACCAACCTTAAAAATGTTTTTATAGGTGGTGATGCCCTTCGTGGTCCCTCAACAGTAGTTGAATCCATCGCCGATGCACGAAAGGCAGCAGAAGCTATTGCAAAAAAGGAGATACCAGACTGGAAAAATTTGGACAAAGATTTTGAAACGGGTTTTGATAAGAAACAACAGATTCCGGAGATTTATAATAAAAAAAGCCATCTTATCCCTCCAAAAATATCCAAAGATGATAAGGTAATAGCAGAAAATGAAGCAGGGCGGTGTCTTGAGTGCAATGTTATCTGTAATAAATGTGTGGACGTCTGTCCAAATCGGGCAAATGTTGCGATTGAGATTGATGAGAAAGAAGGCTTTCAAGATGCTTATCAGATTCT
>JAYEGH010000072.1:0-4177 GCA_034659055.1 Candidatus Caldatribacteriota bacterium
ATCTCTGAATAGCAGCCATTCCTACTGATGTAGTACGAATAGAAGTGGTTGCGGGATAGGGTCCACCATGGTTCATAGCAGGTGATACCTTGACTCCTGTCGGAACACCATTTATTATCAATCGGCCAACTTTTTCTTTCAAGCGATTAAACAATGGTTTAATTTCCTCGTAATCCCCTTTTTCTAAGTGAATTGTTCCCGTTAGTTGTCCATCTAATTGATCTACCACTTTAAGATATTGGTCTTGGGAATCACATTCCACAAATAGAGCAAGTGGTCCAAAATATTCCATCTTCAACCTCTCTTCTTTTAAATAAGTAGATAAGTCTGTTTTTAATAAAGTATTCTGAAAAGCAAAATTCTGGTCTGCAACTTTTCCTCCAATTAATAATTCAACTCCTTTAAGAGATTGAGTTTTTCCCATCACTTTAACGAGAGATTTATAAATATTTCCGTTTAATAATGATTGATTTTCCTTTCTATTCATTATTTCCGCTATTTTTCTAATAAATTGGACAGATCCTTCAAATGCCGGTAAGAAGAAAACACCTGGTTTCGTGCAAAATTGGCCAGAACCTAAAGTTATTGAATCGGCAAACTCTTGTGCCATTTTATCAGACCGAGCATTAATAGCAGATTTAGTTATAAAAATCGGATTAATACTTCCCATTTCTGCATAAACTGGTATTGGGTTTGTTCGCGAAGCTGCTAAATCAAATAAGGAATTACCTCCCCTTCGTGATCCCGTGAATCCCACTGCTTTAATGTCAGGATGAAGCACTAAATTTTTCCCGGTTACATTTTTTACCCCTTGTAAAAGAGAAAATGTTCCTTTGGGAAACCCCGCACGTTTAATAGCTTTATTCATTGCAATGGCAAATAACTCAGATGTTTGTGGATGAGATGGATGTCCTTTGGCCACTACTGGACACCCAGCAGCTAAAGCCGATACAGTATCACCCCCACACACACCAAATGCCAAAGGAAAATTGCTAACTCCGAACACGGCAACAGGCCCAATCGGTATTAGTACTCTTTTTAACTTCGTTTGTGGATCCTCTTCATCAATAATTGTCCCTTCGTGCTTTCCTTCCCGTATGTAATCCGCAAACATTTTTATCTGATTACACGTGCGTTCCCTTTCACCGGTAAGTCGTTGTAAGCCCAAAGCTACTTCCCAATCGGCAATTTCTAATAATTGATCACCTAAATTCATGATCTCTTCTGAGACAATCTCCAAGAATTTAGCTCTCTCTTCATTCGTAGTCTTCTTTAAAATATTAAAAGCACTATAGGCTAATTTGCAAGCTTTCTCAATTTCATCTTTTGTAGCTTCATAATATTCTAATTCACTTTTCTCTCCGGTTCGTGGATTTATTGCATAAAATACATCATCCCCATTCTTTCTTGGGGTACCAGCGATATAACTTGCACCTTTTAGAATTATATCTTTCATTTTAACCACCTTAATATTATATTTTTCACTTTATCACTATTATACTTTTAGCCTTTAATTCATTAAAACATTACATTTACGTCTATTGAATTTTTCTTTTGGCATATTATAACTAAAATTAAACTTATATTTGCGACTTAACCTAAACTGCTTTTATGTATTCCCCTTACCTAATTAAAACTTCAACCATCTTTAAAGAATCCCTCAAGCTCCTTAGCTTTTTCGCTAAAAATTAATGAATTATTAACTTGATATATCTTTCCTTTTTATTTAAATATGACAAATGAAACGTCCCCTTGACTTACCTTGACTTATAATTCTTTTACTGTTTTGTAAGCATCTCCAATCGCATCCTGTGCATTGCCTACCTGTCTGGCATCACCAACCAAATAAACCGGTATTTCGTTTTTTAAATCTTCTTCAAGAGGATTATAAGTTTTCATACCTGTAGAAACTACGATTATATCTATATCATCAAATTGGATATTCTCTCCATTTCTCTCTGCAAAAACAGTTTTCCCTTCTATCTTTTTAATATGAGTATGATCACTGAAAATAGTACTCTTCTCTTTCATTAGTTTAAGAGAAAGTGCCTTCGCAATCATTTCCATATCTTCACCAAAATCTGTTGTTCTTTTAACAATAATTATTTTATTGCCCCTTGGTATCAAGGCAGTTGCAATATCAACACCAATTAGCCCTCCGCCAATAATAAGTACCTTTTTGTTTTCTGGTAAATTTTCTTCCAGTAAAATATCTGCCCCATAAAACTTATCTAATCCTAAAATTGGTGGTATAGATGGTATTGAGCCTGTCGCCAATATTACACCATCATATCCGGATATAATATCTGACTTTATAGCCTCCTTATAAACTATGTTTACCCCATTATTTTTCAATTCCTCAATGAAATATGGGGTTAATCGTGCCATCGATTTCTTATTGGGAGTTAAGGGAGCAAGATTGAATTGTCCTCCCAGCTTATCTTTTTCATAAAGGTCAACACTATGCCCTCTCCTATTTAAGGTTATTGCAGCTTCCATTCCTGCTAAACCACCTCCGACTACGGCATATCGTTTAGATTGTTTCGCAATTTCAAAAACCTCGGTTTCTTGACTTACTTCTGGATTCACAACACACTTAAGTCCTTGCCCTGATTTTACCCCACCGAGACAGCCTTCAGCACATGCCAAACAGGGCTTCGCTATCCCCTTCTCTTTGCCCAGATATTTTCCAACAAAGTTGGGATCTGCAACTAAAGCCCTTCCAATAGCAATGTAATCAGCAAAATATTTATTCTTTACCTTTTTAATGTCTTCAAAAGTATTTATTCTTCCAACAAAAATTACAGGGATATTTATATTTTCTCTGATTTTCCTTGCCATTTCCCAGGTTTTTCCTTTAGGTATAAACATATGTTGAAAATACCAGGGAGGTGTTGAACATATACTACCGGCAGATACATGTATTGCTGCAACTCCATTTCTCTCCAGTATCTTAGAGAAGTTAATCATATCAGGCAATTTTATTCCATTTGGCAACATTTCATCACCGCTTATCCTAACAATTATTGGCAAATCTACAGATTTTTTAACTGCCCGTAAAACCTCTAAAGGAAATTTTATTCTATTTTCAAAATCTCCGCCATACTCATCTGTTCTATCATTAACAAAAGGGGAAATAAATTGAGCTAATAGATAGCCATGACCAAATTGCAGTTCTATAATGTCAAAATTAGCTTCTTGAGCTCTTGTGGCAGCAACAACAAAAAGATCTATTGCCTTCTTCATATCCTGACGATTCATTCTTTTTGGAATTGCTCCCCCATTTTTACAAGGCTTATCTGTAGAGGATACAAAATAGTTATGAGGAATTTTTGGGTTCGCCATTCTACCAGGATGATTAAGATGAGCAATGACTTTTGCCCCTGATTTATGAATAGATACAACTAATTTTTGTAATCCTTTTATTTTGTCATCATTATCAATACCCATTTGTGCAGGGATTTCTCGCAATCCTTTATCTATATAAAATGGCTCGGGGATAATTGCTCCTACATAACTGGATCTTACATCATAAAATGCAATATGTCTTTCATTAACTTTTCCTTCTCCATCACTGTATCCTAACTTTATTGGAGCAAATATAAATGAATTCTTTAACTCAATCATTTTTTTACCTTCCTTTTAGTTTTTTAATTTTATTTTATGATTATAAAAATATCATTTAAAGGCGATCTGGTTACATAACACAATAATCCACATGCCTAACCTAAATATCATAATTTTTCCTTATTATCGGCATCAATAAGAATAGATTTGAACCGAGCTTGAAAAATGGAACCGGTAATCTGATGTTTATTACGAAACCAATTGGTATAAGAGCTATTGAGACAATGGATACCTTGAGATTAGAATAAAATATCTTCTCCCTACAATTGTCCTTGGCAGTAATATAACAAAAAGCATTTTCAAAAGATAATCATAAAAATATAACCATAACAAAATGTTAGCACTCAGATAGAGTTAGGTCAAATATTAAAACATGATAGTTTGTGTCAATGTTAGTGTAAACTTTAGTGGGGTACTTATGAGAAAAAATATTATATATTAATAAGACTCTCTTTTGTTAGTAATAAAACAATTAGCAAGAGAAGGATTTTAAAAATGTAATAAAAAGGTGTAGACTTACCTATATAAGAAAACCCTTAACAAAAAGGAG
>JAYEGH010000073.1:0-4144 GCA_034659055.1 Candidatus Caldatribacteriota bacterium
ATGTCCTTTATACAGGAATTACTAATAATTTAAAGAAAAGAATTTGGGAACACAAGGAAAAGATAGTAAAAGGATTTACCGAAAAATATAATATTAACAAATTAGTATATTTTGAAATATTTTATGACCCGGAAAATGCCATCTTAAGAGAAAAACAAATAAAAGCAAGTTCAAGAGCTAAAAAGATTGAATTGATTAAAGGAATCAATCCAAAATGGAAAGACTTGCATGATAAACTATAAAATATGTCATTGCAGATGATAATGATTTAAACATACGAGATTGCCGTGTCGTTTCACTCCTCGCAATGACGAAGCGCTTTTAATTAACAGTAATACCAATGACAGATAACTCTTTTAATTAATCAAAGTAGATACCTATCGATAACAGTATGTAATTTGACTTTTCTTTCTTGGACTCGATACTCAATACTATATACTCGATACTGTCCTTAGGGGGTGAAAATTAAACCATGGCTACATATGTATACAAAGTGCGTGACCGTTCAGGTAAGATATTTAACGGCAGCATAGAAGGGGAAAGCAAGGAAACAGTAGTCCAACGACTTAAAGGAATGAACTACTTTATAACATCCGTTACCGAAAAAAGAAAAAATGCTCTACTATCCACTGAACTCACATTTTTTAATACAATAAAACTTAAGGATATGACTATTTTTTATCGGCAATTTGCTACTATGGTAAATGCAGGTCTAACCCTGGTGAATTCATTAGATATTTTAACTGAACAAGTTGAAAATAAATCATTGGCCAAAATAATAAAAGTAGTTCAAACTGACGTGGAAGCAGGCTCAACTTTGGCTGAAGCTATGTCAAAAAAACCACAGGTATTTTCTAAATTATATATCAGCATGGTCAGAGCAGGGGAAATCGGTGGAGTATTAGATGAAATATTAAATAAAATAGCTGATTTAATGGAAAAAGAATTTGCCCTTAGACAAAAGGTAAAATCTGCAATGGCTTATCCATCTTTTGTAGCCGGTGCTGCAGTAATAATGTCTATCTTTATGTTAACTTTCATCTTACCTCAGTTTGTAGGTGTATTTAAGCAATTTGGAGGGGAACTTCCGGCACTTACTCAATTTTTTGTAAATTTAACCTATCTATTTAATAAATTCTGGTATCTATTTTTTGGAGTTTTTGCCGGATTAGTATTTGCTTTAGTGGCCTATATAAAAACACCTAATGGTAGATTAAATTTTGATAAATTTAAATTAAAAGCTCCTATATTTGGTGAAATCAATAGAAAAAGTGCTGTTTCCAGATTTACCAGAATACTCGGGACCCTAATTAAAAGCGGAGTTCCTATTTTAGAAGCATTAAGTGTTTCCGCTAATGCAATTGGAAATTTAGTGATATCAAAGGCAGTTATTGGAGCTAAAACGAAAATAAAAGAAGGGCAAAGCATCTCCGGTCCGTTGGCAGCAAGCGGGGTTTTCCCCCCTATGGTTACCCAGATGATTATGGTTGGAGAAGAGAGTGGAGAATTAGAGGAGATGTTAATAAATGTAGCAAAATTTTATGATGAAGAAGTCGATAGGGCTGTAGAAAAACTAACTTCGATAATTGAACCACTTATGATGGCATTTATCGCACTAACTGTTGGAGTTATGATAATCGCCATGTACCTTCCAATATTCAATATGGTAAATCTTATCCAATAAAATATTTCCTAATCTCCTCCCCCTTGAAGGGAAGGATTAACTAATTTCCTCCCAATTGTGAGACTTGTAGGGGTTCGATTCATCGAACCCGTAATTAATTTTAAATGTAATTGTAAGGAGCCTATCGATGCGCAATCTCGTACTCTCTATGTCATTCCCGCGCAGGCGGGAATCCATCTTTTCTAATCTCCTCCCCCTTGAGGAGGAAGGAATTAACTTATCTCATCTCCTCCCCCTTGAGGGGGGAGGATTAAGGTGGGCGTGAATCCTTCTCAACCCTCTCCCTTGAGGGGAGAGGGCAGGGTGAGGGTGAAATCCTTTCTGTCATTGCGAGGAGCGCAGCGACGTGGCAATCTCGTAAATTAAAAAACCAATGCACCTCGAATACCAAAAACGTAGGGGCGTATTGCAATACGCCCGGATAATAATCTTAATAAATACTTGACATTAGTGTATCACATATGATACACTTTTATTGAGGTGAAAAACATGAGTAATCAAAGAACACTTGTACTATTAGAATCTCCTATAAGAGATTTAATAAAACAAATGGCAAAAGAAAAAGGAATATCTATTTCAAGTTTATGTAGAGATTTAATCTGCGAAGGATTAGAGATTTTAGAGGATAGATACTTCGATAAAGTTGCCTCTAAAAGAGAAAATAAATTTGATTGGAATCAAAGCTTAACCCATGAAGAAATGTGGGATAAAGGCTAAAAGTGAAGATAAAATATCATCCTAAAGTAAAAAGTGAAGATATTACAAGATTAGGTCCTAATATTGCCGTTAGAGTAGAAGAAGCCATTAGAGAACGTTTGATGCTTAATCCAATCAAATATGGATTAAATCTTCATGGAAGTTTAAAAGGTTATAGAAAACTAAGAGTGGGGGATTGGAGAATTATCTATAAAGTTGTGGGTGAAGAAATAAGAGTATTAGCTATTGGAAATAGAAAAGATATTTATGATTTTAATAATACCAGAAAATAAAAATATGTTTCTTTTTTTATCTGAATACCAAAAACGTAGGGGCGTATTGCATACGCCCAAAAAATAATAATCATAAGGAATACTACTATGCCGGTAGTAAGTAAAATGAAAAAAATAACAGAGGACCAAATATTAATATATCAACCACTGGTAAAAAGAATTGCCTCAAAATTTACTAATTCCGGCGAACTACTGGAAGATTTAGAACAAATAGGGTATATAGGTTTGATTAATGCCCTTAATCTTTATAATCAAGAAAAAAAAGTAAAATTTGAAACCTATGCTACCTGGCTTATCTCCGGTGAAATACGACATTATATACGGGATAAACATCGACCGGTTAAAATTCCCCGTTGGATGTTAAAAATAAACAAACAAATCGATAAATATATTATTTCTTTTAAATCTAAAAAAAAACGTTTTCCTAACATTACTGAAATAGCAGAAAAGTTTAACATTACCGAGGAAGGATTAAAAGAAGTTTTTAAAGCGCGTGATGCAGTTCAATTGGTTTCTCTTGATCAGGAGCGCAGGAAAAACAGTATTGACAAACAGCCAAAATACGAAAGAATAAAAAGTAAAAATTACCAAACTTTTAAATTACCCATTGAGGATATCATAACTCTTAGGATAGCTTTAAGCAAATTAAAGGGAATTCAAAAAAAAGTAATATACTATTTATTTGAAATGGACCTGACTCAAAAGAGCACGGCAAAGAAATTAGGTATATCCCAGAGAAAAGTATCCAGAATAAAAGAATCAGCCTTAAAAGATTTAAAAGATAAATTATAGAATTATGTTATAATCAAATAACATAAAAAGCATATAGAACTATATGTGAAAGGATCCTAATGATGGAAATTGATCAAAACAAAGAGGTTGAAGAAAATGATGTAATCAAATATAGACCTCTGGTAAAGTCGATTGTAAAGAAATTTTCAAACTCCGGCGAACCGCTGGAAGACTTGGAACAACTCGGTTATATAGGATTAATTAATGCCATCAATCTTTATAACAGGCAAAAACAAGTAAAATTTGAAACCTATGCCTCCTGGTTTATTTCCGGTGAAATCAGACACTACATTAGAGACAAACATCAAACCATTAGAATACCTCACTGGATTACTGAACTAAATAGAAAAATAAATAATTTTACTCTAAAATACAGAACAGAAAAAGGCGAACCTCCTTCACTTAAAATAATAGCCCAAGAATTTAACCTTTCAGAAGAAGGAGTTAAAGAAGTTTTAAAAGCAAGAGACGTAGTTCATGTTGTTTCCATTGACCAAAATAATCGTAACTATGACTATAATGAATATCCTATATTAGAAAAAATTAAGAATGACCATTATAAGAGTTTTAAATTGCCGATAGAAGATTTAATTAGCCTGGAAGTTGCACTGAATAAATTAAAGGATTTACAGCATAAAGTTATAAGCAGCATTTTTATGAAAGATTTAACTCAAAAAAA
>JAYEGH010000074.1:0-4117 GCA_034659055.1 Candidatus Caldatribacteriota bacterium
GGTGAATTGGTGGATTAAGACTAATTAGTAACCGTTATTAGTAGGGGTGTATTGTATACGTCCCTAGACCTAAATGCTAATACTATCCGCTAGTAAATACGAAATAGGATATAAAAGATTCTGTTGAATATTCTTGACATAGAATAAAAAATGTGGTAAATTTACTTTTGCACAATTTTACTTTATAGGAGAAATATCTAATGAGACAAAGAATAATTTTAGCTTGTAGTAAATGTAAAAATAGAAATTATTATAAATATAAAAATAAGAAAAATACACCAGAAAAGATAGAGCTTAAAAAGTATTGTAAATTTTGCAAGACTCATACTTTGCATAAAGAGCTAAAAAAAGTTTCTTAAAAAGTTGTATAGGTCCGTAGCTCTAACGGCAGAGCACCGGACTCCAAATCCGGGTGTTGCAGGTTCAAATCCTGCCGGACCTGCCATTTTTCATTAGCAAAGATAAAAAAAATAGAATGTGAGAAAAAATGAAAATAAAAAAAATGTTTGGTAAAATTAGTAGTTTTATAAAAGAAGCTATAACTGAATTAAAGAGAGTTATATGGCCAAATCGGAAGGAACTTAAAAATAGCACGATTACAGTTATATCTACTATAATTATAGTTTCTATTTTTGTTGGGCTTGTTGACCTGGTTTTTACCAATATACTAACTTTATTTATGCAGTAAAATTTAATCAGAAGAATATTTTATATATCCATTATAATACATAAAGGAAAAATTAATTAATGAGAATGGCATCAACGAAAAAAAAATGGTATGTAGTCCATACTTATTCAGGATATGAAAATAAAGTAAAACTAAATTTAGATCAAAGAGTAAATTCCATGGGGATGCAAGATCAAATTTATCAAGTTTTAATTCCTACTGAAAGGGTTTTAGAAGTAAAATCTGGTAAAAGGAAATATGTACAGAAGAAAGTATTCCCGGGATATGTAGTAGTAGAAATGATATTGAATAACAATTCATGGCAGGTAGTAAGAAATACCCCTGGAGTTACTCGATTTGTAGGTGCAGGAGGAAAACCGGTTCCTCTGAAGCAAAAAGAGATTGATAATATATTAAAACAAATGGGTAAGGGCGAAAAAGTGCCCAAACTTGATATTAAAGTAGGAGAGATGGTAAGAATTGTCATCGGCCCATTTACAGGGTATACCGGTAAAGTTAGGGAGATAGATTTTGAAAAGTCCAAATTAAAGATATTTATTTCTATCTTTGGACGTGAAACATCTGTTGAATTAGATTTTAACGATGTAGAAAAGTATTAAGTAAGTAGATTTAGTAAAGTGTAATAAAATTTGTAAAAAAAATTATATTAGATAGTGTCTAGTTAAACCGTTTCTTGATTAATAAGTTAGAAGAACAGTTGATTAATTTTTTTAGTATATTAGATGATTATTTGTATTTTAATTAACCAACTAACTAATTAACCAACTAACTAATTAACTACCCGAGGAGGAAGTTATGGCTAAAAAATTAGTTTCTATAATAAAATTACAGATACCCGCAGGTAACGCTAATCCTGCACCACCGGTTGGACCTGCCTTAGGTCAACATGGTCTAAACATCATGGAGTTTTGTAAAAGTTTTAATAGTAGAACCAAACAAGATGTGGGAACGATTATCCCTGTAGTTATAAATGTATATGAAGATAGGAGTTTTTCTTTTATCTGCAAAAAACCACCGGTAGCATTTTTATTGAAAGAAGCCGCTGGAATAGAAAAGGCATCAGGTGTTCCCAACAAAGAAAAGGTTGCCAAATTACCGCGGGTAAAAATTGAAGAAATAGCAAAACGTAAGATGACGGATTTAAATACGAAAAAGTTAGAAAGTGCAGTTAAAATTGTAGAAGGTACTGCTAGAAGTATGGGTATAGAAATAGAAAGAAATTAATTATTAAGTTGAGTGGGAGGATGTAAAATCCAATAAAACCACAAGGAGAAATTAAGATGAGTAAAAGAAGGGGAAAAAAATATTTAGAAAGCATTGAAAGATATCAGAGTGACAAATTTTACGAACCAAAAGAGGCTATTGATCTAGTCAAGGAGTTTCACTGGACTAAATTTGAAGAAACTATAGATATTGCCATAAAATTAGGGATTGACACTCGTCGTGCCGAAGAGCAGGTAAGAGGAGCAGTAAGTTTGCCTCATGGGACAGGTAGAAAAGTTAAAGTATTAGTATTTGCTCAAGGAGAAAAAGTTAAAGAAGCGGAAGAGGCAGGGGCGGATTTTGTAGGTGCAGAAGATTTAGCAGAAAAAATACAAAAAGGTTGGACAGATTTTGATTCTGCTATTGCAACTCCGGATATGATGAAGATAGTGGGTAAATTGGGGAGAATTTTAGGTCCTCGTGGTTTAATGCCCAACCCAAAAGTAGGTACCGTTACCTTTGATTTAGGGAATACGATAAAAGCGATAAAAGCAGGTAAGGTTGAATATCGTGCTGATAAATTTGGTATAATACATGCACCATTGGGAAAAACTAATTTCGATAAGAACAAGTTATTGGAAAATTTTAGGAAATTTGTAGAGACAATAATTAAAGCTAAACCATCTGCTACTAAGGGAAAATATATGGAGAGTATTAGCATTTCTTCTACTATGGGTGCAGGGATTCACATAGACCCCCAAAAAACAGGAATTTGGCTGGAAAAAAAGGAAAAAGAAGTTTAAATATTAAATAAAATAATAAATGACAATTGATTAATAATAACCTTAGACAGCAGGAGCTATTAAAAAATAACTTAATAGATATAATTATATATCTTCCTGCCGAGGTGGAAAGTAAATAAAAGAAAATTATTTATTTTGCCTTCTCAAGGATAAATTCTAAGGGAAGGTTTTTTTATTATAAAAATATTATAATCAGAAAGGAGGTATAAAATTTGGCTTTAAGTAGAGATTCTAAAGAAAAAATAGTCCATGAACTTATTGAAAAATTAGAAAGTTCCAAAGGAATAATACTAACTGATTATAAAGGAATGAATGTTTCTCAGATTAATAAGCTTAGAGAAGAATTAAAAGAACAACAGGTAGAGTATAAAGTAATAAAAAATACTTTAATCGAAAAGGCTGCTAGGAAATTGGAGATAGATGAAATTACTAAAGATCTAACGGGTTGTACAGCTATAGCTTTTAGCAGTGAAGATGGAGTGTCACCTGCAAGATGGCTTAAAGAATATTCTAAAAAAAATAAATTAGAATTGAAGGTAAAATCTGGATTGATAGATGGTAAATTTTTTGATCCGGATAAAATTATGGAGATAGCTTCATTACCATCCAGGGATATTCTTATAAGCAAGATGCTTGCTGGAATAAAATCTCCGATAAATTCTTTAGTTTTTGTTTTACAGGGAACATTAAGCGGTTTGGTATATACTTTGGAAGCAATAAAAAAGAAAAAAGAGAAAGAAGTAAAAATAACTTAGGTTTTAATGCTGATTAGTTTTAAAATGTTACTTATTATTTATATATGCTATATAAAAAGGGCTTTTTTATAATGCATGACACTAAAAAGATTTGGATACAAGAGAAAATATATTGAGAGGAGGTGAAATAAATGGTAGAAAAGAAAGAAGAAAAAAAAGAAGTCAAGAAAGAAGTTAAAAAAGAAACTAAAAAAGTAGAACCGAAAAAAGAATCTAAAGTAGAAAATACAGTATCAAACGAAATATTAGAAAAAGTCGAAAAGATGACAGTGCTGGAATTATCTGAATTGGTTAAAGCTTTAGAAGAAAAATTTGGAGTAAGTGCTGCTATGCCAATGGCTGCACCGACAGCTGGTGGAGCTGGTACAGAAGAGGCAAAAGAGGCAGAAGAGAAAACCAGTTTTGACGTAGTCTTAAAAGAGATAGGCGCGAATAAGATTAAAGTAATTAAAGAAATTAGAACGATTACTGCTTTAGGTTTGAAAGAATCAAAAGATTTAGTTGAAGGTGCACCAAATACAGTAAAAGAGCATGCTGACAAGAAAGAGGCCGATGAAATAAAAGTAAAATTAGAAGCAGTTGGTGCAGTTGTTGAAATAAAATAAAAGATCAAAGTACTTATTAAAATACGGAAGATACCTTTTGATAAATATTTAAAAGGTATCTTC
>JAYEGH010000075.1:0-12546 GCA_034659055.1 Candidatus Caldatribacteriota bacterium
AGGACCTTTTTCTTTAGATCCTGCTAGAATTAACGCATTAAACATGTTTCAATCCCCTTTAAAAATAATTTGGCAATTAGAACAGTATCGAGTATCGAGTATATAGTATCGAGTCCAAGAAAGAAAAGAAAAACTCAAGATAGTTTCGAGAAAGAATAGTATCGAGTATCGTGTATATAGTATCGAGTAAAAAAAGAAAAATATACGATAATTCAGTTATCCGGTTAGCTAATCAAGTTAAAGATTAATTCATTAAAATTATTTCTTTCCTGTTTCCCCATATGTCATTCCCTCGAAGGAGGGAATCCATCTTTTTCTTTTACCAAATCCCAATAGACAGGCGGGACGCCTGTCCTAGTTTTTTACATTTCCCAAACTGGTAAACTGGTAAACCGGCAAACTATCCGGCTACTCAAGTCTATATACTGTTTTCTGATTTTTTAATTGCTGCCTTGATGAATTCCCTAAATAAAGGATGTGCTCGATTGGGCCTTGATTTGAATTCCGGATGAAATTGAACACCAACGTACCATGGATGATCTGGAATTTCTACAATCTCCATTAAATTCATTTCTGTATTTACGCCACTGAATCGTAATCCATGTTCTTTGAATTGTTTTTTATATAAATTATTAAACTCATATCTATGTCTATGTCGTTCATTGATATTTTTCTCTTTATAGGCTTTATGGGCAATGGTACCTTCTTTTATTTTGCAAGGAAATGTTCCCAATCTCATAGTTCCACCTTTCATGATGATCTTTTTCTGTTCGGGTAATAAATCAAGCACTGGATATTTGGTATTGATATCAAATTCTGTGCTATTCGCCTTTTCCAAATTAAGTACATTACGGGCAAATTCTATTACCGCACATTGCATACCTAGACAAATTCCCAAAAATGGTATATTTCTTTCACGAGCATATTTTGCGGTCTCTATTTTACCCTCTATTCCTCTTTTTCCAAATCCTCCAGGAATTAATATTCCATCAATACCGTTAAATATATCTTCGGGTAATTTTTTCTTAACTTGATCTGATTCTATTTTGACAATTTTTACCCTGCAATTATTCTCTATGCCTGCATGCAACAGAGATTCATATATACTGATGTAGGCATCCTTTAATCGAATATATTTTCCAATAACTCCTATAGTCACTTCTTTCTCTGGATATAATATTTTATCCACCATTTTTTGCCATTTTATTAAATTTGCTTTTTTACATTTTATTTTAAGTAATTTAGCAATTAAATCTCCCAACCCCTGTTTTTCAAATATTAACGGCATTTCATATATTGATTTAACATTAACTGCTTCAATAATCCCTTCTTTCTTTATATCACAAAATAAAGATATTTTATCTTTTACGCCTGCAGATATCCTTGACTGTGATCGACAGATAACAATATCCGGTTGAATTCCTATTTCTCTTAATTCTTTAACACTATGTTGTGTCGGTTTTGATTTTAGCTCCCGGGCAGCCTTTAAGTAAGGTAAAAAAGTAACATGTATAAATAAAGCATTTTCTTTGCCAATTTCATTTCTAAATTGCCTTATAGCTTCCAAAAAAGGAAGACTTTCTATATCGCCAACCGTTCCACCAATTTCAACAATTACTACATCTACTTTTTCTATCTGTTTTTTTTCGAAACTTCTTATGATAGATTTTATTTCATCAGTTACATGAGGTATTACTTGTACGGTTGCTCCTAAAAAATCCCCTCTCCGTTCTTTAGATATTACAGAATTATATATTTTTCCAGTAGTTATATTATTATCCCGTGTAAGATTTACATCAATAAACCTCTCATAATGACCTAAATCCAAATCTGTTTCTGCTCCATCATCAGTAACAAATACCTCACCATGTTGAAAAGGATTCATTGTTCCTGCATCTACATTTAAATAAGGGTCTATTTTTTGCATGGAAATATTGAGGCCTCTATTTTTTAACATTCTCCCAATTGAAGAGGCAGAAATGCCTTTTCCTAATGATGATACTACTCCACCTGTTACAAATATATATTTAGTCATAAAACTCCTTTAGTTATTTAATTAAATTTTCATTAATTCACCGATTGGCCGATTCTCCAATTCACCAATTAAGACAGTATACAGTATCGAGTATATAGTATCGAGTCCAAGAAAGAAAGGACAGTATCGAGTATCGGGTATATAGTATCGAGTAAAATCAAAATAAGAAAGAAAACTCAAAATTATATGCTGTTATCAATAGATACCTATTTTGATTCATTAAAGGATTATCCTGTCATTGCTATTAATTAAAAGCGCTTCTTGTCATTGCGAGGAGTGAAACGACCGCGGCAATCTCGTAAATTTAAATCATTATTATCTGCAAGGCAATACACAATACGGATTTTGTGCTTTGCGCTTTAAACTTTTTGCTTTTTTACTAACTATTATTCATATTGCAAAACATATATTTGTGTATTTTTAGGAAGTGATTTTTTATCAATCACAAATTCGTTTGATTCTAACTCTTTAACATTATCTTTATTCTTGGTAAATATTTCTACCGGATCTATAGAAAATTTTATAGCTTTTGTCTTATAATGCATTGGGATAACTATTTTTGGTTTAATGTCTTTTATAATCTTATCTGCTTTATTGCTATCTATCGTATAAAATCCTCCTACCGGGATAAAAAGTATGTCTACCAGCCCTATCTCTGTCAATTTTTCAGAATCTAAAAGATGACCTAAATCACCTAAATGACATATATTTAGCCCATCGGCTTTAATAGTGAATACTGTATTTAGTCCCCTTTGTGCTCCAAAAGCACTATCATGATAAGTCGATATTCCCTTAAATTCCATTTTATGTGATTCCCGTACTACCGAACCTTTAAACACTATCGGTCTCCCTTTTACTCCTCTTACATAATTATGATCAAAGTGTTCATGACTTACAGTCACAATATTTGCTTTTATTTTGGGTAGTTTGTAGCCAAGGGTTTCATCAAAAGGGTCAGTAATAATCTTTATTCCCCTTTCGTTTTCAATTAAAAATGAAGAATGACCAAACCATTTTATTTTCATGCTTTTACCCCCTGTTTCCCGAATTCTGTTTTCTATTAATTATTTTGTTTTATGCAACGTCAGCACACAACCCTAAAATATTTCCGAAATTATCTTATTTATTCTTACTTTAGCTAATTCCGGTTTAAAATTTAAGACAATCTTGTTCGTCTCAGTATTTTTTAATATATTAAGCGGGGTTAAGGATAATATTTTAACAATTTTTTTGACTTCAAATTCATCTATCATTTCAGTATTAGAAAATCCATTATTTTCTTTATTAATTATTTCGGTTAATAATTTAATATTGATATCTAATTTTTTGTACGAATTCTTCTTAAATATATCAATTATACTTTTTATTAATTTTATTTTCTTGTAAACAACTTTCCTTTTTTCAAATAATTTAAATAAATTGCTCTCAGGTGAATTTTTTTGGGAAAAAACTATTTTTAAATCATCTAAGGAAAAAGTTAGCCGATTGTGCTCTTTTATAATACTTTCTAACCATCTTGATTCTAATAATATAACTTTAGCTTGTTCCTTTTTATTTTCAAACTTATCGTAATCAAAATCTAATGAAATAATAATTTCAAAATCAGTTTTATTTTTATTTTTCGCTATTTTCAATTCATTCCAATATTCATAAGTTTGTGTTTTTTCATTTTTTTTGCCCGTTAGTTTACCATCGATTAATATATTATAACCTCTACAATTCAATACAGCTTTTGCTAAAATAAAAGATGCTTTCCTTTCATACACAAAAGAAGTCTCAAACCCTAAAAAGTCAAAAACTTTTTTGATTGCATCCTTATATTTTTCATTATCATTGCAATAAATAAGCTGCCTTTGCAATTTTTCCGATTCACTCAACCAATCAAAAAGTCCCCAAATATTTTCCTTCTCTTCAATGAATTGTGAATTATTTTTCAAAACATTTATTATATATCCTGAAAATAAGTTTTCTCCTTCTGATTCAATCCCTAAAGCTCTTTCACGAATTTTCTCATAGGGTAGCGGATGATTTTCTTCTTTTAATATCTTGTATATTTTTTCTCTTATTTCCTCTTTGGGTTCTAACTTAGTTTCATCTTCTGTTACTAAAAAATATTTTCTTTTGTCAAAATCAATTAAACCAAGATAGATGACATCATTTACTTTAATATTTTTTTCCTTATACCATTTATCTATCCCTGCTATATAATTAAATTCATTGTTTACTACTGCTTTTATATCATTAGCTTCTTTATCTATAAAAGTAATTTCGATAAGTTTTTTATCTCTCGGGAAAAAAGGTCTCATATAACTTGTTAAAAACATTGCTCCACCCTTAAGACCATAACTAGTAACTGAATATTTTATATTTGCATTTTTATATTTCCATTTAAGTAAACCCCAAATGCCTCTTTTCGTGCGTACAAATCTCTTATCTCCACTCATGGAAGCATTAACCGCATAATATGGCTCTTTGACTTTCAATGGTTTTATCTTTATCAATTCTTCAGTAATTTTTCTATAATGCAATGGTTTTTTGTGTCTGGCTAATACTTCATAAGCGATGTCAGCTACTGATCTATGCTTCATATTTTTACCCTCCTAACAATCGATTATTCAGTTGAGCGAATACCCAATTTTCCAATTAATTATAGATTTTTATTAATCCGAAACCTGCAACTTGTAACTTGTAGGTTTTCCTATGTGCCATACACTATAAGCCCACAGTTTTTTTCCTGCGTCTTATCTTGGACTATATACTTGAAACATTTTTATTCTATCCTGACTACTGAATTCTTCTCTTCCTTTCTTCACTATATACTCAATACTGTTTTTACTTATATTTCATCATTAATTCTACATACTCATCTGCATGTTTTTTCAATTTATCTACATCTTTTTCTGTTAGTTTTTTAACTATTTTAGCGGGTACGCCTAAAGCCATACTATATGGTGGTATTTTGGTTCTCGGTGTCACAATTGCTCCTGCACCAATAATTGAGCCTTCACCTACTTCTGCACCATCCAATATTATAGCTCCTATTCCAATTAAAGAATTATTCCCAATTTTACAAGCGTGAATCATTGCATTATGTCCAATAGTAACATTGCTCCCTATTATACTAGGCATTCCTGCGTCACAGTGAACAACACTTCCATCCTGGATACTCGTATTATTCCCAATTTTAATTGGGGCTACATCCCCTCTTAAAATTACATTGTACCAAATACTGGAATATTTTTCTATTGTTACATCACCTATTATAGTAGAATTTTCTGCGATAAATGCTTTTTTATCAATTTTTGGTCTTTTTTCTTCGAAATTTCTTATCATCCTCTTACCTCCAAAACTATTTTAATTGTATTAGCTATTTTTTCTCCAAACCCTGGTACTTTACTTATTTCTTTTATCGAAGCATTTTTTATTTCCTCTATATTTTTAAAATTCTTCAATAATAATTTTTTTCGTTTATCACCAATTCCCGGAATAAGATCTAACTTTGAATTATGTAATTCTTTATTTCTAATCCTTCGATGATAAGTTATAGCAAATCTGTGAGCTTCGTCTCTAATTCTTTGTAATAGAAAAAGAGCTTCTGAATTAGAAGGTAATCTAATGGATCTATTAACACCGGGTTTAAATATTTCTTCTTCCTTTTTAGCAATAGTTATTATTGGCAAATTTAAATTTAATAATTCCAATACTTTCTTTGTGGCATTAAGCTGCCCTTTTCCTCCATCCACTAATAGTAAATCAGGTATTTCTTTTTTTTCAGAAATTAATCTTTCATACCTTCTCTTAATAACTTCTTGAAGCATTGCATAATCATCTGCTTGTTTAATTGTTTTTATTTTATATCTTCTATAATTACCTTTATCGGGTTTTCCGTTTTTAAAAACCACCATAGAACCTACCGATAACTTTCCCTGTATATTAGAAATATCAAAAGCTTCTATCGTCTCAGGCAACATCTTTAATTTTAATTTTTCTTTTAAATCAATAATTGCTTGTTTGCCCTTTCTAACCCCCGGGACTTCTAGCTCCTCAATTTTTTTTAAGACATATTCGCCATTTTTTTCCTTATTATAGAAATTTACCTTCTGGTCTTTAAAAATTTCTTTAATTGATCTTATTTTATCTCTTACTTTTGCCGCTCTTTCATAATTTAAATGAACAGATAATCTTTTCATTTCCCTATATAATTCCTTTAACAATTTTTTCTGTTTTCCGCTTAAAAAAAGACAGGCTTCTCTAACCATTTTTTGGTATTCTATTTTATCAATCATATGAGCACAAGGTGCGGAGCAAAGACCTAACTGATAATCTAAACAAATATCTTCTTTTTTTAGATGCTCCTTTTTACACCCTCTTATTTTAAATATTTGTCTTAATAATTTTATAACTATTCGGGTAGCTTCCGAATCAACAAAAGGTCCAAAATAAATTGATTTATCTTTCTTTATTTTTTGTTTAGTCTTCCGGTAAAATAATATTTGAGGGAAATCTTTTTCTATAGTTATTTTTATATAAGGAAAACTTTTATCATCTTTTAATTGTGTATTATAATATGGATTATTTTTCTTTATCATTTTACATTCTAAGATAATTGCTTCTACTTCTGAACAGGTTGGGATATATTCTATATCTTCTATTTCTCTAACCATATTTTTTATCTTAGGCATTAGTTTGGAAGTTTTACTAAAATACGAAGATACTCTATTTTTTAGGGAATTAGCCTTTCCTATATATATTATTTTTTTATTTTTATCCTTAAAAAAATAGACTCCACTTGTTTCGGGTATTTTTTTTATCTTTGATTTGATGTCCATGGTTTTCAATTCTCCAATTGACTAATTGACCGATTTACCGATTAATTAGTCATTAGTGAATAGTTCATTAGCTATCCGGGCGTATGCAATACGCCCCTACTTTTTTCTCTTATTTTCTTCGCTCGATACTTGACACTCGATACTCGATATTTTTCTTCACTGCTTACTAAATGTCTAATTTAGGATTTTCTTCAAATATTCACCGGTAAATGAATTTTTATTATTGGCAATTTCCTCCGGAGTTCCTTTAGCTACAATCTTTCCTCCCTCATCTCCTCCTCCGGGTCCAAGGTCAATAATATAATCTGCTGATTTAACCACATCCAAATTATGTTCAATAATCAAAACAGTATTTCCTGTACTTACCAATCTATTCAATACATTAAGCAGTTTCTTAACATCATCAAAGTGTAAGCCTGTAGTTGGTTCATCTAAAAGATATAGAGTATTTCCTGTGCTTTTGGTACTTAATTCTTTGGCTAACTTAACTCTTTGGGCTTCACCTCCGGATAAAGTACTTGCTGATTGCCCCAGTTTTAAATAACCCAAACCTACGTCGTATAAAGTTTTTAATTTTCTTTTTATTTTGGGAATTGGTTCAAAAAAATATAAAGCTTCCTCTATAGTCATATCTAAAACCTGGGCGATATCCTTGCCTTTGTATTTTATCTCTAAGGTTTCTCGATTATATCTTTTTGCTTTACAAACTTCACATGGAATGTATACATCGGGTAAAAAATACATTTCTATTTTTACTATACCGGCACCATGGCAAGCCTCGCATCTTCCACCCTTCACATTAAAGCTGAACCTTCCTATTTTATATCCTCTTAATCTCGCTTCTTTGGTCCGTGCAAACATTTCTCTAATTGTCGTAAACCCGCCTACATAAGTAATGGGGTTAGAACGGGAAGTTCTGCCTATAGGTGATTGATCGATAATTATCACTTTATCAATATTATCTATTCCCTCAATCTTTTTATATTTTCCCGGATGAACTCTTGCCTTATATATCTTGCGGGCTAAGGCTTTGAAAATTATCTCTTCAACTAAGGTACTTTTCCCTGAACCCGAAACGCCCGTTATACAAATAAAATTACCCAAAGGTAAAGATAGATCAATATTTTTCAAATTGTATTGCTCCGCTCCGTATATTTTTAGATATTTTCCGTTTCCCTTCCTTCTGTTTAAAGGTATTTCTATTCTTTCTTCCTTACACAAATATCTACCGGTAAGAGATTTTTTGTTCTTTTTTATACTCTCATAATTTCCCTTTGCTACTATATAACCTCCATGTATTCCTGCTCCGGGACCAAGATCTATTATAAAATCTGAAATTTTCATCGTTGATTCATCATGTTCTATTACTATTACTGTATTTCCCATGTCTCTCAATTTTATTAGGGTTTCTAAAAGTTTATAATTATCTTTTTGATGCAAACCAATACTAGGTTCATCTAAAATATAAAGCACTCCGGTTAAACTTGAACCTATTTGAGTGGCTAAACGTATTCTTTGGTTTTCCCCACCAGCCAATGTACCAGATGCTCGAGATAATGTTAAATAATCTAAGCCAACATTCATTAGAAAATTTAATCTGTTTTTTACTTCTTTTAAAATTTGACCCGCTATGACTTTTTCATTTTCAGTTAACTTTAATTTTTCAAAAAATAGAAAATTTTCTTTAATAGATTTTTCCGAAATATCAGCAATAGATAATCCTCTTATAGTAACCTTTAAACTTTCAGGACGAAGTCTTTTCCCTCCACAGGAAGGACAATCTACAATATTCATATATTTTTCTATTTCTGTACGAATATATTCTGATTTCGTCTCTCTATGTCTTCTTTTTAAATTATTTACAACTCCTTCAAATTTATTTTCATATGACCAATAAACATTCTTTTCATCATTCTGGTACTTAAAAGATATTTTATCTTCTCTTGAGCCATATAGTAATATATTTTGAATTTTTGGTTCCAATTCACAAAAAATTGTATCAAGATTGAAATTGTAAAAATCAGCTAATCCTTTCAAAAGATGATAATAATATTTTCCCTTTACTTCTCCCCATGGGGCTAATGCACCTTCTAAAATACTTTTATTCTTATCCGGAACAATTAATTCCTGATCAAATTCCATTTTAAAGCCCAATCCATTGCATGTTGGGCAAGCTCCGTAGGGACTATTAAAGGAAAATATCCGGGGTGCAATTTCGGGTAAATTAATTCCACATTTAGGACAAGAAAAATGTTCACTAAATATCTTTTCTTTTCCTCCTTCCATATCAATGCTTACCACTCCTTCGCTTAGTTTTAAAGCAGTTTCAATGGAACCGGCCAATCTACTTTTTATTTCTTCTTTTATTATCAGCCTATCTACAACTATTTCTATATTATGATTTTTATACCTATCAATTTTTATATCATCACTTAATTCATATATTTCTCCATCAACTCTTACCCGGATAAATCCTTTTTTTTGAATATCTTCTAATATTTTTTTATGCTCACCTTTTTTAAAACGAATCACGGGAGCTAAAACTTTTATTTTAGTTCCTTCGGGTAGAATTAAAACTTGATCAACCATCTGTTCAATGGTCTGTTTGCTTACCCTTTGACCACATTTTGGACAATGAGGTATTCCTATTCTAGCAAAGAGTAACCGTAGATAATCATATATTTCGGTAACTGTACCTACCGTGGAACGAGGATTTTTACTTGATTTTCTTTGATCGATAGATATCGCAGGCGATAGCCCTTCGATATAATCTACATTAGGTTTTTTCATCTTGCCCATAAATTGCCTGGCGTATGAAGATAGTGATTCAAGATATCTTCTTTGGCCTTCAGCATACACAGTATCAAAGGCTAGGGAAGATTTTCCGGAACCGCTTAAACCTGTAATTACCACTAATTTATTTCTAGGTATTTCTAAATCTATATTTTTTAAATTGTGTTCTCGTGCACCTTTAATTATTATTTTCTTTTGAAGCACTTTCTTCTCCTCTAGATTAATTAAACCAATTATCCAATTCACCAATTAGCCGATTAGCCGATTAGCCAATTTACCGATTAAGATAAAGATTAAGATTAAGACTGTTTAGCTAATCTACCAATTTATTAATTCACCGATTAGCTCATTGACTTTTGGTTTCTTTTCTTTATTCTTTTCTTTGTTCTGGATTCTGACTCCTGTCTTCTGGCTCCTTTATTCTGTTTTCTTGACCAATTAAACTAGTCGTTAGCTATTCACTATCTTATATCTTCCCAAATAATGTCTTCTCTTTTTTTAATCTTTTTATTTCGTCTCGAAGTAAAGCTGCTCTTTCAAAATCTAGATTCTTCGCAGCCTGCTTCATTTCTTTTTTAAGAGACATTACTAATAATCCTAAATTACCTTTATTTAGATACTTTTCTTTTCCTTCACTAACCATAGAAGTATCGTTTCTATTCAACTCATCAATTAAAGAATATCTATCTACGGGTTTTCTAACTGTCTTTGGAATTATGTGATATTTCTGATTATAATTCATTTGTATCTTTCTTCTTCGATTCGTCTCTTTAATCGCTCTTTTAATTGAGCCGGTAATGTTTTGACAATATAAAATGACCGTACCGTTTATATTACGAGCAGCTCTTCCCATGGTTTGAACTAAAGATGTTTCTGACCTTAAAAATCCTTCTTTGTCTGCGTCTAAAATGGCAACCAGAGATACTTCCGGAAGATCCAATCCTTCTCTTAGCAGATTCACTCCTATTAGAACATTAAATTTTCCCACCCTTAAATCCCTTAATATATTAATCCTTTCCAGGGTACCAATTTCTGAATGCAAATATCTTGCTTTTATATCAATTTCTTCCAGATACTCTGCTACATCTTCAGCCATTCTCTTGGTTAAAGTAGTAACTAAAACCCTCTCCTTCTTTTCGGTCTTTTTCTTAATTTCCTCTATTAAGCTGTCAATTTGATTTTTTATAGGTTTTAATAAGACCTCCGGGTCAACTAACCCCGTAGGTCTGATAATTTGCTCTACTGTATTTTCGCTTCTTTCCAATTCATATTTAGCCGGAGTTGCAGAAACAAAAATTACTTTTTTCATATATTTTTCGATCTCCTTTAGATATAGAGGTCGATTGTCATAAGCAGAAGGCAGGCGGAATCCGTATTCCACCAAAGTATTTTTACGTGATTTGTCTCCGGCAAACATACCTTTTAATTGAGGGACAGTTACATGTGATTCATCTATAAACATCAAAAAATCAGAAGGAAAATAATCTAATAGAGTAGCTGGGGGCTCTCCTGTTTTTCTTCCACTAATATGACGAGAATAATTTTCAATCCCGGTGCAATAACCTATTTCCCTTAGCATTTCTAAATCGTATTCGGTCCTTTGTTTTAATCTTTGAGCTTCTATAAGTTTTTCTTTCGCTTTTAGATATTTTAATCTTTCTTCTAATTCTTTTTTAATACATAATATTGCTTTTTCTAATTGAACTTCGGTAGTAACAAAATGTTTGGCTGGATATACAACTATTTTATCAATTTTGTTTAAAACCTTACCGGTTAAAGGATCAATTTCAGAAATTGCTTCTATTTCATCTCCCCAAAATTCTATACGGAAAGCTTTTTCCAGGTAGGAAGGAAATACTTCTACAACATCTCCTCTTACTCTAAAGCACCCCCTATGAAAATCTATATCATTTCTCTCATAATGTATGTTTATCAAATTTTTTAACACAGTATCTCTTTCGCAGATTTCCCTTGTACTAACCTCCAACATTAATTCTTTGTACTCTTTTGGAGAACCCAACCCATAGATGCAAGATACACTTGCCACAATAATTACATCCTTTCTTGCCATTAGAGAACTGGTTGCGCAAAGCCTAAGTTTGTCAATCTCTTCGTTTATAGAAGAATCTTTTTCAATATATGTATCTGTTCTCGGTATATATGCTTCAGGTTGATAATAATCATAATAACTTACAAAATATTCAACTGCGTTATTAGGGAAAAATCTTCGAAATTCACTACATAACTGTGCAGCTAAAGTTTTATTATGAGAAATAACCAGAGTGGGTAATTGAATGTTCTGAATTATATTAGCCATTGTAAATGTTTTTCCGGAACCGGTAACCCCAAGCAGGTTTTGAAATTTATAGCCTTTGTTTATCCCTTTGGTTAATTTCTCTATTGCCTTGGGTTGATCACCTTGAGGAGGATAATCAGATACCAATTTAAACTTTTGACTCATTTGAAACACCTTTTAAAAAACTACAAATATAATTTTAAAGTTATTTTTTCTTTAAATAATTATACACTCATTATATAGTTGCATAAAGCCTTTAATTCATTTTTAATATCTCATTTTATGCATATAGAGTATTTAGCAAAAATGAATAGCGCAAAGCGAAAAACTATAATTTAAATATTAAAATCAGGGGCATACAAGGAACAATTGATGGTAAAATTAGCGTAGAGCATATAACGCTTAGAGCATAGAGAGAAAAATTAATTAGTTACATTGTTTCCTGTTAACTGGTTCAAAGAAGAAAAATTCAGAAATCCAATAAAGGAAAAATGCTTTTCCCTTAATGACTAATTTAATTAACCAATTAAGCAAGATATATTTTTCCCTTTTTATCTTTTCTTTTCTTTTTTTAAATGTTATTACTTATTACT
>JAYEGH010000075.1:12646-18607 GCA_034659055.1 Candidatus Caldatribacteriota bacterium
CCTACAACTATGATATTATGACAATCATGAGCAACAGATGACCCTAAAGCTCCTTTTTTAAGGCCAATCCCTTTAACTAAACCCATACTAACTTTTTCAGAAGCTTGATGTCTCTCAATTACTGCAACCTTTAAAATATCTCTTTCTGTATCTGCAACTACTAAACCATCCTTAACTTTAGGTACATCTATTTCCTTTTCCGTAATAACCTGTCCCGGTACAATTTTAATTATTCTACATTTACTACCTCTATCTATAATTTGGAAATCTTCTAACTTTAACCATTTAATATTTACCGAACCTCTAATTGGAACATTTAATGGTTTAGGATCTAATTCTAATAATTCACCATTTTCTGCAACAAGTTTTCCGTCTTTAAAAACCTTAAGAATATTAAAATTTTTAAAATCGTCAAATACCACTAGATCTGCTGAGTATCCAGGGGCAATTGCTCCTAATTTACTTAATCCAAAATATTCAGTGGTATTTAAGCTAGCCATTCTTATAGCTGTTACGGGCTGGATTCCTTTTTTTATTGCCGTTTTTATAATATAGTTTATATGTCCTTTTTCTATTAAATCCTTAGGATGCCGATCATCACAGCAAAAAAAACATCTTCTGGAATTTTCATTATTCACTAAAGGTAACAGGTCTATTAAATTTTTGGTAACTGATCCTTCCCTTAACATAATATACATTCCCAGTCTTAATTTTTCCTGGGCTTCTTTTACTGTAGTACATTCATGATCTGACCTAATTTGTGCTGAAATATAAGCACAAAGATCTTTTCCTGATAAATTGGGCGCATGACCATCAATACGTTTATTAGATGCAATTGTTATTTTATCTAATACTTCAGGAATTTGATTCAAAACTCCCGGAAAATTCATCATTTCTCCCAACCCCAAAACCCACTTTTCTTTTAATAATGGATATAGATCAGTTATGTTCAAATTTGCACCTGAATTTCCTAAAGAAGAAGCAGGAACACAAGAAGGAAGCATCATAAAAATATTTAAGGGATTATATTTGCTTGATTTTAACATATACCTAATACCTTCCAAACCAAAGACATTGGCGATTTCGTGAGGATCTATAATTACCGAAGTTGTCCCTAATGGTACTACCGTACGAGCAAATTCCGAAACTTTTACCATAGAGCTCTCTAAGTGTATATGGCCATCAATAAATCCAGGAGATAAATATTTATTGGAAATGTCAATTTCTTTTTTAGCATTATAACCTTCTCCTAATCCCACAATCATACCATTATAGATAGCAACATCAGCGGGATATATTTCACCGGAAAATACATTTATAATCTTTCCATTTTTTAATAATAAATCTGCTTTCTTCTCTCCACGTGCAGCTTGTATTATTTTTGCTAAATCCATAATAATCACCTCTTCTTCTAAAATATATTTATCTAGCTAAATACTAGATATGAAATGTAATTTTTCCCATATTTTTTCAACCTGCCTCTTCGTTTCATCTAATGAATTAATAGCATTTATTACATAGTCAGCCATTTTAATTTTTTCTTTTACTGGCATTTGAGATCTTATTCTCATTAAGGCTTCTTTCCGTGAAAAATTGTCTCTTTTTAGCAGTCTTTTAATTTGTTCTTCTTCATCAAGATATAGCAGGATTATTTTATCCATTAATCCTTCTATTTTTGCTTCATAAATTAATGCAGCATCAATTATTAATATTTCTTTGCTTTGATCGTTATATCTCTTCCTAAATTTTTTTATATCGTTTATCATTAATCTTTTTATCTCGGGATGTACTATTTTGTTTAATTTTATCAGTAATTTCCGATCATTAAAAACTAACTCACCCAATTTTCTTCTATTGATATGCAAGTCATCTTTTAAAATATTCTCTCCAAATAATTTTACCAATTTTTCCCAGGCAGGTTTGTAGGGCAAGATCAATTTATGTCCAAGTTTATCGACATCTATAATCTTTGCTCCTAAATCTTTAAACATTTTGGCTACAGTTGTTTTACCGCTTACTATACCCCCAGTAAGCCCAACAATTAAAGGCATAATACCTCCCATATTTACTTGTTAGTAAATATTTTCTTAGCTAGCGTTACTTACAGCGTTAGTGTATAGGCGTAAGCTACAATTGTAAGCAACATACATAACTTAAAATAAGTCAATTTAATTAATCACTTATCATTTCTTTTTTTTGAACTAACCATTAGTTTTAAATATCAGCTAAGATAAGTTAGTTGTCGGTTGGCTGGATAACTAATCTTCCAATCTACCAATCGGCCAATTTACCAATTAAAATATTAAACTAATTTTTACTTTGTATTTTGTTCTGCATCTTTCGCATTTGTATTTTCCCTTGGATTTCTTCCCCACACTATGAACTATTCACCATTACTATGTACTAACCTGCATTTATTTCTTTCATCTTGTATTTTGTATTATCTTAACTCGATTCTCAATACTATATATTTGATACTGTTTTCACTATTCGTTAATTCAATTCTGCCCAATTTAACCCTTCTTTTAAATTAACTTTCAAGGGAACAGAAATTTCCAAACTATTTTCCATAATATTTTTTATTATTTTTTTCGTTTGCTTCAATTCTTTTTGATGAATTTCAAATATTAATTCATCATGTATTTGTATCAATAATTTACTCTTATATTTTTTCTTTTTAAATTCTTCACAAATTTTAATCATTGCCACTTTTATTAAATCAGCTGCGCTCCCTTGAACGGGGGCATTAATTGCTATTCTCTCATTAAATTCTCGAATATTTTTATCCTGGCTATGTATTCCCTCTAAATACCTTCTCCTTTTTAACAAAGTCAATATATAACCATTTTCCCTTGCTTTTTCTTTTTCTTTTTCAATATATTCTCTTACTCCTTGATACCTATTAAAATAATTATAAATATATTCTTCCGCCTTTGCTCTGCTTATACCTAAATTTTGTGCTAACCCATAACTACTCATTCCATAGATAATTCCAAAGTTTATAATTTTAGCCATTCTTCTCATCTTTTCACTAACTACATCTTGATCGATATCAAATATCTCAGAAGCAGTATGGGTATGAACATCTTCATTGTTTGCAAAGGCATTTATCAAACTTTTATCTTGAGAGAGATGGGCTAAGATACGTAATTCAATCTGTGAATAATCTGCAGATAGTAAGATAAATCCTTTTTCAGCGATAAACGCTTTTCTTATTTCTCTGCCTATTTCCGTTCTAACCGGAATATTTTGAAGGTTTGGTTTACTACTGCTTAACCTGCCTGTAGAGGTTATAGTTTGATGAAAACAGGTATGTATTCTCTTTGTTTTTGCATCTATCAAAAAAGGTAATTTATCAATATAAGTATTTTTTAGTTTGCCTAATTCTCTATATTCCAATATAAAAGATATAATTTTATGTTGAGGGAGTAAAGCTTTTAAGACCTCTGCATTTGTAGAATAACCGGTTTTTGTCTTTTTTATTATAGGCAGTTTTAATTTTTCAAAAAGTATGATACTTAACTGTTTGGGAGAATTAATATTAAATTCTGATTTACTTAAATTATATATAATCTTTTTTAATTCTTTAAGTCGTAAATCTACTTTGTTGGCTATTTTTCTTAAAACATCAAGGTCTACTTTTATTCCATTAATTTCCATTTCCGCCAATACTTTTATCAAGGGCATTTCAATCTCTTTAAATAAAAATAATATATTTTTTTCTTTTAGTTTATCTTCCAGGATAAATTTTAGTTTTAAAATGTTTTGAGCGTTTTCGCAGGCATTTTTTATTCTTCTGGAATTATCTTCTTTATTATCATTTTTTAAATATTTTAGATATTCCCAGAATATATTTTTTAGATCATAATTTTCTTTTGAAGGATTTAACAGATAGGCAGCAATCGCAATATCAAAATTGTTTCCCTTTAATTTTGTTTTATATTTATTTAGAACAATAATATCAGATTTTATATTATGACTAATTTTAATAATATTTTTGTCTTCAAAAAATATACGCAACTGGTCTATCACCATCTCTGAGGGAAGTTTGCCATTTATATCAATTAAGCTTAAGGGAAATAAGGGAATATAATAGTTTCTATCACCCTCAAAGCTAATGGCTATTCCTAAAATACTGGAGGGCATATCATTTTCCGAAGATTTTATTAGATAATAAGAAAAACATTTATTGCTTTTGAATATATCTATTAATTTTTTTAATTTTTCTTTTGTATCAATTAAATTGTATTTTATCTCATTTCTTTTCCGGGTAATATGAGGAGTAATTTTTTTTAATAATTTGCCAAATTCCAATTCCTTAAAAATTGACCACAATGCATCATAGTTTGGTTTTTTAATCTTAAATGAATTAAAATCATATTCCAAAGGCATTTCCCTATCAATAGTAGCTAATTTTTTACTCATTAGAATCTGTTCTTTATACTCTTTTATTTTTTCTCTTAATGACTTCTTAGAAATGATATCAGTTTTCTTTAAAATAGTATCTAACGAACCATGCTCTTTTATTAATGTAATTGCAGTCTTTTCTCCTATACCCGGAACACCGGGAATATTATCAGAAACATCTCCTTTTAATGCTAATATATCTATTATCTTTTCTGGAATTACTCCATATTTATTTATAATATCCTTTTCTGCTATTATCTTTGTATCTGTTATCCCTTTGATTGTTATCATCACTTTCGTATTAGAAGATATTAACTGAAAGGCATCTCTATCTCCTGTAACTATAATTGTTTCATAATCTTTCTCTTCTGCATGCTTAGCTACTGTTCCAATAATATCATCCGCTTCGTATCCCTCTTTTTCACAAATGGAAATATTATAATTACTAATAACCTTTTTAATTAAGGGTATTTGACTAATTAATTCCTTTGGCATTTTTTTTCTATGTGCTTTATATTCCTTATATTCCTTGTGTCTAAAAGTAGGAGCAGGCATATCAAGTGCTATCATAATATAATCCGGTTTCTCTTCCTCCAATAACTTTATCAACATCATAGTAAAGCCATATATCGCATTTATAATCTTTCCACCGGTAGTTTTCAATTGAGGCAACGCATAAAAGGAACGATAAATTAAACCCTGACCATCCACTAAAATAAATTTCTTCTTATCATTCATAGCTTATCCACTTTCCGTAATATTTCTATGGTCATTTTCTTGACAATAGGTATCTCTTAAATTATAATTTCTAAATAGAAACTTCTGTATGCCGAAGTGGCGAAATTGGTATACGCACTGGATTCAAAATCCAGCGAGCCTCACGGCTCGTGTCGGTTCGACTCCGACCTTCGGCACCACTTTTATTTAGTTTTTAGTAAAGAATGAATAGTTGTTAACTGTTAGTTAACCTTTACCCTGTTTACCAGTTAATTATTTAATAATCCAATACTTATATTAATTCATTAATTAACTAATTTTTCACTATTCATAATACGATTTTGTTCTGGTTTCGGCTCCCAGCTTCTGGATTCTTTTTTATTTTAATTTTGAATTTTGAGCTTATGATATATAAATTATCTAAATTTATTTTATAAAATATTTTAATAGATTAAAACTTTGTTAATTATATCAAGGGCCTTTTTTTCTTCAGTCATTGGAACTGATATTTTAACATTTCCATTTAACTCATCCTTCTCTAGCTCTAATTTATTTAAAATAGCTTTTATACCTTTACTTTTTAATTTCTTTTTCAAAATATTAGCCAAAATCATATCATCGGCGATATAAATAGTTTTCCACATTTCAAATATAACCCCTTAGATGTTTATTATTTATTTTCTATCCATGTTGTCTTTTTCCCTATAATATTTTCTATCTCTCTAATCATTTTTTGATTAATGGTTACAGAATATTTTCTATCTATAGTATGGATGATAGATTTTCTCTGTCCTTTAAAATGAAGTATTACTTGACTACTACCCTGATACTTTATAA
>JAYEGH010000076.1:0-4115 GCA_034659055.1 Candidatus Caldatribacteriota bacterium
GATTAATTTACCAACTCTCCAATATATTAATTCACCAATTGACCAATTAACCGATTGACCAATTAAGATAAAGAAAAGATTAAAAACAATTCACCAATATGTTAATTTACCGATTGGCCTATTAACCGATTTACCAATATATTAATTCACCAATTGACCAATTTACCTATTCTCCAATTAAGATAAAGAAAAGATTAAAAACAATTCACCAATATGTTAATTTACCGATTGGCCTATTAACCGATTGACCAATTAAGATAAAGATTAAGATTAATTTACCAACTCTCCAATTCATATATGCGGGCAATAAGTGTTCTGGATTCCCGCCTGCGCGGGAATGACAGAGAGGACCGCGGGAATGACAGAGAGGGGTATGGGAATAACAAAAAAGGAGAGTGGGAATGACCCCAGTGAAGTAAGACTTCACGGGGCAAGCAGAAGGAGAGCGGGAATGACAGAGAGGATTGAGATTGCCATGCCCTGATAAATTATTAAAAAATGAAATATTCATACTTTGTAAAATAAAATATGTAAATTATATATTGATATATTTTGTAATTTATGTTATTTTTCAAATAGAAGAGTAAGAATAAAATTTAAAATAAGATGGGCGAAAGAATTAAAAAAATTGTAAAATAATATGTAATAAATAAAAAGGGAGATAGATAACTGAGAGAAGGAGAGTATATTATGAAAACTACAAAAGAAAATCTGCGGGTATTAATCGATAAGATTTCTGAGAATGAGGCAAAAGAGGTATTAGATTTTGTAGGTTATTTAAATATGAAAAGAAGAAGAGAAAAGTTTAAAGATTTAGAATTAGCCAGTGAAATAAGTTTAGGATTTTGGAATAATGATATAGATAATAGGATATGGAATAATGTATAAACAGGGAGATATCCTATTAATACCCATACCATTTACTAATTTAGTTTCTAATAAGAAAAGACCAGTTCTTGTTTTATCAAACGATATGTACAATAGTACAAAAGAAGATATGGTTGTAGTAGCAATTACTTCAAATTTAAAAGAAAAAGATTATACAATTTTAATTTCAAATAATGATTTAATTGAAGGCACTCTTAAATTAAATTCTAATATAAGGGTGGATAAAATATATAGTCTATCCCAAGGAATTGCCATAAAAAAGTTTGGAAGGGTCAAAGATGAAATAATAACGAAAGTAAATATAGAAATTAGAAAATTGATTAGTTTAGCAGGATCTCCTCATTTTTAATATTTAGCATTAAACTTCTGCCTGAGATTGTTTTAAAAACATTTTCTGAAAAAACAGGGGAGGGTTCTCTGTTCTTTTTCTAAAAGGGGTTTTAATTTAACTAAAAAGCCGGACTTAGTTTAGATTGTTAGGAAATTTTTCCAATACAATTACATTCTAAGTCTGACTTTATTTTTTTAATTTTTGACGGGAGATAAAGATCAGAAAGTTATTGGGAGTAATAAAAATAATGGAGATGGTTATAAATTAACCGATAAAGGGGCTACCTTTTTTACTTAGTTGAGCAGAAATATACTAATCAATATATTGATAAAGCCTGGAGAATGGCCAGAGAAACTCCTTGGATGGAGAAAATAGTTCTTTATTGAACCCACCAGGAGGGGGAAGGTGATGTTGGTTATACTTTTTTAAACTTTTAAAGCCTTACAGTCCTATCATAAATAGTTTCTCCTGTTTTTATAATTTTATGCGCAAAATTTTTAGGATTTTGAGTAAACAATGTATTAGAAGAATAAGGTATGGCTTCTATTGATTCATCAATTTCCCAGGATAATTTTGAAAGTAATTGCAGTTCTTTTAGTTTGTGTTTGCCAAAGTCAGGAGAAAAAATAGCCAAATCTACATCGCTAAATTCATCAGGCTTTCCATTTGCCCATGAACCATAAAGAATTACTTTATATACTGTAATATTTTTTTCTAAGGCTTTAATATATTTTCTAATTTTATCTATTATTGCCGCTTTGTCTTTAACCATTTAAATAATCTCCTTGTATTTTCAAGTAGTTGGGAGGAATAATTAAAATCTAATTCTTTAATTATGTCTAATTGTTGGTCAGGATATCTGGTAGCAATATTTAAAGGGTTTAATTCATTTAAAATTTCAAGTAGATCTTTAGGTATGTCATTTTCTAATTTTACTAATTTTAGTAATCTGGCTAAATTATGAATCCTTGGAGGTAATTGATTAAATTTATCAGAGTAAATAGCCTTCAGTATTTTTTTCTATAGATTGATTACACATGAATCCCACGTATAGGTATCTCTTTGATTTTAGCATTGCCTCTGCTGTTTTTAAATCGTAGTTGGCAATTTTTAGCCAATAATTGTCATTTGCCATATATAATTAATTCTCCTTAAGGAAGTATAGAGTAGCATTCTATTAGTGGTCCTTTTAGGTTATTTATTATAACATGAAATATTGATAAAGTGAATTATAAAAATTTTTTAGATTTAATGATATAATTAATAAAAAAGTGTTGTGACAAATTTTGTACCGGGATTCTCAATGGCAGAGGAGGTTAAAAAATGAAACTTAAAGAAATAATATTTGTTGGCGAAGAAGATCAAGAAAAAGGATATACTGCCTAAGCTCTTGGATATTCTATTTTTACAGAAGGAGATACTTTAGAAGAACTCAAAGAAAATATTAAAGATGCTTTAAAATGTCATTTTGATAAAAAAGAAATGCCACTTTTTGTCCATTTACATATAATTAAAGAGGAGAAATTCGCTTGTGCCTAAAATTCCAAGAGATATTTCTGGTAGATTAAAATTGGAACTTTAAATAATATATTAAATGATATAGCTAATTATTTAAAGATTAATAAGAGAAAAATTATTGAGGAGTTGTTTAGAAGTTAAAGAACAAATAAGACAGACTAAAAAATCAGTTTTCAGTTTACAGTTTGCAGTGAATTCCCCCTCACCCTAACCCTCTCCCTCCGAGGGGAGAGGGAATAAGAAGGACGGGTTTGATGAATCAAACCCCTACATTTAAATAGACAGGCGAGACGCCTGTCCTACGGGAGGAGTGGAATCATTACAGTCTGACGCCTGCCCTACGGGGGTGGAAAAAAGTAACCAGTCCCCATTTTTGCTTTAACAATGTATGGCCAGCTATATCTTCATGCTCGAGAGTTCTTTTTGTAATTCTGAGAAATGGAGGGAATAGTATTCAAAGTTGACATTTAAATGTAATTACATTATAATTACTATAAAAGCTATTAAAAAAGTAATTGTGGAGGTGGTTATATATGAAAGCTGCTATAATTCCCATAGGTAATTCAAAGGGTATCAGGATACCAAAGGCGGTATTAGAGCAATGCCATATAGAGAAGGATGTTTTTTTGGAAATAAAAGGGGAAAATATTATTATTAAACCCATTAAGAAACAATCCAGAAAAGGTTGGGAGAAATATTTTAAAAAAATGAAGGAGAATGAAGATGATCGACTAATTATTAATGATGGAGTTGATTTAGATATGGCGGATTGGGAATGGTGATAAGACAATACGAAGTTTATCTTATTACTCTTGACCCTACCATAGGACATGAAATAAAAAAAGTCCGTCCCTGTTTAATTATTTCTCCTGATGAAATGAATAAAAATATTTCCACGGTTATAATTGCTCCCATGACTACTCAATCACATTTCTATCCTACTCGCATCCCTCTTAAATTTACCGGGAAAGAAGCGTGGATTGTTTTAGATCAACTCCGTTCCGTAGATAGAAGAAGATTGGTTAAGAAGCTGGGGAAGATAGAACAAGTAATTATAAATCAAGTAAAATCTACAATAAAAGAGATGTTGGTTGATTAAAGATGAGCCTATGAGGGTCAGGTCTTGAAATATAAGAAAATTAGCCTGTCCTTTTTTATATTACATTTAACGGGGGAGGAAATGATTAATAGACAGGGGGGGGCGAGACGCCTGTCCTACGATAAATGGCTTACAATGGCATTTAGACTTGTAAATAGCATATTTTTAAAAACATGCTATAATAAATAAAAAAGAGATATTGAAAAAACAATTAACTTATTTTAAATTTTTGGAATATTTAAACATGAAGAATGAGAGAAAGAGCGGTCCCAATTTTAA
>JAYEGH010000077.1:0-4099 GCA_034659055.1 Candidatus Caldatribacteriota bacterium
CTTTTCTGAAATCGGAAAATGTAGTACGAACCTTATTTCCATCACTGCTATCTCCCTCAGCTTGTACTAAAAATAATTTATCTTTATCCACCCATATTCTTTTATAGGGAGATTCTCTCTCTATCTCTAATTCCAGGAGATAACATTCTCTGCCTTCAATTTTTTCTATCCCTACATACTTCGTTTTATCGGAAATAAATTTCCACCAATTCATCCCTGTTTGATATTGCATCTGCTCCTCTGCTTGTTCAGTAGTAAGTTTTTTCTTTCCAACAAAGGGTGATATCATCCAGGTATCCTGACCATCGGAAATAACGACTACCAACATATTACCCATTCCCTCCGGCATACCTGCGCTTTCAGGAAATTGCGTTAAAGTTTCTGATCTGGTTTTTTCTCCTTTAAGAAATAATTTCATCTCCGAAAGCATTTCTCCTTCTGGTGTATATATCTTCGCATCAAAGGTTATAGCCATATCCTTAAAATCCTGGTTAAAATTATTGTAATTATTTTTTCCCTCTCTAAGTATGTCTGATAAAGTTTTGGAAAAACCCTGACCAATTACTGAAAACAAAATTACGCTTATTATTAAAAAAATAACCGCCCATTTAACTTCCTTTCTTTTCATCATTAATTTTTCCTCCTTTTATTTTGTAATTATTTTACTAATCATTTTGATAAAACTCAAATAATTCCGTTTCTTTTATTATATTTTCGCCAATAATGACTAAATCTCCATCCCATTTTTACAGGAACAAGTTTTTCTAACTGATAACCCCAATTTTTTACCATATTTTGAGCCTGCAGAAAATATTTATCAATATTTTTTTGGGTTAAGCTTGATGTATTTTCTTCAATAGAAAGAATCATTTTTTCTTCATGTTCAATAATTGAAGGGTGTATCTTCAATAAAGCAGAGTTAAAATTTTTCAAGGCTTTGCGATGAAAACGTTCACTTTGCCACCAATATGAATCCTGGCTATAATTTTCTCTGCCTCCCTTATATTCTGTTGGAATTACAGTTTTAGGGGAAAAAACGGGGAAAAAGGGACTTATACATGGATTAGAAGCACCTGTGGTGTAGAAAAATTGCTTATCTTTACTTATTTTTGCCACTAAAGAACAGACCGTTTGAGTACGGCGAAATAATGTATCTGCTGCATGGAGACACAGAGTCGCCGCCGGTCCCCGATTAGGTGTCCATTGAGAATTTTCTCCATGATCCCGTAAAATATTGAAAAAATTATGAGTAGTTAAATTTTTCTTTTTTTGTAAAAGTAATGCTCGTGAACGCTTTTCTCTTTCAATTCCCCTGGCTCCCCAGGTCATAAATTTAGCAGAATAGCACTTTCTAAAGTTAAAATCTTTTCTATTTTTACAATATCTTTTACGAACAGCATTTTCGATCAGCCCTTCAGAGCAGGCATCATAATCGCTTTGAATGGAAATCAGGTTAGATATACTCCATACATCAGTAATCTTCTTCCATGCCCACCAGGCCTTCACTGTTTCCAGTACATACGCTTCTTCCCGGTCGGCAATTAAAAAGCTATTCATATATTCTAATTTATAGCGATAACCACAATTTCCTCCTTGGCCATATTTTTCCAATAGTTTTATAATCATTTGCAAAGATTCCCAGGCAGTTTTATTTCTTTCTAAAGCAAGGCGAACTAAATCCATTCCGGTTAATCCGGTTTTGTCGGGTTTTTCTTTAGTAAAAATTGCTTCATTACCGATTACTACTCCATGCTCATTGGCTCCCATCTCTGCACCGAACATCCAGAAAGGTTGGCAGATAAATATACGAGCAGTCTCTGAAACTTGAGGAATAGTTAAATAGGTACATTTTACAGTCTCTTTTGAATTATGTTTTTGGCGGGGAAAAATACGGATATTTTGCACTTCATCAGGTTCTCGATCACTATTTTTAGCAAAAAGTGTAACTCCTTCTTTGGTAGCAGAACCCAAGGCTACAATAGTATCACACATGATCACACCTCTTTTTCTGAATAGATAAGAGTTATAGATTAATCATTTATCTTATATTGCATACTACTTCTTTATCTTTGTCTATGTTGTTTTACATATATCTTTTTGAAATCTTATTTTAGCCTATTTTCGCAATTATAACAAATTTAACAATTCATGTGAAATTTATTAAAAGAAAGGTGGAGAAGAATTTAGAAGCCAGAATAAAATACAGTAATAAGAATTAAAAAAAGAAAAGAATTAGAAACACAATAAAAACATATCTTAGTTAATTAATTAGTTAATTGGAAAATCGGCATACTCTATTTCTTTGTTTTTTACATTTTCTTTACTAAGGAAGTAATCAATTAACTAACCGTCGAATTATTTTCTTATTGCTTATTACTTTTTACTGTATTTTACTAACGACTATTCACTATTCACTAACGACTAATTAGTTAATTGCTTATTTAGAACATTTCATCTTATTTTTTATATCTTCTTTTTTACATCTTTGTAAACTGTTTAAATATCGGGCAGGTAGCTCTAATTCGTCTTTTAATCCTTGAATTACTTTATTGTTTTCCATTTTTTTATTTATTAAATATATATTCCACTTACCCTCCCTGTAACTCTCGATTAAATCCGCTTCCCTTAAGATACGCATACAGTGTGAAATACGCGATTGTTCTATTTTTAATATTGCTTTTAATTCACAAACACACAGCTCATTATGAAGTAAAAGTAAATAAATGCGTAATCTGGTCTCATCAGATAATGCCTTAAATATTCTAATAAAATTTTTCATAATATTAGCCTCTTATACGCAAATTATTATGTGTTTAATTTAATTATAAAAATTATTTTAACTTTGCTTTTTATTTATTAATCTCAATTGGTATAGCTATAGTCAAATAAAAATACTCTTCTGTTTTTTCTTTCAATTTCTTATCTTGAAACTTATCTTTCAAAAATACTATTTGCAGATTTTCTTTTTCTTTTGTCCTGAGATCAAATTCAGAACGTAAAGGGATAAGATAATCTGCTGAAGTTTCTACGGATACTATTCTTACTGATTTTTTCCCTGAATTTTCCAAAGTAAATTGATTAACCAATTTATCATCTAAATCAGATGCTAAATTGAATTTAGCTACTGTAGGAGAGATGCTTACCCTTGGTTCAGTTTCTTCTTTTATGTAACCACTAATCCGTAGAGAAAAAGCTTTTCTTCTGGGGTCATTGCAGTATATTCGGATACTTTCCTTTATTTCTCCTATCTCGTGTTTGCTTGAATCATAACTAAATCTTATATCTTTCTTTTCCCCGACAGGAATACTCAACGGTAGTGAAACATTGTATTGTATATATTCCGAAGCATTTATTTTCTCAATTATAAGTTCCAACTCCCCTTTATTCTCAACAGTAAAATTAAATTCAGGAAAATCTCCCTGTGAGATCAAATCTAAATTCCATTGAGAGTTAGAGATATAGGCCTGGGGAGCGGGTATTGCTTCCACATTAGCTATTACAGCAATTTTTAGTCTGGAAAGTTCCGGATCATTTGATTCGATATAGATAGATTTTTTAACCAAATTTTTATATCCGGAGGGATTAAAAGTAGTTTTTAATTCAACTGATTTCCCGGGAAGAATATGATCAGAAGAAAGCATAGTGGCAGTACAGCCACAGGAAGCCCGTACTCTACTTATAATAAGCTCTTCCCCTCCGGTATTGGTGACAGTAAAAATGTGACTAGGTCTTTCATCTTCTTTTATATTACCAAAATCCCATTCTTCTTCAGAAAAAGAAATAGAAGGCGGCTGGGAAGACTTGTTTTGAATATTGTTAAATATTAAAAAAGCTCCTATTATAACTACTATACTTATTAAGATGATAATAATTTTGTTTTTGCGAACCATAACTTTCTCCTTTGCTTTTTTAGTCGTTAGTGAATAGCGAAATAGTCGTTAGCATTTAGTTACCTAGTTACCCGGTTTGCCAGTTAACCGGTTTAATACTAAAACCTCAACTAACCTGGTTTTAATTCTTTAACCGGGAAACCGGGAAACTGGTTAACCGGATAACTCTCTTCTTGAGGTAAGTTTTGCGTTTTTCACTACATACTACA
>JAYEGH010000078.1:0-4027 GCA_034659055.1 Candidatus Caldatribacteriota bacterium
GAGGGCAATTTAAATGCAATGCCCGGAAAAACTTATATTATAGGATATCTAAGAAATTATTGTAAATACCTGGATGTTGAGAATGAAAAAATAAAAAGAATAAATCAAACTTATAAAAATAATGAGAATAAAAAACTAAATTTAAAACAAAAAGAAAAAGAAAAAGAAGAACATGTTATTTCTTTTAAGGAAAAAAGAAGAAGAGTATCTAAAAAAAGAGAAAATTTTATTAATTTTAAATATCTCTATTTAGCTGGATTTGTTTTAATAGTATTTATAGGATTTTTATATGTCAATAATTCTCTTAGAGAGGCAAAAAATTATCCGGTTCCTTCTCCGGAAGTTGAAACAAAATCTGATTTAATCGATGAAAATATGGAAGATGTTGATATTATTAGCGAAGAGGATGCAGAATTAGAAAAAGAAGCAAAAATTCAAGAAGAATTAATTCAGGAAAAATTATTAGCAAAAAAGTTGCCGGTTTTAGAATTAGTCGCTCATGAAAATACCTGGCTTAAAATACTTTCCAAAGATATAATCTTATTTGAAGGGATACTATGTAAAAACGAAGAAATGTTTTTTAAAAGTAAACAGAATTTAAATCTTGTAACCAGATTTCCTGATAATGTAAGTCTACATTATGCTGATAAAAAAGTCGAAATGGATAAGGCCATTAAAGAAAATAATATATTCAAATATAATTTTAAGGATATCAATGAAAATATTTAATACATAAGAATTTATTAAGTTGAGGAAAAATATATACTATGGGGAAAATATATTTTCCAAAACCAGTAAAATTAATAATTAGTATGATTTCTTCAAATAAAACAATGTTTGATATTTATGAAGAAATATTAAAAAAAAGATTTGGCAGGACAGACCTTAAAAGTAATATTCAAGACTTTAATTTTACGAAATATTATGAAAAAGAATTTGGTCAAAACCTATTAGAAAAAATAATTTCTTTCGAATCGTTGATAAAGATAGAAATGCTAACTGATATTAAAAAAATTACCAATGGTTTAGAGAATGATATTTTGGATAACAATATCTCTTCTAAAAAAAGAAATATTAATCTTGATCCCGGTTACATTAATTTAGATAAATTTATTTTGGCAAGCACAAAAAATGGACCTTCAAGGATTTATCTTAAAGATGGTATCTATGCTGAAATTACTCTTAAATATCAAAATAAATCATTTGTTGCTAATAATAAATATACATACCCCAATTATAGAACTGATGAATATATAAATTTTCTGAATTTAGTTAGAGAAAAATATAAACAACAACTAAGAAAATATTTCAAACCAGTAAATTCGCAATAGATAAAGATGGGATTGAAATAATTAAGAAAAGAGAAGTTGAATTATTTTGGAAAAAAAAAGAATTTTTATTGCAATTAATTTAGAAAATGAAATAAAAAATTATTTGTCCGTCATTCAAAATACTATAAACCTTACAAATTCCAAGATAAAGTGGGTTAATAAAAGAAATTTACATATTACTTTAAATTTCTTAGGGTATCAATCATTGGCGCAAATAGAGCAAACAACTAAGATATTAGAGGGAATAACTCCTTTTCATAATTCTTTTATTGTTGGACTGTCATCCATGATAGGATTTTTTTCATCACATAAAACTCCTCGTACAATATGGATTGGGATAGAGAAAGGTTCAGATAATTTAAAAAAAATATATGATGATTTAAGATATTCACTATCAAGGGAAAATCTTTCAAGAGAAAATAATAAATTTTCAAGTCATATAACTATTGGAAGAGTAAAATACATATATGATAAAAAATATTTTATGGATATATTAAAAAATATCGATATTAAAAAAATGTCTCAAAAGATAAAAAGCATTGAACTTATGGAAAGTAATCTCACATCAACTGGTCCAATATATAGCATAGTAAATAGCTTTTCTTTTGATGATAAGTAGATCTAAAATAATATAAAAGGAGTATGTAATAAATGTCAGAAAATTTAGAACAAAATATTTCAAATAAAGAAAAAGCACTTAATATGGCTATGCAAAATATCGAACACAGGTTTGGTAAGGGAGCAATAATGAAACTTGGTGATAAACCTAAAGTACTTGTAAATAATTGCATATCTACCGGTTCATTATCACTGGATATTGCCCTTGGGATAGGTGGTGTACCGAGGGGAAGGGTTATAGAAATTTATGGTCCTGAGGCCTCTGGCAAAACGACACTTGCTCTCCATATTATAGCTGAAGCTCAAAAAAATAAAGGAATTGCTGCTTTTATCGATGCAGAACATGCGCTAGACCCTATTTATGCTAAAAAGATAGGAGTTAACACCGAAGAATTGATTATTTCTCAACCTGATACAGGTGAACAGGCATTAGAAATAACAGAGTCTTTAGTAAGAAGCAATGCGGTTGATGTAGTAGTCATTGACTCAGTAGCTGCATTAGTGCCAAAAGCAGAAATAGAAGGGAATATGGGAGATTCTTACATGGGGCTTCAAGCAAGATTAATGTCCCAGGCACTTAGAAAATTAACAGCCATTATTAGTAAATCAAAAACTACTACTGTATTTGTTAATCAAGTAAGGGAAAAGATTGGTGTATTTTTTGGAAATCCTGAAACAACACCAGGGGGCAGAGCTCTTAAATTTTATTCAACGATTAGAATGGAGATTAGAAGAAAAACTACAATTAAAAAAGATGATGACAGTATTGGAATAACGGCAAAAATAAAAGTTAGAAAAAATAAATTAGCTCCACCTTTTAAAGATACAACTTTTGATATTATTTTTGGTGAAGGAATATCTAAAGAGGGAGAAATAATAGATTTGGGACTAAAATATAATATCTTAAAAAAATCTGGTGTTTGGATCTCTTATAATGATACAAAATTTGGTCAGGGACGTGAAAACGCTAAAACATATCTAAAAGAACAACCAAATATTTCTCAAGAAATAGAAGAAAAAATATTAGCAATGTCCGGGCTTGGTAAATTAATAGAAGAAGAGGAGAATAAAAAATAAGAAAAGTAACTTCTCTTAATTATAGCAATAAGGATATAGGTAAAATAGTAATATGTTTAGATGGTGAGTCTAAATATATTATCAATGAAGAAATTAAAACAAAATTAGATATATCTAATGGTAAAAAATTATCCGTTACAGATGTAGAAAAAATAATTGCTGCCGATGAAATTAATCGGTGTAAAAATTATACATTATTTCTTTTATCTAAGAGAGAACATAGCAAATATGAACTTTCTAAAAAAATGAAGAATAAGGATTTTTCAATTGATGCTATTAAAATAATATTTAACTGGTTAGAAGAACACGAATATATCGATGACGAAGCTTTTGCGATTTCCTGGTCACAGTATAGATTAACAAATAAACCAATAGGTCGATATAGATTAAACCGAGAATTAAAAAATAAAGGAATAGATTCAGATATAATAAACAGAACAATAAAAAAAATATATAGCGATATCAATGAATTGGATTTAGCTCGAAGCCTAGTGAGTGAAAAATTATCTATTTACGAGATGAATAAAAAAAAGTTTGATCCAAAAAAAATATATTCCTTTCTAATAAGAAGAGGATTTTCTACGGAAATATCAATGAAAATTTATTATGAATTAGCCAATGAAGAATTTAATTTAAATTAAGGGACGAATTTATACAATTCCATAATATAAGAGCTAAATAAATCATATCCTTATTTTTTTTAATTTGATCGATTAGTTAAGCCCCTACAATTACCCGTTAATATTTTCTTAGTTCGACATTAATTCTTTAGGATTCTCTATTATTATAAAATTTAATATAGTATTTTAATAAAAAGAGGGATACTGTTTTTTCTATCTCTTTAACTTTCTTTTATTGACTCAATAGTATATATACTCAATACTCGATACTGTTTTATTTATTGACTTTTTAAAGTATAAGGGTTAAAATATTTGCAGTGATATCTTCTATAATCTAAAACTCTTTTGTTTGGATAAAAAATGTTTTTTGTTTTTAAATAA
>JAYEGH010000079.1:0-4016 GCA_034659055.1 Candidatus Caldatribacteriota bacterium
TCATCAATCTTTTTTTCTAAATTATCTACACAATTTTTAGAAGCAAAATTCATTTTCTCTAAACTTTTATCAATCTCTGGTTTAATCTTTTCGATTAATCTACCTTCTTCTTTTTCTGCCTTATCCATAATATCAATTACAAATTCCTTGCTCTCACTCTGGCTTAATTCGCCTTTTTTAATTAACTCTTGAGCTATTTCATTTGCCCTTTCTTTAGTAAGAGACGCTATACCTAACCCACCAAGAAACATCTTTCTACCTAATTTAAACATATCCTCACCTCCTTTTTTTAAAAGCTTTAACGGGGAAAGTATTGAAGGAAGCATTATTTCTTTAGTCTTCTCCTGCTCAACAATAATCTGGGCTAATATTAAAGAAGTTATATCTTCTTTAGTCTTATTGTCAATTACTTTTACTTCAGCCCCCTCTCGAATTAATCTGGAAACTTCAGAAAGATTCACATACTTTTTCTCTTTCGTATCATATAGCTTGCGATTTGCATATTTTTTAATAGTATATTCTTCCATATAACATTTCCTCCTTAAAATAACTAACGCAATGCGTTACAATACAAATATAACACGGTGCGTTATATTTGTCAAGCCCCACTCTTTTACCTTACCTCTGATGAAATATCTCCACTATCCCTAGTAGAATTATTCCACACTAATAACAATAAAAAAGAACAATAACAATACAACAACAATATTAGGATAAAATTTTACTAAAATATTTTCAATAAAAAAGGGTTTTTTGATTTAAATGGCGAATTATTGTTATATAATAGTAAGAAAATTAGGGTTAGATAAATAAATGAAAAATTTTAAGATAGAAAAAGATCCGGAGTTAGAAAGTTTAATAACTAAATGCCAAAAGAAAGGATTAAAATTTGGCTTAGCCTTAGGCAGTGGCTCTGCCCGGGGAATGGCCCATATCGGAGTTATTCAAATCCTGGAAGCTTATCATATCCCTATTGATATGATTGCCGGTACCAGTATCGGTTCAGTGGTGGGCTCAGTATATGCTACCGGCGCTTCTGTAGAAAAAATGAAAAAAGCTGCCCTGGCTATGAAACACAGAAAATCTTTCTCTCTTTTTGACCCCACTATCCCTCGTTCAGGCCTAATAAGCGGGAACCGAGCAGAAGAAATTTTAAATAAGATAGGTCTAAAAGATAAAACTTTCGATGATTTGAAGATTCCTTTTTCTGCAGTAGCCACCGATATAAAGACCGGGGCGAAAGTAATTTTAAATCAGGGGAGTGTGATAAAGGCAGTAAGGGCCAGTTTTTCTATCCCGGGAATATTCACTCCGGTAAAGTATCAGGATTATTACCTGGTAGATGGAGGAGTGGTAGATCCCGTACCGGTGGATGTAGTACAGAAGATGGGGGCTAATATCATTATTGCGGTGAGCCTGACCCAACAAAGTCCTAAACCAATAATGATAATCAATAAAGAAACCGGCGATTTAAAAAAAGTGGAAAATACCTTTACTTTTAAAATAAATATAAAAGAAATTCAAAAATTTAGAACAGTAGAAAAAATTACTTCTTTAGTAGAAAAAGAGGTCACCTCATTGGGGAAAAAGATAAAAGGGGTTAAGAAGAAGTTTGAAGGTCCTCATATTATCGAAGTAATCAGTAAATCTGTGGATATTATGGAAAAAGAAATTACTTCCCGAGGATTGGACAAAGCAGATGTAGTAATTGTTCCCTTCGGAATTGAAAGTATTTCCCTTTTTGAATTCGATAAAGCCGATATAACTATTAAAGGAGGTATAGATGCCACTTTAGCTGAAATTCCTCAGATTAAAGAAGTGATAAAAGAAAAGATAAAATAAAAAGGATGAAAAAATATGGTTTTTGCAAAACTAAAGAGAAGATATAAAAATATTAAGCGGCTTCGGCAGATAGTCAATATTTTAATCAAATACGGATTTGATTATTTTGTAAAGCAATTAGGATTAATTAATCTAATTTCTAAAGGCGAAAAAATTCTTAAACTAAAGCCTTCCAAAATTGCCCAGTTACCTCTTCCTGTAAGAGTTCGTCTTGCCCTTGAAGAATTAGGTCCCACCTTTGTTAAATTAGGTCAAATTCTGAGTACCAGACCTGACTTGATCCCCCAAAATTATATTAAAGAATTACAAAAGCTACAGGATGAAGTCCCTCCCTTTTCCTATGCCCAGGTTAATCAGATGATAAAAAGAGAATTGGGAGCTGATATTTCAAAAATATTTAAATCATTCGAGCAAAAACCTCTCGCTGCTGCTTCTTTAGGTCAGGTTCACCTAGCTATATTAGAAGATGGGGATAAAGCAGTAGTGAAGGTTCAACGCCCGGATATTGAGAAAGTAATTGAAACTGATTTAGATATCCTTTTCGATTTAGCTCGCCTTACCGAAAAACATATTCCCGCCAGTCGCCTATATGACCCGGTGGGAATAGTTGAGGAATTTGCTAAAGCAATTAGACTTGAGTTGGATTATGGAACCGAAGGAAGGAATGCAGAAAGATTCAAGAAAAATTTTGAAGGTAACGAAACAATTTATACCCCAAAAATATACTGGGAATTCAGTAGTAAATGTATCCTAACTATGGAACTCATTGAGGGAATAAAAATAAATAATCTTAAAGAATTAGATAAAGTAGGACATGATCGCAAGAAAATAGCTGAAAATGGAGCTAAGGCTTTTATAAAACAGATATTAATTGATGGATTTTTCCATGCCGACCCTCATCCCGGGAATATGTTAGTTATGAAAGATGGGATTATTGGATTTATGGATTTTGGGATGATGGGACGACTAGATAAAGAGATAAGGGAAAAAGGGATAGATTTATTTGTAGCCATATTAGAACGTAATCCTAATAAAATTATAAATGAAATGTTAAATTTAGGGATTACTTCCCAAGAAGAAATCGACACTCGTTCTTTAAAGAGAGATATTAAAGAAATGTTAGACCAATATTATGATAAACCATTAAAAGAAATTATATTAGGTGAACTCATTAGTAAATTAGTGGAAATTTCTATAAAATATCATATAAAAATGCCTGCTGAATTTGCCTTACTCGGCAAATCACTAATTACCGTTGAAGGTATTGGATTAGAACTTGACCCAGATTTCAATCTTGCTGAAATAGCCAAACCTTATGCAAAAGATGTTATTCTGGAGAGAAAAAGTCCCCAACGTCTTATGGTAAAATTATTAAACGATCTTTCTGAACTTTATAACTTAACAATTTTAATACCCAGACAACTAAGCAAGACCTTAAAAAAGATGGAAAAAGGTGTCTTTAAATTGGAATTTCAACATCGGGGATTGGAAAATTTAATTAATGCCTTAGATAAATCTACTAATAGATTATCTTACAGTCTAATCCTGGCTGCCATCATTGTTGGCTCATCTCTAATTATGCAAACTGATAAAGGACCACTCTTTATGGGATTTCCTGTTATTGGAATCCTTGGTTTTTTAATCGCTGGTGTATTAGGTTTAGGTTTAGTAATTATAATTCTCCATTCGGGAAAGATGTGAAATGAAGCTTACTCAACTTAACCCTATTATCTATGGTTTTAATCTCTATCGTTCTTTTTCCTGTTTGCCTCTAATTTAGATATTTGTCGTAACACAAATTGATTTATGACAACAGGAACAATGCCTCATCGAACATTTTTATTTGTTTCCTATCATGCTTTTTCTTTCTCTAACATTAGTTCCAGGATAGCTTCGCGAAAAGGCAATGGTAGTCCCCCAAAATAATATAGCCAATATTCCTAAAATTGTGCTTAAATTCTCTTGAGAAGTTTTATTTTTTAAAATCATGCGTCTCTTTCCCCTTTAATTTTTCTCGGAAAAATATATTAGGTACATTAAAATAGTAGCAATAATAGAAATAAAAAATATAAAAACCCATACTTGCCGAATACCTGAATTTGTAATTATATATCCGAATGCTGGTGGTCCTATAATTCGACTGACACTTCCACTAATCGATACCAAAGAATTAA
>JAYEGH010000080.1:0-4003 GCA_034659055.1 Candidatus Caldatribacteriota bacterium
ATGTAATAGCATAAAATTATAGATAAACCTATAAATATTAGATCATAAAATTGTATTTTATCTCTGGGGTCTTTTTTAGTGCGGGCAAAAAGGCTAAAGGTTAAAGTTAAAATAAACATAAAATGGATAGAGCGTTGAATTAAACTAAAATAAGCACCGAACCACCCGGTGTACATATGAAAGATAAATAATCCGATAGAAGAAATTGTAATAGGAATATACCACAAACCGGTTAAATTTCTCTTGTTCTTGGTTTCAATTTCATCTATTTCTTTAAGTGTTTTCTCATTAATTTTTCCTTCTAATTTGTTATTGTTTTCTTTTTCGGTCACTATACTTTCTTTTTCTTTATTTGTCATTTATATCTCCTTCATCAGTAGCAATAATTATATCTACGGGATTTCCTCTATCAGCTAAAGAAGACAAAATATACTCTTCCCCGTTATATCGAATCTTTTGTTCTACAGTAAAAGCAACCCGCAAAGGGAGTACTTTCATCTCCCTGTTTACGTTTACTATTACTAATTTATCCGAATATTCTATATCTTTCGAAGCATGGCATTCCTGCCCCACTCCATACCAGGGATATTCCTCGGTAAGCAGGCAAAATATTCCTTCTTCCCTTATTTCAAAAGTATCGTATACTGGATTTAAATCTTTTGAATTAATATATTCTAAATAAAATTTATCTCCGACAACAACTTCGGTTTTAACCAATATAGAATCATTTTTTCTGTTAATAATCTCTAAATAATATTGGGTTTGATTATTTTCTTTATTATTACTAAAATACAAAATTGTGGTAATAAAAAAAATAATCAGGGAAACCATAATGGTTCCCCTGATTATCCTCTTAGACATTAAAGCAGTCCTTTTTCCTTAAAGTATTTTGCTGCACCAGGATGCATTTCAATACCTACTTTTACGCCATTTTCAGGAATTAATTTCTTTGCTGAAGGATGGACATTGAATATATCCTTCGCATTTTCAAATAGTGTTTTTGTTAATAAGTATGCTGTATTTTCATCAATGTCTTTATTTATTAAAACATCATTTCCATCTTGGATAGCTACAACGTCATAATCCTGTCCTTTATAAGTTCCAGCAGGTATTACACCTTCCTTGTAATAAGTATATTTGGAAGTTAATTTTTCAATAATATCTTTATCTACTGATATAAAATGGACATCTCTTACTGCAGTAACTTGAGTTACCGCAGAACCAGGGAGAGAGAAATTCCAAAATACTACATCAATATTTCTATCCTTTAAGGCCTGAGCTGCCTCCGGTTGAGAATAATAACTGATTCTCATATCATCGTAAGTCATACCCGCGGTTTCAATAATAAGTCGAGATATAGTCTCACAACCACTTCCCGGTGCACCTACAGAAACTTTTTTTCCTTTCAAATCTTTAATAGATTTAATATCAGGGTCTAATGTTAAAATATGTTGTGGTGCAGGATACATGGAAAATAGTCCTAATATCGGTTCAGGTTTTCCCTTAAACGGTTCTACTTCTCCTTTAAAAGCTTTATAGGAAACACTTGACATTGCCATTCCTATCTGAATTTCGTTACTACCTGTTAAACGGCTATTTTCCACTGAGGCAGCAGTGGATTCAGCAGTAACTTCAATTCCCTCTGCTTTTAACAATTGAGTCCAGAGATCAGCCATTGCTCCGCCCAAAGGATAATAAGTTCCTCCGGGACTTCCTGTTCCAAAAGTAATATGGGTAGAAGCAAAACCAACTCCTGCAAACATAAACATAACTAATCCAACCATCAAAATTAAGCTTAATAATTTCTTCATTTTAAAACCTCCTAATTTTTTTATTTCTTGTTTTCATAGAATAACCAAGCATTTAACTTATTCTACATATCAATCTATTAATCACCCCCCTTCTTTTTTAATCAATTTTTTCTTTTAGAGTTTAGTAGTAATACCAGATAGAGCTGTATTCCTCGATATTTTCTCCTCTTGTTTTTAGTTCCTGGAGATATTTATAAATAGAAATATCTTTATAGACATAGGGCTCAACTGGAGCTATACCCTTTTCCCATGGATGCCACAAATAAATTCTTTTCCCCTCTTTACTTATTCCTATTAACTCTCTGTCTTGTCCTGCCCTTACATGATTTTTACCCAAACGAGGAACATTAAATACTGGCTCATCTGTCCGAAAAATACCAGGTATCAATCTGGCTTCTTCTTTTCTCTCTTGCCATAAGCGGGCTACTGGAATAAGATAATCCTTGTGTTCTTCTTTTCCTTTAGGATAAAATGTGTAATAAGGGTCTACTCCCGCCTTTTTCATATTTATTCTGTTAGATACGGTTTGGAATCTTCTGCTAGTTTCTAAGGTAAAAACTTGCTGATTATATACATAAATTCCCCGATTCCTTAATTTGGTAACTGCCTCTGCTAACTCAGGGGTAATTTCTGACGCGCTCTCAATATGAGTAACTACACAGACATTTCTCTTTCCAGGTTTTATATAACCAGCTAATAAATCAACTAATTTATCAGTTACTCTTTGGGGAACTGTTACCAAAACACGACTGCCCCATCTAACATTGACAACATATTTCATTTGATATAATTTATCCATAATGCGTTTTATATGATTATCATTTAAAGCAAATGGATCACCTCCTGTTATCAATACATCAGTCATGGAAGAATGCTGTCCAAACCATTCCAAGGCTTTGTCCATAGTTTTTTTGCTGGGCATACCTTCAGGTTTCATGGGTCCGGTTATTTCCCAATTTCTTTGGCAATAAACACAAATTTGGGGACAAGTATCATAAGCCTTTAAGATAGAGATCATGGGATATCTTCTGGTAATTAATTCCTCAGGTGAAGTATCGTGTTCACCCATAAAATCAAAGTATTCTGCTCTTTCCTGACGATGTTCTACCATTAATTTAACATAATGCATCGGTGGAATAACCTGAGATCTTACCTGATAATCATATTTCCTATCACTTCGGTTAAAATCAAACAAAGAAAGATAGTAAGGTGTAATACCGAAAGGAATTTTATTTTCTATCGAGGTTTCAATTGCTTTTATATCTTCATCGGTAAGAGGTATTAATTCTTTAAGGTCTTCTAAATCTTCTTTATCCTGAAAAATATGTTTTAGATGCCATCGATGATCATTCCATTTATCAGGTGATGCTGCGAAATGATTTAATATTTTCCGACGGTTCTGCTTTCTTTCTTTAATTAATTCAGGATCGAAACCGAAAGGATAACGTTTGATAAAACCCTGTACTTTTTCATAGAGTTTATCCAGATAATCGGAACGGGCTTTCCCTGCTTCCCTACCTTTAACTTTGGAAAAATCTACATTTTTTACACCCTCTTTTTCCAATAAAGGACTTAACCATCCTGAGGAAGTATCTGCTTTTCCCTTTATCGCCTTAAAAAGATGAATAAATTCTTCTATAAAGCCTTCACTGATTTTTTCGGTTATTTCTTGATTGTCTTTAGTAAGACTCCATAAATAATCTAAGGTGCTAAAACCAGCCATTTTCTCATTTCGAGGGGAAATAAAATTACTAAATACTTTTATGGCTTCTAATGCAGTAGCATAATCTAATTTATGTAATTCTCCTTCTCCTTCTCTATACTTCCATTCTAAGTCTTTAGAAAATTCAAAAAGACTTTGCCGTGCCTCTTCTAAATTTTCACTCTTTTTTAAGATTTTTAAAATTTCCGGATTCTCTTTCCATAGTTTTTCTACTAGGCTCTTCTTCATATTGTTTTTTTTCTCCCTTTCAAAATAATTTTTTTATAATTTGCATATCTTTATGTTAAATAAAGATTATTGAAATAAAATATTAATTTATTAGTAAAATACTTTATATTTTTCCCAAATTTCTTCTAATTCAGACAAAGATTCTAAGTTTTCCTTCTTTCTTCTTACACCTACTGCGGTTACCAAGGCATTTATCAAACTAAGAGGAGCAGTAAAAGAATCGATAAAAGAATTAAGATTG
>JAYEGH010000081.1:0-3951 GCA_034659055.1 Candidatus Caldatribacteriota bacterium
ATGGTATCAGAAGGAGTAGTTTTTAAACAGGTTCATGGCCGTGGAGTAAAATTGCTTACCATTCAGAAAGATAATTGCTAATGAAATTTTTTAATAGGTGGTCATCCCTTAATAAAATTAAAAGGATTAAAATATGAAGAAAAAATTATTTCTATTATTACTAATTTTAGGAATTTTGATTTTTACTCTTTTTGGAGAATGTTCCTCAGAGAAAGAGACATCTATTGGTATGGCAGTAGAATTTATGGACCATGCTGCTTCTGCCTATATTAGCCATGACAAAGGATGGTTTGAAGAACAAGGATTAGAATTAACATCTTATGAAAGTTATGTGACTGGTATGGCTTTAGCTTCCGCCTTGGCACGGGGGGATATTCGGGTGGCTTATATGTGTTTGGTACCGGCAATAAATGTCTATGCCAATGCAAAAATTCCGATAAAAATCGTAGCCGGTACCCATAAATATGGATATGGTTTAGTAGTGAATGCTGATAAAGTGAGAACCATACAAGATTTAGAAAGAAAAGATATCCGAATTGGGTGTGTTAGGGAAGGAGGCTCGGTAGACGTACTTCTTCATAAAACAATAGATAAATATAGTTTGAATAAAGAGAAGATATTAAATAATATTCAGCGGATGAATCCGCCAAAGCAAATTTTGGCCATTCAAATGGGTAAATTAGATGCTGCCTTTCTTCCCGAACAATGGGCTACTATAGCTGAAAATTATGGTTTTAAGATGCTGATTATAAGTCAGGAGATATGGCCTGCAATGCAGGGGAGCGTTCTGATGGTAAAAGAAGAATTGATAAGAGATTATCCTGACCTGGTAAGGAAACTGGTGAGAGTATCCCAAAAAGCAACTGATTGGATTAATCAATATCCCCGGAAGGCAGCAGAAATTGTGGCTGGTCAATTACAGGAAGCGGGAGGAAGTATTTTTCCAGTGAAAATAGCTGATGTAGCTGCCAGGACAGAGATTACCCCTGAGGTTTTATTAAGGTCTATGGATAGGTTGGAATATTCAACTGAAGTTGACCCGATAATGGTTCAAGAAATAATAGATTACATGGCTCAATTGGGCTATATTAAAAAAAGTTTTAAAGCTGAGGATATTTTAGATTTGAGGTTTTTAAAAGAATGAAGGTGTTTCGAAAATTAACACCCGGATGGGGAATTATTCCGGTAGTTGTATTTTTAGTTCTATGGGAAATAATTGCCCGGGTAAATCTAATTCCCGGGCAATTATTCTTTCCTCCATTTTCTATGGTAGTGGCAGAATTTTATTATCTTATAATTAATGGAGTATTAGGGCACAATTTTTTAAGAAGCCTGGTACGAGTTTTAATAGGCTTTTCTGCCGGCTCCGTTGCCGGATTCTTTATAGGAATTATAATGGGGTGGAATAAGATAACTGATAGAGCATTAAGTCCTATAGTTAGCCTGATTTATCCCATACCTGCTTTAGGCTGGCTCCCGCTTTTAATGTTATGGCTGGGAATTGGAGAAGTCTTACCTATTGCTATAATATTTATATGTTCTTTTTTCCCCATCCTTTATAATACTGCAACCGGTGTTAGAACAGTGGATAAACATTATATACAAGTGGCGAAAAGTTTAGGAGCTTCTGATGGGAAAATTTTGACTACAGTAGTCATACCTTTAGCCCTGCCCCATATTTTTACCGGCCTGAAGTTGGAATCCGGAATGGCCTGGAGAGTTATAATAGCTGCGGAGATGGTCGCTATCCCCACGGGGATAGGGGCATTAATGATGAAGGCGGAAAGTTTGATGCGTATAGATATTATTATTGTGTGTCTAATAGTATTGGCGGTAATGTGTTTTATCTTTGAAAGATTCTTCCTCTTTTTAGAAACCAGGTTAACCGGTCGGTGGAGGTAAATTATGCCAGCTATTAAACTTAAAAACATATCAAAATATATCTGCCAAAATGTTAACCTCGAAGTATTAGATAAAGAATTATTAGTATTATTAGGCCCGAATGGTGCGGGAAAGAGCACCCTATTAAATGTGATTGCCGGCCTAATTAAATATGAAGGTTCAATCTCTTTTGAAAATACACCTGTAGATAAATTACCGGCCAGTGGAAGAAAAATAGGTTATTTATTTCAAGATTTATATCTATTTCCCCATCTTAGTGTCTTTTCTAATATAGCTTATAGTTTAAAGGTTAAAAAGAAAGCGCCTGAGGAGATAAAAATTAGAGTTGAGAAATTACTACAGATGTTGAGAATAGAAAATTTATCTTATCGTTATCCCGGAGAGTTAAGCGGAGGAGAGAAACAACGGACAGCTTTAGCCCGGGCACTTGCCCTGGAGCCCGAGGTTTTACTTTTAGATGAACCGCTAAGCAGTCTTGATGTGCAATCTTCGAAGTATTTGCGAAGAGAATTAAAGCAATTACAAAAGAAATTAGGGATTACTACTATATATGTAACTCACAATCTGACTGAGGCCGAAGAGATGGCGGACAGAATAGCAATAATTGAAAAAGGAAATATCGAGCAGATAGCTAAAACCGAATTAATATTTTTTTACCCTGAAAATAAAAAAGTTTCCGAATTTATTGGGGCACCGAATATTCTTGATTGCAATAATTATCACAGTTTGGGAAATGGAATTACAGAAGTCAGTTGCGGGGGGTTACCCGTAATTATTCCTGATGAAGGGGAAAAAGTGAAAAAGATTGCTTTATTACCCAGAGATATTTATATATCTGAGATAAAACCTCCCGGTCCTAATGTAAATAGATTTAAAGGAGTTATTACTGATATTAATATAGCTAATGAGGCAGTGAGATTAAAAGTAAAAGCAGAAAAGAACAATTTATTAGCTGAATTGCCGCATCATATATTTGAAAGGATGAATTTGAACATCGGGAAAGAGATATTTTTGATATTCAAGTTGAGAAAAATTAAATGCTTATAAAGAAATTGTGAAAATATAGAAAAAGCGCTGAAATAATAGGAAAAATTATAAAGAATGTGTGGTAATGATATTGAATTTAAATAATAAATCAAATAAAATTACAAATAATATGGTTATTTCCCAAAAAGCCAAAAATATTTTCAACAGGTTATATATATGGTATCATTGAAGATAATATTATAGCGAATTATTATTTTATGTACTTTTTGGGTTATAATCATTATAGAGGAAAAATTTAAAGAAACAGCATGTTTTATATTGTATAACATTACAGCATTAACGTGATGAATAAAATATAATAAATAATAAGGAGTTAAAAAATGTTAAAAGGGAAAGATATTTTAAATACTGCACAGTTTTCGCTTGAAGAATTAAATTTGATTATGAATACCGCGGCAAATTTTGAAAGTAGAGTGAAAAACGGAGAAGTCATTAAAAATATGGAAGGGCAGGTTGTCGCCAGCTTATTTTTTGAACCGAGCACGAGAACCCGTCTTTCTTTTGAAACCGCAATAAACAGATTAAGCGCCAGAGTGGTTACCGTAGTAAGTGCAGCAAGTTCTTCTGCTGCCAAAGGAGAATCTTTAGCCGATACCATTAGAACAATAGATGGCTATGTAGATGTTATTGTTATGCGCCACCCCATGAAAGGTGCTGCTCAACTTGCTGCAGATAACGCTTCTCACCCGGTGATTAACGGGGGTGACGGAACCGGACAGCATCCGACCCAGGCTCTTTTAGACCTTTATACTATTCGTAAAGAAAAGGGAGTTTTAGGTGGACAGACAGTTACCTTTTTAGGTGATTTGAAAAATGGACGAACGGTTCATTCTTTAGGATATTTTATGGCTTTATGTAAAAATAAGATGATTTTTGTTTCTCCGAAATCTTTAAAAATGCCGGCAGGAATAACTGAGGATCTAAGAAGTAGAGGAGCGGAAATTGAAGAAACCGAGGATGTAGAAAAAGCTTTATCTGTTAGTGATATGGTTTATGTAACCA
>JAYEGH010000082.1:0-1808 GCA_034659055.1 Candidatus Caldatribacteriota bacterium
TATAAGGTGAAATAAATTCCCCTTTATTTTTATTCCTATTTCTACTTTCTCTCATTCTTCCCGCATCCAGATCTTCCCCACAAAGAAATATTCCTCTCCTTGCTAAAGTTAAAACAATATTTTTTACACCTTCACCTTTATTCCTTAATTTCTCTACTGCTCTCTTCATATCTTTATCACTATTTATTTTAACTCCACTAATCCCGCTGCCAGCCAACGATTCCAGCTCCTCTAAATTTGGAGTAATATAATCTATCTTATTCAGTACTTTTCTCAACTTCTTCGACTTCTCCACTGATACCGGCTCAACTACCAGCTTTATTCCCTCTTCCGAACACACCTTACTTACATACTTAATACTTTTTTCCGGAAGATTGGTATCCATCACCACGATTTTACTCCCTCTAATTACCCCTTCTTTTGATTTTATATATCTGACATTAATTTCTTCACATGCCTTCATATCAGAGACCGCTACTTCCATCTCACCCTTCTCATCCAATATTGCCAGATATACCCCACTACTATTTTTTCTTGATATTTTCACCTTCTCCATATCAACTCCGGCATCACCGGTCTCTCTCAAAATCTTTCTCCCCCATTCATCATCACCAACTACACCCAAAAAAGTAACCGGAACTCCTAGTAAAGCAAGATTATGGGCAATATTTCTTCCTACTCCACCCAAAGCCATACTCACCTTTCCCGGATTAGAAGTCATTTTCACCAATTCCCCAAAAGACTTTCCTTTAATATCAATATTTGCTCCACCGATCACTACTACCGTGCTAAATCTCTCTCGCCCCTCTTTTAATCCCGTGGAACTTAAATCTTTCTCTTTTATTCCGGTTATTACCATTCTATTGCCCCGCACTACTTACTTATAAATGAAATAAAAGTTCCAGCACTTCCATTTCATCAAATGTATTTTTCTGTGTTTATTATCAACTTTATTTTACCAGTTTCCCGCTAAATTTACTAATAAATAAATCAGGGGGCACATTTCATTGAGCCCGTACAAAACCATAAAAAAGCAAACAATAATGTCATTGCTAAATCTAATTTGTCTGGTTATGATCTTGTAATCTGAATCTGAAGTATCGGCTTATCGCAATACTCCCTCTAATGTATGGTTTTGATTTATCTGAAAAAACATATCAAACCTCATAAGTTTTTTCTTAAATATTATCTTATTATGAGATAATATAATCCTTCTCTGTATATATTTAGTTATTAAAATCTATATTTTTCTTCTTTGAAGAGCAGTAGATAGGAATCTACGACTTTTGGCTCATAAAGGATACCTTTATTTTTGGAGATTTCCTCTAGGGGTGTACCTATTCCTTTAGCCGGACGATTTGGTTCTTTCCCGCCGACCTTTCTCCTGGCAGCATAATATCTTTTCATCTTCTCCAAATCTTCGGGTATGACAAAAGCAGTCCACTTCATCTTATTTTCAATTTCCTCTTTAGAATATCCGCTTAATCTCTCAAATTGGGAATTAGATAAAGATATAATCGAATTTTCCTTCAGTATCACAGTAGAAGTACCGGTATTTTTAAATACAGTGCGGTATCTCTCTTCTGATCTTTTCAGTTCTTCCTTTGATTCCTGGATAGAAATAAAAAAGGAGCAATATAAGCTACCACTAATAATGCGAAAAATGATATATAAAGACAGATAGTTTCAAATAATAGTGTATTATTAAGAAGATTATTTCCGGCAATCAAAATAAAGAAGGACAATAATCTCCTTGCAATTATCAAGAAGAAAGCTATAACCAGGAAAATCCAAAATAAGTAATAAGT
>JAYEGH010000082.1:1908-3940 GCA_034659055.1 Candidatus Caldatribacteriota bacterium
CAATTCGTTTTAATAGGATAATTTTTGGTTTATGCTTTGCATAAGATAATCAAATTTATTCTTCTTATAATATTCTCGAGCTTCTGGTTCTAAAAGCGAGCCAAGTTTAACAAAATAATCACTTTTTTTAAATCCATTGATAATTTTTTTCATTTCATTAAGCATATTTCTATCTGGACATAAACTGATACCGCTTCTAATGAGAAACTCAATATCAAAAGCATCCCTTATCTCTTTTCTCTCTAATAAAGCCTTAATCTTATTTTTCATCATTTGTTCTAAGGTTAATCCCCTTACTAGAACTTGTCGATGGGCATATTTAGAATAGGCAATTTTTTCCTGGAAATCAGCTTCCTTGATCTCTTTTCGGATTTCTAATTTTAATTTTTGAGGGTAAGGATTTTTTTTAATTTCAAATAATAATGTATAAAATTTATTTTGAGCGTCACTAATTAAAAAATCTTTACGAAGTTTACCTTTTAAAGATTGAAAAAACTCCTCTATCTGTGAAACTTTATATATCCAAAAATCCAGATCAACAGAATATCTGCGTAAACCATGGCATAATCTTAACATGGTTCCGCCACCAAAGATTATTTTTTGGAAGAATCCTTTATTTTTAAGCCAGTTTAATACTTCTATCTCAAAAATTTCCTGTTGTATTAAATCATTCATTTTATATACCTCGAACAATAAACTGTAAATTTTGAGGGATATTTTTCTAATATATTTTTATAATTTCTTTTATTTATCTTCTCCAAATCTATAGAGCTAAGATCTAAATTATATTTTCCCAAATATTGCAAGTAAAGTGAATCGATAAGTGCTTTTTCAGGTGAGGCAATAAATATATTGTCTTTTTTAATGAAGTTAAAGTAATATTTATCTTTAATCTTGCAGTAATTAAATATTACTCCTTCAACTTCTTTTGTAAATGTCCTGTATAATGAAACAGATTCAATGAATTTTTGCTGAACCTGAGTAGTGTATTCATAAAACGAAAGAGCGGTCATCAATGAAATGTAAGATGGTACTTGCAATAGATTTGATAGTTCAAACCTTTGATCCATAGTTATATTATCCCATTTTTCCTTTAAGAGATAAAAGTTTCTTTTTAGTCGAATTAAGTATTTTTGCTTTACATATCGGGCACATAATACGCGGGCAGAATCTTCGGAAATAGACAATATTTTTGCGATATCCTGATAAGTGAAATATAGTTGTTTTATTTTTTTTAATTTATTATAATTCATCAACTCAAGTACACCTAATTAATATTTTTGTTAATATATTATACTTTGGTTCAAATATTGTCAAGTTTACCTATAACAATAATTAGGAAGGAGTGGAAAAGTAGAAAGACAATAAAAAGGGAATAGGTATACTATTTTAATAATTTCACATCTTTTAAAATATTTTCTATGTCTACTATTTTAATATTTCTATAAATACTTTCATATTTTTTTATCTCCCGGAACAAATTATCTGATTTATCGGTTGAAAATATAACTATTTTTTCGGGGGATGGGGAAGGTTTTTTAGAGTATTTATTTAAAAAATCAGAAATAGTGAATATCTGGTATCCCAGGAATACCTTTTTCGATAAGTCATCATTTATAATTGAAAAGTAGGATAGTTTTAATGGACTGTTGAGCAAAGCTAAGTAAGTTATTTCGGTAAGCTGGTGAATTCCATAGATAATCGCTTCTCTTTTCCCATCATTATATAATTTGATAAAATTCGCAGTAAGGACATTTTTTGCATGTTGATAATAGTGTTGTGTTTCCCGGAAACGTTCATAAACAAGATGACTTGCCCGGGATATTCCTTCTGGGGTAATCAGGTAGAGTAGTTTTCTTCCGGTTAATTTATTTGCTTTAATCCAACCCCGATGAATTAGATTTTTTAATATTGCATTGGTTAAGCCCAAAGAAATATTTAGTTTCCGAGATAAAGATCGCTGATTGGTAGAAGGATTTTCTTTAATTTCTAATAATGTTTTTAATTCGTGTTTTTTCATTTTCGATACCTG
>JAYEGH010000083.1:0-3936 GCA_034659055.1 Candidatus Caldatribacteriota bacterium
TTTGAGATCAAGATAAAATGTATAATTAGAGGTTCCTAATAAAAGCATCTTTTCGATCTGACAATCTTCCATGTATTTTAGAATCAGAGGAATATTATCCAAAGATTGAATATGTTCGTGAGCATTTATAATCTTAAAATTTGCCCTTTTCTCCCTGACCGCCGGTTCCATTTGAGCAATAAGGGGTGAGGGTAGTTTATCTATCCAAAGTGGTAACCAACCTTGTCGTCTGACAAGTATGAATATTTCTACTGCTAATATTACACTTATAATAATATAAAAATATACTTCCCATTTTTTCATTTTTTTTGTTTGTTCTTTTTTCATTTTTCCTCTTCTTTCTGCTTATTTTTTAAAATTTAAATAGGGACACTGTTTAAATAGGGACACATCCTATTTTTTTATGATTTAATTTCCCCTTTTTACTAGAACTATCTTTGGGCTGTCCATCTATATAATAAATAATGCCTAAACCTCAACGTCCCTATTTTCTCTACTCTTTTCATATCTCCCTCCAATATTTTTAATATCAAGAAAGATCGTTTGTATAGCATTTCTTCTGGAAGTGATGTAATAAATTGCTCCTGAAAATTATATCCGTAATGGCCTGGTCACGCTGCAAAGATAATATAGTTTTTGTTATATTTCAAGACCTAACCCCATATATTTCCTATTCACATCGTCCAAGGACGCAACTTACACATTTATCCTCTTCGTAATAACACTCGTACACAAGTTTTCCAGATTTATCCCACCCCTTACATACTCCATGCTTTTTATCATTTTTGTAATTCCACTCGTACTCGAGCATTCCATTATCATGCCACCACTTATGTACTCCCGTTTTATTATTATACTCCCACCTGAGCATTCCATTTTCATACCACATCTTACCTACTCGCGTTTTATGATTATACTCTGCCTCGAGCGTTCCATTTTTACGCCACAACTTATCTACTCCATACAACTTTCCTTCAGCATCGTAACATGCGAACGACTCTTTCTCTGTTTTTTCTGAGTATACATGCCATGACTGGTATGGACCAACATTCTTGCCATCCATTACCCAATAATCTTCGGTGCTTGTTACAATGTGTTCCGCTCCTGCCGGAATAGGACAATTAAATTCTCCGGCAGAAATGTCCTCTTCCGGGCACTCGTTACATTGACCATCATACCAGTAACCACCGGCAGCCATACAATCATTTTCATTATCACACAAGCATAGATGCTCAGAATCGCATTTTTCATCCTCTGCTTCCTCTTCCTCTCCCTCTTTTCTATTTTTACAATTATCCATCAATAAATCCTTTACCCTGCTCTTCTCATCTGTCTCCCGTTCGGCGAGTTCTATTTTTAATTCTTCAATCCTTATTTCCAATTCCTTGACCTTATTGTTCCTTTCTAAATTCACTTTATAACTTTCCGCTATGGTCTTATCGAGTTTTTTATTCTTGAGATGCTCTGTCTTTAGGATATTAAAGTCGTCCTCAGTCAACTTCCACTCATTGGCAGATGTGGGCATTGGTGCTGCTTTCATTATCTGAGTAATAACCTCAACCGCAATTTTCTTGGGATCTCCAAGACTTTCAACCGTTTCAAGAGCAATATTCAAAGTTGCATCATTCAACACATTGGTTATGCCTTGTGAATTATTGGCAAGTGCTGATGGCTCCGCAGGTGCCATGGCTTTGTAAGTATTTGTAATTTTGAGTGCTGATCCTATCGCCGAAACAAGACTCGGAGTGGTAAACAGATTACCATAGGCGCCACCAGGGGATGCCGGTTTTCCGAACAAGGATTTACCCACCTCGCGTGCCTCATATGCCGTATGAACTGTAAGGAATGATAATCTACAGAAACTCTTCAATAGATTTTTCCTGTGCCCCTCCACAAGTGCTTTTTTATATTCTTTCAATTCAAGACGCATAAGACGGTCAATCTCCATGTCTCTTTTCAGAAAAAATATCTGAAGTTCGGCATCAACTATCTCCGACTGTGTGGCGTAGTATTGTTGTGTTTCCCAGCTTCTTGCCGTGAGAGGATGCTCCTTAAAAGTGAGTGGCGTGTTCTCTAAATCAGAGTATTTTTTCCAGTCCCTATCAAAAACCTCATCTTCTATATTGCAGTCGTTATCCATAACCTCTTCCAGTGCACTAACCGGAAACACCAATAAAACAAAGATGCCCAAAAATAAAAATGAAATTAAAAATAATCCCTTTCCTGCCTGGTGATTTACTCTTCCCATATAATTCAACTCCTTCATCTTTAAATTATATTATTGCTTTTTCCAACCTTTTTAAATTTTAATAATGTTTTTATTACTTGTACTGTTTATACGATATAAGTTTTAAAAATCCTTCTTTTTCTATAAAGTAATTCAAAAAAACAAAAGACCTTTGGCAGTCACGCCAAAGGGCTTGAAATTGACAAGCTCCCCCTATTGGACACGTTTAGAACTTTCGGCGACCTTCGGGTCAGGCTTCACAAGTTCATACCGGGTAAAGACTTGTTGGATATCTTGCATGATCTTTGATAAAGGAATATCTTCAACCTCTATTAACAGATGAGCATGATTATCTATAAAGCAATAGGCGTATAATTTGAAGTGACATCTTTTCTTATATTTTGATATGATTTTGCTATACTCTTCTTTATTGTCCTTGCTCTTAAAATATATGCAAGATTATTACCCCGAACAATTACATGATAAAATGCACCCTGGTAATGTATTCTTGGTTTTCTGGCCATGCTTATCACCCATCTTCATTTTTTCCATTTTACGAGGTTTTTCTTTGGGACGTCTATCTATAGTAATACCTAAAGCCTCAACCAACCGTTAAGAAATTACTCAGTCCCCATAGGTTCTCCGCGAAAAAATTAATGAATTATTGACCTGGTAAGCCTTCCCTATATATTTAAATTTAAAAGCAAAATATTAATTGTCTAATAAAATGGGATGTGTCCCTATTATACCATAGGTTTTCAGGGATAAGTTACCGAATTATTGAATCGGTACGCCTTTCCTATTTAAGAAAATGTGATGTGTTTCCTATTATTTGCTAGTATATTGTCAAACAAAGAACCGTCCCCCGTTTTACCTTCTGATATTAAAGCAAAGAACTATTCCCTATTTTATACCTCAACAAGTGCACCTACAGCTAATGTTATCCAAATAATAAGGAAGCCTAAGGGAATTTTTATTATCCAAGGAATTGATAAACCGAATTTTTTCTTAATAAAAAAGTTAAGAAAAGTACTGGTAGGAGGAAAAAAGATAAAGGAAAGAAGAATAAAAACAACTCCCAAGCCAAAATCATTTCCCCAAAACAAATTTAACATACCGTCTGCAAAAACAATGATACCAAAAATCCAACTGATTATATTCCTAATATTTATTTTATTATTCATGTTATTGTCTTTCTGTGTCAAACAAAGAACCGCCCCCTGTTTTTGTTAGTCCGCTCTAAGCGGGTTTAGCCTGCTGTCTATTAGCCAATGCACTACGGTAATTGAGGGAATCATTGTTTTGGTAGTTGGCATTGTAAAATTAAATTCCGATTGTCTCAATGTTGTGTCGGCTTTGATCCTTTAATAAGAACGTAAGCAAATATAATCCCAAAAATCACATTTACAGCAGCGTAAATCCAGTATGCACTCTCTGGTTTTCCTTCTATTCCATGCAAAAAGGGTAGCAATGGTGCAGCTGTATTGTTCATTGCATGAAAAAACATCACAACGATTAGTTTCTTGCCACTCGAATTATACAACCAAGCATACACGATCGATATACTAGTATTTCAGGGTCAGGTCTTGCAATATCACATTTTATCTTCTCGTTTTAATTTTTTAAATTGCCCTACTTGCTGTAGTATATTCACGCCAATTATTCTGCTATCTATTTATTATATTGCAAGATCCTATTCTCTTCTCTTT
>JAYEGH010000084.1:0-3926 GCA_034659055.1 Candidatus Caldatribacteriota bacterium
AAAATTAGCGCATAGCGTAGAAATATTAGTTATCCAGTTACACCCGGTTAGCCAGTTTTCCAGTTAAAATTAAGGGTTAAGGGTGGTAAGTTACAAATTATCTACAGAGGAAGTAGGGGCGTATTGCAATACGCCCCTTATATTTACGGATTGTTTTATCATTATTGAGTGAACTCATCAGGGAACATGGCAATCAAGCCTATAAGCACGATGAATTGTATCTATTCAATTAAGCACTACAGGCCGTGTTGCTATATTAATCAATAAGCTAAATTCAATTGGATAATTAATACTAACTGGTTAACCGGAAAACAGGGTAACTGGCAAACTGGCCAACTGAGGGATATGCGTTACCCGCTATACGCTATTTTTTAATTGCAACTGCCAGCTTTTTTAAAATTAATTTTAAAATATGGTAAAATATTAGATATATTTTAAGAATGAGACGGTCTATAAAATTGAAAAAAGATAAGAACCATAAATCATCTACCCCTTTTCGAGAAAGGAATATCGTTTTTGCTTTAATTATTATCTTGTTTCTTGCCCTGCTACTGGGATCTTTAACCTATAAAGAAGTACAAAGAGAAAGAAGTTATTTGTGGGAATTAGCCCGTTCGGAAGGATTAAATATTGCCTTTTCTATCCAGGCTCTTGGTCCCCGGTTTATCTTAAATAAAAATGCTTTAAAAGAAATATTACTGCTTTTGAAAAAAGAAGGAGTAAGTTATATCGATATTTGTAATGATAAAGGGGTAATTTTAATTAGTACCGAAAAAGAAAGATGGAAAAATGTAATTAAAATACCCAGGTTCGGCAAAATCAATTTTATAAATACTAAAGACAAAAAAGACAATAGAATACTTCAAGTAATAAAACCATTCAATCTTGATGCTAATAAACAGTTGGATATTTGGAAAATATTACCTGTTAGAAATAGTTATTTAGTGGTAGGGGTAAATTTGGAAGGATATTATAACAGGTTAAATCAGACCAGAAGAAGGATCATTTTAAATTACAGCATTATAATGGCCCTTGTATTATTGGGAATTTATGTAATTTTTAAACTGCAGGAGACCTATATTGTAAAAAAGACTTTAAATGAAATGAAAGCATATACTGCAAAATTATTAGAGACTATGGATAATGCGGTAATCTCGGTAGACAATAATGGTAGCATTAAGACTTTTAATCGTAAGAGTGAAGAAATTTTTAGTAAAAAGAAAGAAGAAGTATTAAACAAGGATTGTCAGGAAGTTTTGAATTTAAAGATTGACGGGAAATGTATCCTCAAGGAATGTCTTTTAAGAAGAGAAAATATCGTTCAAGAGATAATTTTAGAAGAAAAGGGCTTAAAGAAAAAAATATTAGACTTAAACACTTCCTTTTTAACAGATGAATCCGGGAAAATAAGTGGTGTGGTAGCAGTAATAAGGGATGTAACTGAAATCAAGGATTTAAACGAAGAAATTGCCCGCCATAAAAGACTGGCTTCTTTAGGGAAGCTGTCTGCCGGAATTGCTCATGAAATTAGAAATCCTTTAAGCTCAATTAGGGGATTAGCCCAATTTGTTCGTAATTCATTTTCTAAAACTGATGAGAGAAAAGATGATTTAAATACTATTATTCAGGAAGTAGACAGATTAAACAATTTAATTATCCAAGTTTTAGATTTTGCTAAATTGAAAGAACTAAACTTGAGCTATTTTTCTATAAATGAATTAATAAGCAAAATAGTGGAACTCATTAAATCAGAAATAAAGAATAAAGAGATTAAATTTCATCTGAAGCTTTCTAAAAATATTTCTCAAATTCAAGCCGATGAAGACCAAATCAGGCAAATTTTAATGAATATTATTATCAATGCTATTCAAGCAATCCACCAAGAAGGTGAAATTAATATATCTACTGAAAAAATTTTTTTAAAAGGAGCACCTGCTGTAAAATTGATCGTAGAAGATAACGGAATTGGTATTTCTGAGAAAGAGTTGCAACAAATTTTTGACCCGTTTTTTACCAACAAAGAACAAGGAACAGGTTTAGGTCTTTCCATTGTCTATAAACTTATAGAAGCCCATCAGGGAGAGATCAAAGTTGAATCTAAAAAAGAAAAAGGGACAAAATTTATTATTTCTTTGCCTCAAAAAGGAGGTATATAAGTTTGCGAAAAATATTAGTTGTAGATGATGAACAAAATATAAGAAGAATGCTAATTCGAGTACTTTCTTCGGAAGGATTTATAATTAAGGAAGCAACTGACGGATTGGATGCACTTAAAAAGTTAGAGAAAGAAAATTACAGCTTGATTCTATTAGACCTTAAAATGCCGGGATTAAACGGGCTGGAAACTTTAAAGAAAATCAGGCAAAGTGATATCAATTTACCGGTAATTATGATGTCTGCTTATGGTACTGTTTCGGAAGCAGTAGAGGCAATGAAATTGGGGGCTTTGGATTACCTGGTAAAACCTTTTGACATTGAAGAGTTGAAAATAACCATAAATCGAGCCATTAAACAATATGAGCTGGAAGTAGAAAATATTTATTATCGGGAAGAAGAAGAGAAGAGATTTAATTTTGATGAAATTATCGGAAAAAGCAATTCTATCAAGAAAGTTTTGGAAATGGTGAAGAGTGTGGCACCGACAATGGCTACAGTGCTGATTAACGGGGAAAGCGGAACAGGAAAAGAATTGATTGCCCGTGCCATTTACAAAAATAGTGAACGCAATGACCGGCCGTTTGTTGTGGTAAATTGTGCTGCTTTTTCTTTAAACCTTTTGGAAAGTGAGCTTTTTGGACATGAAAAAGGTTCTTTTACCGGAGCAGTATCCCGTAGGATTGGCCGCTTTGAGATGGCAAACAGTGGGACTATTTTCTTAGATGAAATTGGAGAAATAGACCTTTCCACTCAAACGAAACTGCTAAGAGTATCACAGGAAAAAGAATTTGAAAGAGTCGGTAGTTCGAGAAGTATAAAGGCAGATGTGAGGATATTATCCGCAACCAATAAAGATTTAAAAAAAGAGATGAAACAGGGAAAATTTAGAGAAGACCTATTCTATCGTCTTAATGTATTTAATATAGATGCACCTTCTCTTAGAGAAAGAAAAGAAGATATACCTTTATTGGCGGAACATTTTATTAGTAAATATAATAAAATAATGAATAAAAAAGTAGAAAAAATATCTTCAAGGGCAATGGAACTATTATTAGATTATGATTATCCTGGAAATATAAGAGAATTAGAAAATATTATTGAACGTAGCATGATTATGTCCAAAGAAGGAGTAATCGATGAATCCTATTTTAATTTTATAAATACTAATAAACAGTTAGAGAAAAAGGGAACTTTAAAAGAAATTGAAAAAGAGGTAATTATAAAATATCTAATTCAAAATAAAGGCAACCGCACTAAAACAGCTGAACTTTTAGGTATAAGCCGCAGAAACCTGCAGAATAAGATCAAGGAATATCAGATAAATTTATAAGTAAAGAGAAATAGCCCCCTTTTTTTTCTAGGGGTGCGATACCTTCTACATTTGTCATTCTCACTTTTTTTTATGTCATTCCCGCGCAGGCGGGAATCCATCTCTTCCTTTTATAAATCGATAAACCCGGTCTGAATTATTTACTAATTTCAAGAAAATATTTTATTATTTTTGCTATTTTTAAAAAAAATAAAAATATTTTATAAAAAAGAAGGATTTTTCAAAAAGAATGTAGTATATTAAATAGTAGTAATGGTTCATGCCACTTTATATATTCTAAAAAAAGATAAAAGAAAAGAATTTATCTAAAAAAAATTTAATATTGTATTCTGTAGGAAGGTAACAGGAGAGACTTTTTCTTTTTATTATAAAAGAAAAGGAGCCGAAGGGATAAAATACAATTTGTATTGAAACTTTCAGGCGAAAGGACTGTTACCGG
>JAYEGH010000085.1:0-3881 GCA_034659055.1 Candidatus Caldatribacteriota bacterium
TCCATCTTCTCCGTAACTATCGGTCTTTTTTATATGAAGGTAAAAGAAATCATATTTTTGATAATTTTCCTTTAATGTTCTAAATTCATCCTCTATTGTTTCTCCTGCTTCCAATACTTCCATTCCCACTAATTTTGCCAGACCTTTATACATAGGATAAGTAGCTATAGCAGCAGGGGATAATTTAAATAATTCACCCATACTTGGCAAACCTGGATGTTTAGCAAATCCCCTAAGTAAAACAGCATTTGCCGGAGAATGTTCCTTTAACACTTCAATAGCTTTGTCTATAAACTCATTTATTGTCTTTGCGGCCTCACCTGCTTCCGGTCTCAAAGGCTCTGCATAGGTTATCTTTTTACCTACTACTTGTGGGTCAGCATCAGAAAGACCTTCTTCCAAGCCTTTTCCTCTAAATACTACTACAAATCTATGTTCTTTCCCCGGTCTGATTATTACCTCTGCTCCCCTTATTCGGTTAATTTTATCCTGCATTATCTTACAAATTTTCTCATTTAATTCAGTAGGGATCCTGCCTGCCCGCCGATCGGTAATAATTCCTGATTCATCCATAGTGGCAAAATTTCCTCTGCAGGCTAAATCATCGGAAGATAGTTCCATTCCTATTCCCAGTGCCTCCAAAACCCCCCTTCCTATCTGGTAATGTAAGGGGTCATATCCGAACAAAGAAATATGAGCCGGTCCACTCCCTGGAGTAATTCCGCGAGATATCGGATCAGTTAAGCCGCAAACTGATTTAGAAGCTAATCCATCTAAATTAGGGATACAAGCAGTTTCTAAAACTGTTTTATTATTATTTGAAGGGATGTCTCCAATTCCGTCCGCAACTAAAAGAACAATTTTTGATTCAGTCTTTTTACTTAATATTTTCATATTTTTTTCGTCTATCATATTTTTTCTCCTTAATTTTTATTTTGTTTACCAATTTCCATTAATCTTTCCCGGAGTAAAGTATTTCTGTGAAATGTTTTGTCATTCTTAATAGCAATCCATAAAGCCTTTTTGGTACCAATTAATATTATCATTTCTTTTGCTCGAGTAATACCGGTATATAATAAATTCCTTTGCAGTAAAAGGTAGTGCTGGGTGGTTACCGGAATAATAACTATTCGATACTCACTTCCCTGGCTTTTATGAACAGTAATAGCATAAGCTAATACCAACTCATTTAATTCACTAAAATCATAAGTTACTTTTTTATAATAAAAATTTACCTCCAAAACATTATCTTCAATATTTATTTTACTAATTCTTCCTATATCTCCATTAAAAACCTCTTTATCATAATTATTCTTAATCTGCATCACTTTGTCGTTTTCTCTAAAAGAATGATTTCTATATTTAATTTGCTTCCCCTTAGGATTTAAAGCCTCTCTTAACCTATAATTTAAATTGTCTGCTCCTACTTCCCCCTTATACATCGGGGTAAGAACCTGAATATCTGCCACCGGGTCAATTTTATATTTTGATGGAAGCCGTGAAGTACAAAGGTTAATAATTTTCTGAGCAGCCGTTTGGGAATTTTCTTCTTCAATAAAATAAAAATCTCTTTCCCTTTCTCCTTTTACAACCGGATACTTCCCTTCATTAATCCGATGAGCGTTTACTATAATCAGGCTTCTCCTCTCCTGCCTAAATATTCTGGTTAATCTTGCTACCGGAATTACTTCAGAACCAATGATATCCTTAAGAATGTTTCCCGGTCCTACAGAAGGTAATTGATCCACATCACCAATTAATATTAAAAATGTCCCGGGCAATATTGCTTTTAAAAGATTATTCATCAATATAATATCTATCATAGAAACTTCATCTATAATTATCACATCTGTTTTGATAGGATTTTCTGCATTTTTTAAAAAAGTGTTATTCTTTGGACTATATTTTAATAATCGGTGAATGGTTTTGGCTTCTCTTCCGGTAGTTTCACTTATTTTTTTCGCCGCCCTTCCTGTAGGGGCAGCCAAGGATATTTTTAATTTCAATTCCTTAAAAAGTTCTATAAGTCCTAATGTAGTAGTAGTCTTACCCGTTCCGGGACCTCCGGTCAGCACTAATACCCGATTCATGAGAACTTTGTTGATTGCTTCTTCCTGTTCCCGGGCAAAGGATATGTGATATTCTTTTTCCAAAGCTTCTATTTTATTTTTAATGTCTATATTAATTATCTGATGGGGATATTTTAGTAATTCAATTAATTTTTTACTTACACCTAATTCAGCAAAATAGTAATAAGGAAGCCAAATTTTTTTATTCTGCAAAATAACTTCTTCATTATCTTTTAAACTCTTTAAAGATTCTTCGACTAAAGATTCATCTGCTTCTAATAATTCGCTACCGAATTTTATTATTTCACTTTCCTCTCCATAACAATGGCCCTTATTGGCCAACTCCTGTAGAATATACTTTATTCCTGCTTTTATTCTAGCCGGGGAATCAGCTTTAATGCCCATTTTTTGGGCAATTCTATCAGCAATTTTAAATCCGATACCCATAACATCATCAACTAATCTATAGGGATTTTCTTTTAATTTTTCTATTGCTGCAGTTCCATAAGTCTTATAGATCTTTACAGCATAACCGGTAGTAATTTGATAAGATTGCAGAAATATCATTACTCTTTTAATCTCTTTCTGTTCTTGCCAGGATTTTCTGATTATCTCCATCCGTTTTTCGGCAATGCCCTCTATTTCAGTTAATTTTTGAAGATTACTTTCCAAAATCTCCAAGGTTTTATTGCCAAAGTGATTAACTATTCTTTCTGCGGTAGAAGGACCTACTCCTTTAATTAATCCTGAACTTAAGTACCTTTTTAATCCTAATAAAGAAGTGGGCAATATTAAAATATAATCCTTGAATTTAAATTGTTGTCCATATTTTGGATTATTAACCCATTCTCCTTTGAATTCATAATTTTCACCTGCATTTGCGGCAGCTATATTACCCACTATGGTGGTTAAATTTTCATCATTGCTGTTTGAGCTTATCTTTGCAACAATATATCCATTTTCTTCATTTCGAAATATAATTTTTTCTATAGTGCCTTTTACACTTTCCATGTACTCTCCTTCGGAGAAAATTTCCGATTATATTAGTTGCTCAGTTAACCGGTTTTCCAGTTGTCCAGTTAATATTACAATACACCTCTGCTCGGTGTAACTTATAGTTTATATCAAGATAACTGGCGAACTCCATTTAAACTATTTTTACATACAAACTTCTGGTTCGGGGACCATCAAATTCGCAGAAACAAATCCCCTGCCAGGTTCCCAAAAGCAATCTTCCCTTAGTTATAATTATATTTTGTGAGAATCCAATAAGACTGGCTTTAATGTGAGCAGCAGAATTTCCTTCCATATGAGAGTAATTGTCCTTAAAGGGAACTATCTTATTAAGTTCCATTATGATATCGCTCTTTACGCTTGGATCAGCATTTTCATTAATTGTAAGCCCGGCCGTTGTATGTGGAACAAAAATATAACATAATCCCTCAGTTACTTTACTCTCATCAACTACTTTTTGAATATGGACAGTAATGTCTAAAATCTGAGTCCGGGTATTAGTTTTTATAGGTATTCTTTTTAACATAAAATTCCTTTTTTAGTTAGAGTGTTCCCCTCTCCCCTGGAGGGAGAGGGCCAGGGTGAGGGGGAAATATAAATACAAAATTAATTTTTATTTTGGTTAATGATTTCTTTACTTTTCTCAAGGTCCTTTTCAGAGACTAAAATAGTTACCTCTGCCAATCCGTCAATGCTAAATGGATATACCGAACGGGTGATATCTGATTGCAGGATACATTTAATATTACAACTCGCTAATAAACTCTCAATAGCAAGGGCTTCATCTTCACGTGGAAC
>JAYEGH010000086.1:0-3824 GCA_034659055.1 Candidatus Caldatribacteriota bacterium
CAAATTTAAATCCTTTTTCTTTAAAGAGCTTCAGGCAGACATCTACTACTTTAGGTTCATAAAGGATGCCTTTATTTTTAGAAATCTCTTCCAAGGCTGCGTCTATGCCTTTGGCCGGGCGATAGGGACGATGAGAAGACATAGCCTCTACCACATCAGCCACACAAATTATTTTAGCTTCTAAAAGAATCTCGTTCCCTTTTAATCCTCCGGGATATCCTGAACCATTTATCTTTTCGTGATGCTGAAGGACAATTTGAGCTACAGGATAGGAGAAATCTATGGATTTTAAAATATCATACCCTGTCTGGGAATGTGTTTTGATTAGACTGAATTCTATATCGGTTAAGGTGGTGGACTTACTTAAGATTTCGGTAGGTACGCTTATCTTTCCGATATCATGGATTAGAGAGGCTATCCTTATTCCTTCAATCTTATCTTGAGAAAGATTTAGTTCTTTGGCTATAGCGGTGGCCAATTGAGAGACCCTCTTTTGGTGTCCGGCAGTATAGGGGTCTTTAACCTCTACTATCTTGTAAATGGTGGAAAGGGTGGCATCCATGGTTTTCTTTAGTCTTTCTTCTGCTTGTTTGCGCTTGGTAATATCTCTTGCAACGACCAATTCAGCGAAAAATTTACTATCTTTAAAAATAGGGCTGCCTTTGATATCTATATCAATTCTATTACCGGATTTATTAATAAATACAGTCTCATAGTCTGATTCCCTTGTATCTCCTGCATGTCTTAACTCTGCACGTTCCTGTAATTTTGGGATTTCATCCTCAGCAATAAATTCTGCAATGTTTCGGTTTATTGATTCTGATTTTTTAAAACCTGTAAATTTCATGGCTGCTTGATTGGCAAACTTAATATATCCCTTGGCATCGTGAAGTAATACAATATCTCCGGTAGTCTCGATAAGCAAACGGTATTTTTCCTCTGATTCCTGAAGCTCCTCTTTCAGCCTCTGTTTATCCAATGCCTCTTTGATCCGGTTAAGCAGGTCATCTATATCCGGGGGTTTGATGATATAGGCTGAGACCCCCATTTTCAGAGCATCTAGCGCATTATCCACCGAGGCATATCCGGTGATGATCATGCAGATTATCTCCGGATTAATTTCTTTTAGCTTTTTTAAGAGCTCTGTTCCTGACATATCGGGGAGTTTAATATCGATAAGGGCCAGATTAAAGTCCGTCTGTTTTGATTTGGTGATGGCCTCACTGCCTTTGGTGGCAATAGAAACAAAGTAACCTTTTTCCTGGAAGATATCAGAAAGTGATTCACCTATCCCCGGGTCATCATCTATTATTAATATCCTTTTCTTGTCCATACTGTTTTATTTATTCCTCCATTTTCGGTTTTTTTAAATCTCCTTTTTCTTCCCCTCTTTTGACATCATTTAACATAGTTAGCAATTTATCCATATCCAGTGGCTTATAAAGACAGGTATAGGCAGAATTACTTAGTGACTCTTTTACCAGTTCCCCGGTGGTCTGCCGATAACCGGTAATTATTATTGCAGTTATCTTAGGATTGATCTTCTTTATTCTGAGATAGGTCTCCAGACCATTGAGAAGTGGCAGTTTTATATCTATTAAGGCAATATCTATCTCATTCTTTTCTGCCAGATCTATGGCCTCTTCCCCGTTGTAGGCTACGGCTATTTTGTAATTCTTTTTTTTCAGAATATCTTTCAGGGTTTCACAGGTATTGTGGTCATCATCCACTATCAGAACCAAAGAGCCTTTTTTTGTTTTTTTAATTATAGTTAATATTTTTTTGATATCCAGTGGTTTATAGAGTATATCAAAGGCTCCGTCCTGGAGTGCCTCTTTTACCAGTTCCTCTACAGAATAGGCGGTCATCATAATTACTTTGGTCTCAGGACTTATCCGGTGTACCTCTTTAAAGGTTTCAACTCCATTAATTCCCGGCATTTTAATATCCATCAGTGCAAAATCAAACTTTTTCTCTTTAATCATCTCAATTGCCTGATGACCATCACCGGATACTGCCACATCATAACCTAAATCAGTAAGAATATCCGATAAGGTCTCGGTCATGCCTTTATCATCATCTACAATCAGTATGCTTATTTTGTTATCCATATTATTTATCTCCTTCATCTTTATTATTTATAAAAGGCAGTTTAACAGTGAAAGCAGTCCCTTTACCGACCTTGCTTTCTACTTCTATTTTTCCCTTATGGCTTTCAATGATATTCTTCATGATCGCCAGACCTAATCCGATTCCTTTTGCCCTGGTGGTAAAGAGTGGTTCAAATATCTTGTTGAGATTTTCTTGAGGGATACCCTCTCCGGTGTCACGGAAAACCATCTCAACGAAATCACCGGTTTTTCGGGTCTCTATCTCCAGTCTTCCCTGTTCAGGAATAGCTCCGATAGCATTGGAGGCCATGTTGTGGATTACCTGTTTTATTTTTTCAGAATCCAAAGGTATTGGGAGAAGTTTTTCATCAAGTTTCATTTTAAGTTCAACCTGTTTCGGTATCTTTATTTTGGCAGTGGTATCTTTGATTAAGGTATTAAGATCTGTTTTAATAAGCAAAGGGGGCTGCACCCGGGAGAAATCAAGCAGGTTTGAGACTATATCATCAGATCTTTTAATTTCTCTTTTTAAAATATCAAGATGTTTTGCAACTTTTTCCTCAGGATGTTTAAGTTTCATATTAAGATAATAGATTGAGTTTCCTATAACTCCCAGGGGGTTTCTAAGTTCGTGTCCCATACTCCCGGCGAGCTGTCCGATGACGGCTAATTTCTCTTTGCGGATTAGCTGCTGCTGGGTTTCCTTGAGCTCTTTGGTGCGTTCTTTTACCAGTTCTTCCAGGTGTTTGCGGTATTTTGTGAGTTCCTCCTCCGCCTTCTTTCGCTCGGTGATATCTATTCCTATGATTTGAATAAGATCTTTATCTTTATAAAAATAATATGAATAATTGGCCTGTACGATGCGGTTTTCGCCAAATTTTGTGATAATGGTCTTATTCTTTTGAACTAAACTTTCTTGCTCTTTTACCTTTTCCATCAATCCACCTGCTTCTTTTTTGTTCTCAGGGATAATTTTGGAAACATTTTTTCCGATAAGTTCTTCACGGTTGTATTTTGTGAGTCGTAGGCCAGCGGGGTTCACTTCTACTATATTCTTATCCTCAGAATCGATAAGGATAATGGGAACGATGGATTCAGTGAAAAGCTTCTGGTAGCGTAGTTTGGATTTTGTAAGTTGCTCCTCTGCCTGTATTCGCTCGGTGATATCATAGTAATGCTCGATTCGTCCTCCTGCATAAAGACCGGATTTAATGGGTTGGCTCCGGTGTTCCAGCCAGCGCTCTTTACGCTTTCCATCAGGAAGTACGTGGCATTCGAAATTCTCGACATAGGTATTATTATCATAAGTCGCAAATACTTTTCGAATGAATTCGTCCGGGTCTTCAAATATATGTTGAATGTTTTTCTTGATTAAGTTTCTTTTATCTTTACCAATAACCTTTTCTCTTTGTAATCCGAAATATCTTTCTGTTGAGTTATTTATCCAGACTACTTTAAAATCGGAATCTAATATAAATATTCCCACAGCAGAGGAATCTAATATATTTTTGGTGAATGAGAGGTATTTATCCTTAATTTTTATGGGTTTTATAATAGTATTTAATGTCTTTTTTTCTAGCTCTTCCCGTGAGATCTTTAATTCTTTTATTAATTCTGCCTTTGTCTTATTCTCATCTTTCATTTTTACCTCCTTTTAATCTCATAAGTAATGTCAAAAAAAGTGTTGTTATTGTTTAAAACTTATAAATTTTT
>JAYEGH010000087.1:0-3812 GCA_034659055.1 Candidatus Caldatribacteriota bacterium
TTTCATATCGAGTAGCAGATTCCAACTTTTTAGCAATATTGGTATATCATTAGCAAAAGGTGGAAACACCGTAGATTTATTGATAGGAAATATGTTGAAACAAGTATCCCCTACAAAGGCTTCTCCCGAATCAAAGACCACTGATAACGAACCTTCTGTATGTCCCGGTGTCGGTATTATTGAAGCATTAAAACCAAAATTCCTTAAGGAGTAAGTTTCTGAGATTCTGATATCAGCTTCAACAGGCGGATAACTTATAGCTTTAGGGAACAAATTTCCCAGATAAGAAATTAGCTTTCCAGAAATGTTTGTTCCTTTGGGGATGGAAATAATTCCCTTCTTTAGAAGTTCATATTCATTACTGCTTACTATAATTTTTGCCCCGCTAAAATCTTTTATTTCTTTTAAATTCCCCACATGATCATAATGAACATGGGTAATAACAATAAGTACAATATCCCGGAGATTTATTGATTTTTTTCTAAGAGCATTTAAAAATGTTTTTACAGTGTTTGGGAAACCGGTATCTATTAATAGATATCCCTTTTCACCTTTGATAAGATATGTATTGGAATTGCCAAGAAGAATCCTATTTACTTTTTTCATTATTCTTATGCTCCTTAAATTATTTAGGAGATATTTTGCTTGACATTAAATGGGCGGAAATTCAAATCAGTGCTATTGATAAGTTTCCTTTTTTACACGTACCAATTCCCGGTTAAATTTCTTCGCTTCTCCCATAAAAGGCGCATGGGTTGATTTTTAAAACCTCATCAATTGCTTACCTTTTGGAGCATCGAGTATTTCGAAATATTCTTCTACCAACTTCAAGGGCGTGTTATAGTCATTTCTACCGGAGAAAAAAATAGACGGGAACAAGTAACTGTGGAACCTCTTGGATTAAATTGAAAGATAGGGAAAATTCCCACATAGGCCCACTTCCTCTATTTGCTCCTTGGAACCAGGCAATATAATCGGTTAATCGGTATTCAGAGGCGCGCAGTGCAATCCATACCATTTTACCATACTCACATCCATTCCACCACCATAAGAATCGACCAATCTTTCCGCTTTTCCTTTTCTTCGATTTGCTTACGCAGCTAGGTATAAGCGACATTATGACTTAATAGAGGATTCACTATCTGGCTTACTGCCACATATGTGTAGTAATCATTCGGATAAGTATGCACTAATTTACTGCCCAACTGTGTACCCCCAGGAATGGCCTACCAGATAGATTTTCTCCTTACTGAAACGTTTTTTTAGATATTGGGTTAATTGGTGAGCATCATTAAGAAATTGTTCAAAGGTCATAGTCTGTTCATCAAAATTACCAGGATTCGATTTTCCTGCACCGCGCTTAAAAATAGGGACATATCCTATTTTTTAAATACTTCCTTTCATGTTATTATTATAGCAGACTTTCTATGTGTCCAGCTAATCGGGTACAGGTCAGATAGTTTAGAAAGATAGAGAACAATTTTTTAATATTTATTAAAAGGGGGAAAATAAAATGAAAGTATTAGTAGTTTATAATTCTGTCCATCATGGAAATACAGAGAAAATTGCAAAAGCAATTACGGATGAACTGAAGGCAAAGATGGTCAAACCGACAGAGGAGGAAGTGAATAAATTGTCGGAATATGATCTAATTGGGTTTGGTTCCGGAATTTATATGGGTAAACATCATGAAAGCATTCTCCAATTAGTGGAGAAATTACCGGCAGTTAAAGATAAAAAAGCCTTTGTTTTTTGCACCAGTGGTTCTTCAAAAAATTATAATAAACCTCTGAAAGAAAATTTAACCGCAAAGGGGTTTCAGGTAGTGGGAGAATTTTCCTGTAAAGGCTTTGATACTTATGGACCTTTCAAGCTAATTGGTGGTATAAATAAGGGCCGGCCCAATGAGGAAGACTGCCGAAAAGCTCAAGAATTTGCCGTTAGTTTATTAGAATAAAAAATCAAGATAGAATGGTTTATTTAGAATTAGAAGAAAGGTAGGTGAAATAAATCATAAAACCAAAAATTGGGGAGATAATATTAATTTTAGGACTTCTCTTATTTGTATTTGGAGCAATAGCAATTTTAACTAATTCCTTACCTCAAAGTACATTGCAGGTAATGGGTGTTTTGGCTCTTATGTTTGTAGGTGTAGGTTTAAGTTTAAAAAAGAGGGTTAAGAAATAAATAAATTATTAAGATAGCCACTTAGGTAAAAAATATGATAAACTGAAAGGGAAAGAACAAACAAAAAGGGAATGCTGAGTGCGATGGAATATGGTTTAATTTTATTAGGAATAATTTGTACTATTGTAGGAATAATTGGTTGTATTTTCCCCGCAATTCCTGGGCCTCCACTTAGTTATGCGGCTCTTATATTGCTCCAACTTGCCAAAGAAGAACCTGTTTTTAGTAAAAGCTTCTTAGTCAGATTTGCTATCTTAACTGTTATAGTCTCCCTGGGAGATTATTTTCTCCCTCTACTGGGAGCTAAAAAGTATGGCACCAGTAAGTACGGGATATGGGGAGCAATAATAGGGATGATGGCCGGCATCATCTTCTTCCCTCCTTTCGGAATGATTTTAGGGATATTTATCGGTGCCATTTTAGGAGAGCTTATCGCCGGTAAAGAGAATTCAATGGCTTTAAAAGCCGGCATGGCTACTTTTATCGGAAGCATGACAGCAGTTCTTATTAAATTGTCTTTGTCTGTTGTAATGGCTTTTTATTTTTTTATCTACATCTTTAAAGGCTAAAAATAGAGTAAATATATTTTTAGATTATATTTAATAATCAATAAGATAGATGTAATATTAGACGAAAGAGAAGGAGAAGAAAATGAAACCTAATAGATTAAAAAAAGGGAGCACAATAGGTATAATTGCACCAGCCAGTTCTGCTAAATTTATTAGTGAAAATGTCTGGGATATTGGTGTAAAAAAATTAGAAAGCAAAGGTTTTAAGCTTATTTTTGGGAATTATATTAATAAACTGTATGGTCATACAGCGGGGACTATCAGTGAAAGAGTTGAAGATTTAATGAGTATGTTTAAAAATTCAGAAGTAGATGCAATTATGACTGTGTATGGTGGGTATAATTCTCATCAGCTTTTGCCATATTTAGATTACGAAGTCATTAAAAATAATCCAAAAATATTTATTGGATTTAGCGATGTTACCGCCTTAAATAATGTACTTTATAATAAAACAGGTTTAATTAATTTTTCTGGTCCTGCTTTTATCACTTTTTGCCAACCAGAATTACCTGAATATTCAGAGAAATATTTTGATGAATTTTTAATTGCCGGGAAAGAAAATGTTATTATAAAAGCTTCTGAAAAATGGGCAGAAGACCAGTGGTGGGAAAAAGAAGGTTTAGGACCAAGAGAATGGAAAGAAAATCTCGGTTGGAAAGTTCTAAGAGAAGGAATTGGAGAAGGTATGGCTATAGGAGGAAATGCCGGAACATTGTTACTTTTAGCAGGAACAGAATACTGGCCGGATATGGAAGGAAAAATTTTATTTGTAGAAGAGGATGACCTTGAGTCTACACAGACAATCGATAGGCTCTTAACCCACTTAAGACATATAGGAGTTTATGATAAAATCAAGGGTTTGGTCATGGGTAGATTTCCCAGCAAAGTCGGTTTTAACAAAGAGGATTCTCTTAAAATGATTGTTGATGAAGCTGTAAAAGGCTATGATTTTCCCATAGTTTCAGAAGTCGATTTTGCCCATACCGACCCTTTAATAACTATTCCCATCGGAGTAAGATGCAGAATAGATACAAAAAATAAAGAAATTACCTTTTT
>JAYEGH010000088.1:0-3809 GCA_034659055.1 Candidatus Caldatribacteriota bacterium
TTTTCTAAAGAATCATTTATATTGATATTATAAAGTATTCTAATATAATCTTCAACTACTGCTATTATTCGAGAAGCGAGAGGTATTTCCTCTCCACCAATTCCGGATGGAAAACCGCTTCCATCATAATTTTCATGGTGATATTTCACAATTGGAACAATATCTTCAAATAGTTTTATTTGTTTTAGCATATTTGCCCCTATTATCGGATGCATATTGTTTGAAGAGTAAATATCTGTACCAATTTTATTTTTTGTTTTAATTTTTCCTATATCGTGCAATATGGAGGCATAATATAAATTTTTGTAATCCTTCCCGGTGATTCCCATTTTATTACCAATTTGTGTTGTAAATCGGGCTATTTTCATAAAATGACCTTTTGGGGCTATGGATTCATTTTCCATCGCTTGAATTAATATTTCTAAAGTATTTCTAAAATAATTATGTAAATCTCCGATAATGTTTGCATTATGTAGAGCTATTACTACTTGATTAGCAAAAGAATTTAATATTTCTTCATCGTTTTCGTCGAAATTCTTTTCCTCTATTTTATTAATAACTTCTATGACTCCTAAGATATCTTCTTCCATGAATAGAGGAACACAGATAACAGATTTTGTGGTAAACTTTGTAGCATCATCAAAATCTTTTTTCCACTTTTCATTTTTATCAACATTATTAACAATTAAAGGTTTCCCTTTTTCTGCTACCCATCCGGCAATTCCTTCTCCTATTTTTACTTTATATTTTTTTATTTCCCTGCTTTTTTTCCCTAAACTCGCTTTGAAATATAATTCCTTTTTATCTTTATCAAAAAGCAAGATTGAAGCAGCTTCACCTTCGACAATTTTTGCTGCGTATTCAATTATTCTATTTAGTAGGACATCCAAATCATTTGTTTTAGTTAATTCTGATGATATTCTATTTAAAGCATTTAACTGTAATATTTTCTTTTCTAATCTTTTTATTTTATCTTCTACTTTATTAGAATTAATCAATTAAATCACCTCTATAGATTCTAAGCCGAAGCGGCTCTTAATATTTCTTCAATAGTTGTAATTCCCCGACGTACTTTCGATAATCCATCATCTTTTAATAGCTGCATTCCTTCTCTTATGGCTTCTTCTCTTAGTTCACCGGTTGTAGCATTTTTTGCAATTAAATTTACTATGTTTTCAGTAATTATCATCAGCTCAAAAATTGCTATTCTCCCTTTATAACCGGTGCCTTTGCAATATGGACATCCCTCTCCCTTATATAAAGTTATTTCACTGTCTTCCACACCCAATCTTTTTAATATCCTTTTCTTATCCGGTGTTATTTTAATTTCTTTTTTACATTTTGGACATATTTTTCTTACTAATCTTTGGGCTAAAATTCCTACTACCGAGGCTGAAATTAAAAATGATTCAACTCCCATATCGATTAATCTTATCACTGAACTGGGGGCATCATTTGTATGGAGAGTACTCAAGACTAGATGTCCGGTAAGGGCTGCTTGAACGGCAATTTCTGCAGTTTCTTTATCTCTTATTTCTCCTACCAACATAATATCAGGGTCTTGCCTTAGAAAACTTCTTAGGCCGGCAGCAAAAGAGAGTCCTATTTTGGGTTTTGCCTGAATTTGGTTTATTCCCTTTAATCTGTATTCTACCGGATCTTCGATAGTCATGATTTTCTTCTCATTAGAGTTAAGCTTATTTAATACGGTATAAAGAGTAGTAGACTTGCCACTTCCTGTAGGACCGGTTACCATAATAATGCCATTTGGTTTTTCAATTAAAGTCTTAAATCTTGACAGCATATCCGGAGAAAAGCCTAATGAATCTAATTCCAATAAAATGCTTGCAGGGTCTAATACTCTTAAAACCGCACTTTCACCATTTACTGTTGGAATAGTGGATACACGAATATTTATCTTTCTTCCACTTACTTTTACCTGAATTCTGCCATCTTGAGGCAGTCTTCTTTCCGCTATATCTAATTCTGACATTATTTTAATTCTGGAAATAACGGGTAAATGAAGTTTTCTGGACAGAGACATTACTTCGTGTAATATCCCGTCAATTCTATAACGAATTTTTAAATAATTTTCATCAAATGGTTCCACATGAATATCACTGGCTTTTTCTTTAACTGCCCTTAGTATCATCAAATTAACCAGAGAAACTATTGGGGCTTCATCACCTTTTTGTATTGCGGAAAGATCATCTTCTTTCTTTTCTTCATCCTTTAATACGGTAATGTCAACATTTTCGACTTTGTCAATTACTTTTTCCCATTCTTCAGATACTCCGAATATTTCGTCTAAAGATTTATCAATGTCATCTCTGTAAGACAAATTTGCTTCAATATTGAATCCTAATCGTATCTTTATTTCATCATGAGCAAAAACATCAAGTGGGTTCGCCATTGCCACTGTTAATAATCCTTCATCTTTATCCAATACAATTATTTGATGCCTTCTCGCCATTTCTTCAGGTATTAAAGTGGCAACTGTAGGATCGATTTCGATATCTTCTAAATTCACATACTTTACTCCAACTTCTTCAGCTATAGACATCATCATTTCATCTTTTTTAAGTATATTTTTTTGGATGATTATCTTTTGTAAATCATCGTTGGTAGACTTTTGTATTTCAATAATTTTATCAAGTTGTTCTCTTGAAATTAAACCTTTTTTGTATAAAATATCAGTAACAAATTTTCCGGATATACTTTTATCTTCCATTCTTCCAATCTCTTCCTCTAAAACATTTTAATTTATACAAATTTTAACATTTCCCCAATAAATATTGCCAGTGATGAATTCAGGATACTTTTTAAGTTATATATACTTTCTGTCTTTCCTGAACTTAATTGATAGGAAATAAGATTTGTAATTGCAAATATTATAAATATTATAATCACATATTGTTCGGCTAAATACTGAGTTGATATAGTTAAAATCAATCTATAAATTTTATCTATCATTTTATTCGCAGGTATTTTTATATTTAGTGCTTTTTGTTTGGGTGATTTTTTTAGATTTACATTGCTGACATCTTCTTCTTTTATATAGATAAGTAATATCGGGATGAAAAAAACTGAAGCAATGTAACCTATCATATATATAATTAATATATCATTATTGTAAACATCTATCAAGTAATTTAATAATGTGTTAGAGAATGGAGAAGTTATTAAATAAGTTTTAGTGAAATTTATAGTGAGTGCGGCAATTATCGATATGTGTAAAAATTGATCGATTAAAAATATTTTTATGCCCTGATTAGAAGTTTTCTTTGAATAATCCAATTTTATTTTATCAATTATTGTGTGGGTTACGAATACTATTATAATAATTAAAATAACTCGGGAATTTTCTAAATAAGGAAAGGATAAAAGGATTGAAAATAGTAATACTATTGAGGAATGTAATAGTACTCCCCATTTAGTATTCATTTTTATGTTGAATATTTGTTTAGTTTGCAGGGGAAAATCTGCAATCATATGAGCAAGTATTAGTCTATAAAATAATGACATGGGTGTTAATTCTCCAAATAATTGATTTGCCAATTAGCCTATTCGCCAATTCTCCAATTAAGATAAAGATTAAGAACAGTATCGAGTATATATAAAAACAAGACAAAATAAAGTTAAGAGTAGTCTGCCAGCAAAAAAAGATATAAGGAAATTATTCTTTTCTTTTACTTCCCTCTCCCCTCTGAGGGAGAGGGTTAGGGTGAGGGGGATAAAAGTTCTTCTCTTATATAATTTAATACACCCTCGATATTATTGAAAATTTCATTATCCCAAAATCTCAAAAC
>JAYEGH010000089.1:0-3778 GCA_034659055.1 Candidatus Caldatribacteriota bacterium
TTTATCTTCAGTAGGGATTTAAGGGCAATCTTTTTATATTTAGAAAAATCAGGATATTTGGCTAAAACAGCAACTATCTTTTTATTCTTCAGTTTACCCAATTCCAATATCTGGGGACATACTTCCAGTAACTTCTTTCCTAACCGGTTAACAATCCTTACCTTCTCATCAATTAGAGTCTGCTGGTGGCGGGAGAGGAGCTTCAGGCTTTCGGTTACAAGAGAAGGTTGCTCAATCTTGATAAATACTTTCTCTCTTGGGCTATTTATATGCTCTTTTAATTTCAACATCTTGGAGAGCATCAGAGAATCTCTTTCATCATCTCTCCATTCACCGGCAAAGGCCTCTCGGAATCTTTTTAATTTGAAGTTATCTACATTGTAGAGGGTAAATCCTTTATCCAGTAGTATCCGGTCAAGTGGGTTACTATAGCCATTCTTCCCCTCTAGGGCGAAAGATATTTTTCCTCCTTCTTGTTTTTCTATCTTTCTAAATAGTTTTATGTTTTCAGTAAATTCATTAAGTTTATGAGTTACCTTCTGGTTGTAAAGAAAATTATCTTCCTCATCTAAGATTATTATGTGGTGAGATTCGCATCCGATATCGATTCCTCCGGATAGTCTTTTCATCTTTCTTCCCTCCTTGTGGGTTTTTGGCCTTGCCTCTATCTGATATCCCGTCTATAATAGCCACTTTTTATAGGCATCTTCCCATTAGACTAAGGTAGAGGCAGAGGAACATCCGGCAGTTCAGGTCGAGTCACAAAAACATATGTCTTTTGACAGACCCCGGAAGCCACAAATGTTCCTCTGGCCATATATTCTATTTTTGCATAAAGAAAGTTATTTGACTATCCTCATCTTTCAGATTATTCTATAGTTATGAAATGCTTTTTTTAATTATAGACCCCGTTCCTTCTCTCAGGTAATATTATGACCGCTAGATTACCGGTTTTTTTTGCGTGCATACCTTTATATAAAAGGAGATTTTAATGAACAAAATAAAATTTCGTGAAATATTAGCAATATTAATTATTATTTTGATGATGTTTTCTTTATCGGTATATGCCAAAGTTACCCTGGATGAAACTAAAATGTATTTAAAAACCATGCCGTTAGATTATATTACCGGAGGAAAAGATTGTACTTATGATAACTGGATTTATAAATATGAACAAAAAAGGCGAAATTATAAAATAGGTACTACATCAGTAAAAACTAAAGCAATTATTGTAAATATAAAAGAAGATCATATTGAATATAACCCTCAATAGGATGTAAGGAAAATATCTATTAATTTGGAAAAGATTCATAAAGTCCGTAATCAAGGTGACATAACACTCCTAGAAGAAAAGAAAAGAGAAATAATAAAAGAGTGGATTAAGTCAGGAAGGATAGAAGAGTGACACGGAAATTTATCCGCAACATTTTAAAAAATTTAATATTGAGGTTATCTCTTCTGAAGAGAAGGATAAGGAAGAAGTTATGAAAGTAATCTATGCAGCAAAGACAGGAAATTTATCTGAGGAGATTAAAAAAAATATTTTGAAAATCGCTCAAAAATTAGTTGATAAGGGAGTAGAAGCAATAATTGCCGGTTGTACCTAGATTCCTCTAATCATAAAAGAGGGAGATATCTCGATACCGCTAATAGACTCGACCCGGGTTTTGGCTGAAGTCGCGATTCAGAAAGCGAGGTGATGAAATAAGAAAGTAAAATAAGCGAAATTGAAAAAATTTGTCCAATATTTTTTTAAATATTTATTATAAAATGGAGGTAAATAGGATATGAAACTTTTTCAAAAAGTTCTAATCGGTTTTGTTTCAGGAGCAATTTTAGGAGCAATATGGGGACCTGGGATCGTATGGATAAAACCTATAGGAACTATCTTTATTTCTTTACTAAAGATGCTCATAATTCCTTTAATCTTTGCGACCTTAGTAGTGGGAGTTGCCAGTATAGCTGAACCTAAAAAATTAGGCCGGGTAGCCGGTAAGACTATCGCATATTATTTAGTAACTACTGCCTTTGCTATAATTATTGGCTTGTTAATGGGGAATATATTCCAACCAGGTGCAGGAATGAATTTAGTTTTAGAGGGTCCAGCTAAAGAGGCAGCGGGAGCTCCTTCTCTGGTTGATACCCTAGTGAATATAATTCCCAGAAACCCAGTTGGAGCGATGGCAAATGGCAAGGTCCTTCAGGTAATTGCCTTTGCTCTCTTCTTTGGTTATGCTATGACCAAGGCCGGAGAAAAAGGCAAAGCAGTTCTTAAATTTTTTGAAGGATTTGCCGAGACCATGTATAAACTTACCGGCACGGTAATGGGATTTGCCCCTTATGGTGTATTTGCCCTTATTGCAACTACTGTAGGTTCACATGGTCTTTCTGTTTTGATACCTTTTGCTAAATTAATTTTTGCCGTTTATTTGGGAGTAATAATTCATGCAATAGTAGTATATTCAGGGATGACTTCTATTATTGCCAAGATGAGCCCGGCAAAATTCTTCAAGGGGATTAGTGAAGCATCATTATTGGCTTATAGCACTTGTAGTAGTTCAGCCACTCTACCGGTTTCTATGCGAGTGGCTCAAGATAATTTAGGAGTATCTTCTACTATTTCCAGTTTTGTTCAGCCTTTGGGGGCTACCATTAATATGGATGGGACCGCTCTTTATCAGGGCGTTTGTGCTTTATTTGTAGCTCAGGCTTATGGTATTTCTTTAGGTTTTAGTGGACAGCTTACTGTATTATTAACTGCCCTTTTAGCCTCCATTGGAACCGCTGGTGTACCAGGAGCAGGTTTGGTTATGCTGACTCTGGTGCTTACTTCTGTTGGACTTCCTCTGGAAGGAGTAGCTCTTATTGCCGGGGTAGATAGAATATTAGATATGGCTCGAACCTCTTGTAATGTAACCGGAGATGCTGCCTGTGCTGTAGTAGTAGCTAAAACCGAAGGCGAATTAGCCGAGATTAAGAAGTAAATAAACAAGAAAAAACTGTTATTTTTTTTCATTTATTGTAGGGGCGTATTGCAATACGCCCCTACCTTTCTACCTTTATCTATTATTCATTACTCATCACTTATTACTGTATTCTTTACGCGATATGAGTTGCGAAGTTAGTGTAAACTCAGGTGGGGTAGTTAGATAGAAAGAAGAATGCTACTTTTTTTATCGCAATGACAAAAATGTATTTTCTTATGTAGGGGGCGGATTTATCTGCCCCGTAGTAGTTATTGATAAAATTTGTTAAAAGATAATTACAATCGGACTAAATGATCTAGCGGACCATGTCCATAAAAGAAATAGGGACACATGTTAATGCTCAGTAATTAGGTAACTTATTTGGTATAATTATACCACCAAAGGAGGTAATTAATATTTTGCTTTTAAATTAGATAATAGAGAAAGATTTTTTCATTGACAATATAATTTAGAGTGATGGAGAACAATTATGAAAGCGTATGAGTATATTATATCAAAGCAAATACAATGGGCGCATCGTAAAAGTATAATACTTATCGGGGTAAGGGGAACTGTGTAAGGAAAAGTGATAGTTTTCTGTTCCTATTTGCTCTTCTGAAACCCTTATTTTACAAAGCTTTCAGGAAGGCCTGTTTCCTTATATAAAAATATAAAGGAAAGCTGTTCTGAATAAGTTCAGATACATATGCACCATTGCCAAGATGAAAGAAGTACACTAAAATAGAAGCAAAAAGAGGTGTATATGGATCATGAAGGGAAGCATTGGAACAGCTACTTACCTGTCCTCTATC